>NZ_NSFW01000021.1:0-152940 GCF_002294905.1 Mesorhizobium sp. WSM4308 | reverse complement strand
ATGATGACGTCGGGTGCTCGCCCGATCCCAGGGACGGTCGCCTGCCGCCGGGACTGCCGGCTGTGATGGGCCGCAGTCCCGGCCGCCAGACTACCTGATCCTTCTCAAACAATCCTAGGGCGAAGCAAGGAGCGAAGCGACGCGGCGCAGACCCTAGGATCCATGCCGGGACGCCAAGGAAAAACACGGCGGCACAGGAGCCAGCGATCTTCCTCGCCGTGCTGGCAGCAAGGTTCTGCACCGTTGCGGCGCTCTGAGATCGCGGCATGGATCCTAGGGTCTCCGCGACGCCGCTTTGCGGCTGCTCCGCCGTAGGATGACGAAGGTTGAGGCGCCGGCAAACTAAGCCAAAAACACCTTCTCGAAGGCCTGCTTGCCGGGCGGCGAGAAAATCACCGCGCGGCTGTCTTTTTCGCGGCGCGCCCATTTTTCCAGAAGGATCTTGTCGAGGATGGCGGCGCCCAGCGTGCCGGCGAGGTGCGAGCGGCGCACGCTCCAGTCCAGGCAGGCGCGGCAGACCGGTCGGCGCGGCTTTGCGTCGACATCGATGCCAATCGCCGCAAAATGCGATGGCGCCGACGGTCCGAGCCTGATCTCCCTGTCATCGCGCAGCAATATGTCCTTCTCGACAAGGCGGTCGAGCATCGCCACCGCCTGCTCGCCGGCGAGATGGTCGTAGCAGACGCGGGCGACGCGCATGGCGCCGTCACGCGGACCCGGCCGCACGCGCTTCGGACCGACAGCCTCGGCGAGACCGGTGATGGCCTCGATCATGCCGGCCACCTGCGGGCCGGCGAGGCCGTAATAGCGGTGCCTACCCTGGCTGGCCAAGGTCAGCAGCCCGCCCTCCATCAGTTTCGACAGATGCGACGAGGCGGTCGGCAGCGACACGCCGGCTTCCAGCGCCAGTTCGCTCGCCGTCAGCGCCGTGCCGCCCATCAGCGCGTTCAGCATGTTGGCGCGGGCCGGGTCGCCGACCAGGCTGGCGATGCGGGCGATGTCGGGTCCTTCACGCATAGTTCGTTCCTTATCGAAGCATTCTTGTCAGATAGCCATTATTCTCCGGTCAGATCAAGGCGCCGGCGACGCAAGCGACAATGGCTCCTGGCAGGAAATGCCTAGCACATCGATGCGTATGACGTTTCGACCGCGCTCGAAGCGTCGATGCAGGAACCCAAGGAGACGACCATGACCATCACCTGCTTCATCCGCTATGAGATCGACCCGTTCGGCAAGGCCGCCTTCGAGGAATATGCCCGCAACTGGGGCCAGGCCATTCCGCGCTGCGGCGCCGATCTGATCGGCTACTATGCTCCGCATGAAGGCTCGGCGACGACGGCCTACGCCGCCTACAACATTGAAAGCCTGGCGGCCTATGAAGCCTATCGCGCCCGGCTTGCCGCCGATCCCGCCGGCAAGGCAAACTACGAGTTCGCCAAGCGAGAACGATTCATCCTCAAGGAGGACCGCATGTTCCTGAAACACGTCTCCGGGCCGCACGCCAAGCTGGTGCTGCCGTGATCGCCGTCATTTTCGAGGTGCAGCCTGCCGAGGGCAAGCGCGATGCGTATCTCGCCATCGCCGCCAATCTGCGTCCCTTGCTCGACGGCAGTGATGGCTTCATCTCGATCGAACGTTTTCAGAGCCTCGCCGATCCGAACCGCATCCTGTCGCTGTCGTTCTGGCGTGACGAGGACGCGGTGAAGGCCTGGCGCAACACCGAAGAACACAGGCAGGCGCAGCAGGCCGGCCGCGGCGGAATCTTTGCCGGCTATCGACTGCGGATCGCGCATGTAGTGAGGGATTATGGGCTGACCGAAAGGGAGGAGGCGCCGGCGGACAGCCGGGCGGTGAATGGGTAAGCCTTCTTCCTTCCCCCCTTGTGGCCCTTGTGGGGGAAGGGAGAACCGCCCTCACGCGTTGCCGATCAGCACGCCGGCCGCGAACACCAGCGCGCCGCCCAGCACCACCTGGAAGGCGGCGCGCAGGAAAGGGGTCTGCATGTAGCGGTTCTGGACGAAGGCGATGGCCCAAAGTTCGAAGAACACCACCACGGCGGCGACGGCCGTCGCCGTCCAGAAATGCGGAATGAGATAGGGCAAGGCGTGGCCGAGGCCGCCGGCCGATGTCATGACGCCGGTGGTGATGCCGCGTTTTATCGGCGAGCCGCGACCTGAGAGCTTGCCGTCGTCGGAAGCCACTTCCGTAAAACCCATGGAGATGCCGGCGCCGATCGACGCGGCAAGCCCGACCAGGAAGGTCTGCCAGGTGTCATGCGTGGCAAAGGCAGCGGCGAAGATCGGCGCCAGCGTCGACACCGAACCGTCCATCAGGCCGGCCAGGCCCGGCTGCACGTAAGTCAGGATGAACTGGCGCTGCTCGGCGGCGGCCTCTTCATCCTTCACCTCGCCGGGCACGTGCTTCTGCTCCAGCCGCTGCGCCAGCGTCTCGTGGCCCTGTTCGGCTATCGCCAGGTCATTGAGAAGTTTTCGCGTCGAGGCATCTGTCGTGCGCTTTGCCGCTTCGACGTAGAACAGGTAGGCCTGCCGCTCCATGGCCTCGGCCTGGCTGCGCACGTGCTCGATGCCGAGCGGCCTCACCAGCCAGTCGGGCTTGCGCTCATAATAGCCCTTCACATGTTCGCGCCGGATCAGCGGGATGCGCTCGCCGAAGCGCTTGCGGAAGAGCTCGATCAGCGAGTCGCGATGGCCGTCCTCTTCCTCGGCCATCTCCTCGAACACTTTCGCCGATTGCGGAAAACTTTCCGCCAGCCCGTCGGCGTAGGCCCGGTAGATGCGCCCGTCATCTTCCTCGGATGAAATGGCCAGCGCCAGGATTTCCTGTTCGGAGAGCGATTCGAAGGGGCGGCGGCCGAAGCCGAAAACACGGGAAAGCATGAGGAAAAGACCCTAGTTTAGAATTGTTCTAAACTATGGCCTGCCCTGCTCCGGGTCAATCGCGCTGAGGGTCACGGGTTCAAGAATTGTTGAAGCGTGCGAGCGGCCCCGCTTCTTCCTTATTGGCAAAGATTCCCCTATATAGCTGAACCTAAGACAAGAACGAGGATCCCCGCATGACGAAGCCGCACCCCCAGCATTTCGACCCGAAACCCGTTCTCGATCTCATCGCCAGCATCGAGGCCGATCTGCAGCGCCTGAAGGGCCTGGTCGAGCAGCAGATCGAGAAATTCGACCCCGCCAATCCACACAACAAGGCCCCCGACGGCAAGCTGACCGAGGAAGGGGTGGAGTGCTGCTACCGCATGTTCGACGAAGGCAAGTCGCGCTATTCGGTCGCCCAGCAGATGAAGATCTCGTTTGCCGCCGCCACCCACCGCTTCAACAATTGGCGCAAGCTGGGCGGGACCAAGAGGCAGCGGACGTTGCTTGGGTGAAACCGGCGAGATGTCGGCGGGGCATCGCGGCGACGGCGGAGACAGTCCACCAACTTTGTAACGGTCACATTTTTTCGATGGTGCGCCACGGCCGTTTGCGGGCATCATGAGAAGAGACTGCCTCTTTTGCTGGACTTCGCATGACCACCCCTCCCGGCATTGCCGACATCCACGCCGCCGCGGCGCGGCTTTCCGGCCTGATCGTCGAAACCCCCTTGATCGAATCGGCCGAGCTGAACAGGCGCTTCGGCGGCCGCATCCTGTTCAAGCCGGAGACGTTGCAGCGCACCGGCTCGTTCAAGTTCCGCGGCGCCTACAACAAGCTGTCGTCGCTGAGCGAGGAAGAGCGCCGCCGTGGCGTCGTCGCCTTCTCCTCGGGCAATCATGCGCAGGGGGTGGCCGCTTCGGCGGCCATGTTCGGCGTCAAGGCGGTCATCGCCATGCCGGCGGACGCGCCGGCGATGAAGATCGGCAATGTCCGCAAGCTGGGGGCGGAAGTGGTGCCCTTCGACCGCTTTCGCGATGACCGCATGAGCGTGGTTCGCCCCTATATCGACAAGGGCATGGTGCTGGTGCCGCCCTTCGACGATCCGGCCATCATTGCCGGGCAAGGCACGATCGGCCTCGAACTCATGCGGCAGGCCAGGGCGCTTGGCGTCAGCCTCGACGCCGTCGTCATCCCCTGCGGGGGCGGCGGCCTGTCGAGCGGCATTTCGGTGGCGGTCAAGGATGCCTCGCCGGGCACCGCGGTCTGGGCGGTCGAGCCCGAGCATTTCGACGACACGCGCCGCTCGCTCGCCGCCGGCGCCCGGGTTTCGAACGAACCGGGCCATAGCTCGATCTGCGACGCGATCCTGACCGCCGAGCCGGGCGCCATCACCTTCGAAATCAACCGCAAAAACCTCGCCGGCGCCGTCGCCGTCTCCGACAAGGCGACCGCACAGGCGATGCGCGATGCCATGGCCTATCTCAAGCTGGTGGTCGAGCCGGGCGGCTGCGTGGCGCTCGCGGCTCTGTCATCGGGCGAGATCGAACTGTCCGGCAAAAGTGTCGCCGTGGTGCTTTCCGGCGGCAATGTCGATTTCGGCACCTATGCCGGGATCATGGCAGCCGCCTGATCGCCCTATCCTCTCAGCCGTGCCCACCATCGGCGCGGCCCGACGGGCTGCCATCCAATCAAGAGGCTTGCACGTAGGGTAGCCTTTCAGCGACCTTCCCGCGAGCGCCCGTCAGTCCAGCGTGCGCCTGAACCGCAAGAGCGCGGTGCCCGCGAACACCAGCACGAACACGGCCAGCCAGCCGATCTCGGTGGCGATGGCATGGAAGTCGGCGCCCTTCAGCATCACCGCGCGGGTGATGCGCAGGAAATGCGTCAGCGGGAAGATTTCGCCCAGCGCCTGGGCCCAGCCCGGCATGCCGCGATAGGGGAACATGAAGCCGGACAACAGCAGCGACGGCAGGAAGAAAAAGAAGGTGAGCTGCATGGCCTGCATCTGCGAGCGGGCCATGGTCGAGATGGTGTAGCCGAGCAGCACCAGCGACAGCACGAAGACAAGTACCGACGACAACAGCAGCGTCAGGCTGCCGACGAACGGAATATCGAACAGAAGCTTCGCCGCCACCAGCACCACCGCGACCTGCACCGCGCCGACGACAAGGAAGGGCAGCACCTTGCCCAGCATGATCTCGGCCGGACTGGACGGCATGGCGAGCAGGTTTTCCATCGTGCCGCGCTCGGTTTCGCGCGTCAGCGCCATGGCCGTCATCATCACCATGGTCATCTGCAGGATGACGCCGAGCAGGCCGGGCACGATGTTGTATTGCGAAATGCCTTCGGGATTGTAGCGATGGTGCACCACCACCTGCAGCTGCTGCCTGGCATTCTCGGCGGCGGCCGCCTGCATGCCTTGCGCGCGCAGCAGTGCCTGGCTCGCCACCGTGCTCAGCGTGGAAATGGCGCCGCTCGCGGCCGAGGGATCGGTCGCGTCGGCCTCGATCAGGATCTGCGGATTGTCGCCGCGCTCGACCCGGCTGGCGAAGTCGGCCGGGATGGTGACGACGAAGGAAACGTCGCCGCGCGCCATCAGGAACTCCGCCTCTTCGGCGCTCTCGGTGACATGGTCGAAATGGTAGTAGCCCGTCACCTGCAGCGCCGAGACCATGGCGCGCGTATACTGGTCGTTGCTCATCGCCACCAGCGCCGTCGGCAAGCCCTTGGGATCGTTGTTGATGGCGAAGCCGAACAGAATGAGCTGCAGCAGCGGCACGCCGAGCATCATGGCGAAGGTGATGCGGTCGCGCCGCATCTGGATGAACTCCTTGATCAGCAGCGCGCCGAGCCGGGCGAAGGAGAAGACGCTGTTCACGCCATATTGTCTCATGCCATATTGTCCTTCGACCCCGACATGAACTGGATGAAGACGTCCTCCAGGCTGGTTTCGCCTGGCACCACGGTCACGCCCTTGTGCTCCTTCTCGACATCGGCGAGGGCTGCCTCGAGCTTCTTCCTGTCGGAACCGACGACATGCAGCGTGGCGCCGAACGGCGCCACCTGGTCGACACCGCGGCGGCCCTGCAGCTCTTCGGCCACCTTGGCGAGCTGTGGACCCTGCACCACGAACGTCGTCAGGCCGGCGTTTTTCACCACCTCCTCAACGGTGCCGGTGGCCAGCATCTTGCCATAGGAGATGTAGCTGATGCGGTGGCAGCGCTCGGCCTCGTCCATGTAGTGGGTCGAGACCAGCACGGTCAGCCCGCCGCTGGCGAGGCGATGGATCTCGTCCCAGAATTCGCGCCGCGCCTTCGGGTCGACGCCGGCCGTCGGCTCGTCGAGCAGCAGCAATTTCGGCTTGTGCATGATGCAGGCGGCGAGCGCCAGCCGCTGCTTCCAGCCGCCGGACAGCGTGCCGGCCAGCTGGTCGCGGCGCGAGGCGAGGCCGAGTTCATCAAGCGTCCTGGCGACATAGTCCTCGACCGGTTTCAGCTGGTAGAGCCGCGCCACGAATTCGAGATTCTCGCCGATCGTCAGATCCTCGTAGAACGAGAATTTCTGCGTCATGTAGCCGACTTCGCGCTTGATGCTGAGCGAGTCGGTGCGGATGTTGAAACCCAGCACCGTGCCTTCGCCTTCGTCGGGCGTCAGCAGGCCGCACATGATGCGGATGGTGGTGGTCTTGCCCGAACCGTTGGGGCCGAGGAAGCCGACGATCTCACCCTCGGCGACCGACATCGTCACATGGTCGACGACGGTCTTGTCGCCGAACCGCTTGACCAGGCCGTGAACGTCGATGGCGTTCATTTGGCCGTTTCCGCAAGGTCGACATCGACGATCTGGCCGGGCTGCAGCGGGCCGGCGTCGCCCTCCGGCCGCGCCTCGACCAGATAGACCAGCTTCTGCCGGTTCTCGAGCGAATAGATCACCGGCGGGGTGAATTCGGGATCGGGCGAGACATAGCTGACGCGCGCCTTCACATCGGGGCCGCAGCCGTCGCAATGGACGCTGAGCAGGCTGCCGATCCTGACCGAGGCGAAGGCGGCCTCCGGTATGTAGACGGTGAGCTTCACCGCGCCGTCAGGCAGCATCGAGATGACCGGCGCGGTCGGGCCGGCGGTGTCGCCGGGATTGCGGATGACGTCGTTGACGCGGCCGGGCGAAGGGGCGGCGAGCGTGCGCTTGGACAGCCGCCACTCGGCCTGCCGCAGGGTTGCCTGCGCCTGCTTGACCTGATTGTCGGCGGCCTTGATCGTCTCGGGCCGCGCCGGCAGGCCGCCGACGGCGAGATTGGCCTGCGCCTGGCCGACCTGGGCGTTGGCGGTCTCCAGCGTCGCCGAGGCGGTGTCGTAGTCGGCCTGGGTGCCGGTGCCGCGCTTGAACAGATCGGCGGCGCGGTCGTATTTGCGCTTGGCGTCGTCGGCCTGCGCCTTGGCCATGTCGACCTGCGCCTTGAGTGCGGCGATCTCTTCCGGCCGCTTGCCGACCTGCAGGTCGGCGAGCTGCGCCTGCGCCTGCGCGAGGCTTGCCTCGGCCTGCGCCACCGCGATCCTGGCGTCGGCGCTTTCCAGCGTCACCACCGTCGCCCCCGGCGTGACGCGATCGCCGCGCTTGACGGCGACGGTCTCGACCTGCGCCACCTCGATCGGCGCCAGCAGCACATAGTCGCCCTCGACATAGCCGACGGCGAGCGGAGCGGCGGGCGCACAGGCGCCGAAGAGTTGAGCGGCAAGCGGCAAGGAGCAGAGGAAACTCATTGTTTTGATCCAATTGGGGGTTTTGATCCCATTTGGGGTTTTGATCCCATTCGGGCGGCCAGCATGGCGCTGAGATTGTCCGTCGTGACGGCCGCGACCTTGGCGGCCTCGGCGGCGCCGATGTCGTGCCAGCCCATGCGGCGCTTCACCGCCTCGCGGCCGATGCGAAAATAGACGACCTGGCCGATCAGCGTGAACACGGTGAGCCGGGTCCGCTCGCTTTCGGCCGGCTCGCCGGTCGCCTGCTCCCAGAGATGACATAGCCGGCGATGCGCCGGCTCGAACACGCCTTCATAGATGCGGTCGAGCGCAGCGGTGGGATGCTGCAGTTCGCGCAGCAAGAATTGCACGATCTCGCCGGCGCGCGGCTGCGCCACGACGAAGCCGACGATCCCCTCTATCGCCGCGAAAAGCTGCGCGCGCGCCGCCTCCGCATCGCCCGCCGGCGCGGCACGGCCACTGGCTGGCGCCTGACCGGCTGCCAGTGCCTGGGAGGCGACCGCCTGGATAGTCTCGACGATATAGTCGGCGACGGCGGCGCGGAGGCCTTCCTTGCCGCCGAAATGATAGGCGATGGAGCCGATATTGGCCTGCGCCGCGGCCGCGATCTCCCGGGTCGAGGTGCCATCGAAACCCTGCCGGCCGAACAGTTTCAGCGCCGCCTGCACGAGCGCGGCGCGGGTAGGCTCCGCCGGAGATGTCTCGCGGCGGGAATTTTTGGCGTCGGGCAATTTGATCATGACAGTACTTTAATCAATCGATTGATTAAAGTCAACTTCTATTCGGAGTTGTCTTGCCATCGCCCGCGCCAAACGCTTTAGTGCGCGGCCATGGGCAAGGAAGTCGAGCGCAAGTTCCTGGTCTCCAGCACCGCATGGCGGGAGCTGGCCGAGGCGGATATCGGCATCCTCCAGTTCTATCTCGCCACGGCGCCCGGGCGAACCGTCCGCATCCGCATCAGCGACGGCGCTTCCGCCAAGCTGACACTCAAATTCGGCAGTGGCGCTCGCGAGCGCGACGAGTACGAATATCCGATCCCTTTGGCGGATGCCCTGGAGATGCTGGACTTCGCCATCGGACGTGTCATCGAGAAGACACGTCACCATGTTAGGCATCGCGGCTATCTCTATGAAGTCGATGTCTTTGCCGGTGCACTCGCGGGACTTGTGGTGGCCGAACTCGAGACTCCGGAAGATGTGCCGGACGAAATGCTGCCTGACTGGCTCGGCCGTGAAGTGACAGGCGAGCAGAAATTCTACAACGCGTCGCTCGCCCTCGGGGGGATACCGGAGATCGCCGCATGAGCTTTCGCATCGACCCGCGCCTGCCGCTGACCGGCGAGGTCAGACGCATCCTTGCTGCGGAAATCGGCAAGGCGCTCCAGCATCTGGATGCGGCGCGCAGCCGGCCGGAACAGGGGCTGCACAAATGCCGCAAGCGGCTGAAGAGCGCGCGTGCCTTGCTGCGGCTGGTTCATTCCGGTGACGAAACATTCTGCACGACAGAGAACCAATGCTATCGCAACGTGGCGGCGCTGCTTGCCGCTCCGCGCGAGGCAACGGCGCTGATCGAGACCCTCGACCGGCTGGCGGCGGCTTTCCCCAAGGAGAGCGCCGATGGCGGGCTCGACGCCGTGCGCGACAGGCTGGTCGCCCGTCAGCACGATTTGCACGAAGGCGCCGGCCTCGAAGCAGCGATCGGCGCGGCGACCGCTGCCTGCGAAGACGGCATCAAGCGGATCGAAAGCCTCGCCTTGCCCGACCAGCCGGAACAGGCGGCCGACGTGCTTGCCGAAGGTGCACGCGTCACTCTGCGCCGCGCCAAAAAGGCGCTCGACAAGGCCGGCGCGCGCGGCGAAGCCAATGATTTCCATGATTTGCGCAAGGCCGCCAAAACGCATGGCATGCACCTGTCCCTGCTGGGCCGGCTGTGGCCGACGCCGATCAAGGCGCGGCGCAAGGCGGTCGATGAACTGGGCGAGCGGCTCGGCGAACTGCATGACCTGTTCGTCATGCGCGCCCTGCTCGAGGCGGACGACGAGCCGCTGGGGCCGCACCAGGACACAAAGCTTCTCGGCAAGCTCTTGAAGCGTTCGGAGAAGCGCCTGAGGAAATCCTGCCTTGCCGAGGCGGCTGAGCTGTTCGGCGACAGCCCCAAGCGCTCGACACGCAAACTGGCCCGCAAGGCGCGCGACGACCTGGCCAGCCCGACGCCGCATGACGAGACGAGCGCTTCCGCCGGCTGACCAAACGCCGGCGCGCTGGCACTCCCCCGCCTGCCCGTGCTAGTCACGCTCTACCATGACCGAGCCTGGCGACACGCTTCTGGATCGACTTGGCCGCTGGCTTGCCGGCCGGCTGCAGCAAGAATCCTCCGGCTATGAGCCCTATACCCCATCCGACGCCGAGACGCTGCGCCGCACGCTGGAGCCGGGCGACATCCTGCTGATCGAAGGCAACCAGAGGATTTCGGCGGCGATCAAATACCTCACCCAGTCGACATGGTCGCATGCGGCCTTCTATGTCGGCGACGCGCTGGCCGAACCGGAGGACGGAACCGAGCGGCGGCGGCTGATCGAGGTGACGCTCGGCGAAGGCTGCGTGGCGGTACCGCTGTCGCGCTATCGCACCTACAACACCCGCATCTGCCGGGCGAGCGGGCTCACTCCGGAGGACCGCGATCATGTCGTCGCCTTCATGATCGGCAAGCTTGGCCTGAGATACGACCTCAAGAACATTTTCGACATGTTGCGCTACTTCTTCCCGACGCCGCCGGTGCCGGTGCGCTGGCGCCGCCGCATGCTGGCCTTCGGCTCCGGCAATCCGACGCGGGCCATCTGCTCCTCGCTCATCGCCGAGGCCTATGGCGAGATCCACTACCCGATCCTGCCCGAGATCACCCGTGCGCCGGGCCGCGCGTCGGCGCAGTCGAGCTATATGCGCAAGGAGATCCTGCATATTCGCCACCACTCGCTCTACACGCCGCGCGACTTCGACCTGTCGCCGTTTTTCCGCATCGTCAAGCCGACGCTGGAATATGGTTTCGACTACCGGCAGATGGTCTGGGACGACAAGGCAAGCACAGACGCCGAAGCCGCAAAGGCTGGAGCAATCGTCCCAGACACGTGATGGCTTCGGCCTAGAGCAGTTCACCGTTTCACGGAAACGGCAACCCGCTCTAACTCTTTGTTTTAACGCAATTCCGGACGGAAAACCGTTTCACACTTTTCCTGGAATTGCTCTAGGTCAGGACATGCCCCTGTAGCGCGGCCTATCCGGCCGAGGTGCAGGCGTTTCACATGGCGGCCTGCATCATGCCGAGACCGCGACAGTGCCCTGGCTTTCGGCTCTGCGTTCGACCCAGACATGGACCGGTTCGTCGCGGCCGCGGATGCTAACCGGTCCATGATCGCGCGCATTCAACCGTGCCGTGGGCGATTCCGCCTTCGCGGCCTCAATCAGTCTTGACCCAAAGCAAATATTCGCCTGAAGCTCCCGGCAGAGCGACTGCAAACGGCTGGCGACGTTGACGGTGTCGCCCACCACCGCGAAGGACAGATTGCGCTCGCTGCCGACCGCGCCGATGACGACTGCGCCATATTGTGCACCGATCCGAACGTCCAGCGGCGGATATCCCCTGGACACCCGCTGCACATTCCAGTCTTCGAGAGCGGCGACCATCGCTTCAGCGCACTGGATGGCGCGAGTGGCGTCGTCATGGCTGGCTTGCGGAACCCCGAATGTCGCCATGATGCAATCGCCGATATAGTTATCGACGGTGCCATTGTGGTCGAAAACGACCTGCTCCATGCGACGGTGGAACTGACGCAGAAGTTCGAACACTGCTTCGGCCGGATGATCCTCGGAATAGTGTGTGAAGCCGACAATGTCGGCGAACAGCACCGCGATATCCTGCCGGCGGACCGGGCCGAAGGGCTCGTCATCGGTGGCGAGCTGGTCGACGACATTGGGCGAAAAATGCCGGGCGAGATTGGCGCGGGCGCGCTCTGCCTTGACATAGTCTTCCGACAGACGCCGGGAACGAGAGACGACCAGCGCCATGATCGCGCCGATAATCAGCACGACCAACACGTTGGTCGCCTGAGCGAATGTATCGACGAAATTGGGGTTGAGGTAGAGGTTCAGTCGCTCTTTCACCGGCAGCGAATAGAGGTTCGTCGCCGGAATGACGGTCCCCGGATGAACAATCACCCATCCCACCCCGATCGCCCACGTCAAGGCCGCGAGCGCGCCGAGATAGAGCGCCAATCGTGTCGAAAGGGTCAGCGCGCCAAGGCATACGAAAATCAGCAGGAATTTGAAGCTGCCCTCGCGCAGTTGCATCGCGGCCGGCGCGACCTCCAGGGAAAACGGGTTGGGCGTTACCAGCAGAACGGTCAACAGAATGATGTCCAGCGTACCGACAAGGTAACCGATCCACCATCGCGCCGTGCGACGGCGCGCAAAGAGAAACTGGATCAGGCCGACGAGCTGGAACAGCACGAGGCCCGCCAGCACGAAGAGCAGCGAAGCATCCCAGCGGCTGATCAATGAAAAGAAGCAGAAGATCACGGCGAGCGATGCCGTACGCGCCCAGAACTGCAATGCAGCACCGTGGCGTTCTGCGCGCGCCCGCAAATTTTTCAGGCGCGAATAGCGGCGAAGTTCAAGTGTTGGTGCGGTCGGCATAGGATCACTTCGATTTCACGGGGGCGTGTCACGCATTCGGCAAGCCGTCCTCTACAGTCTGGCAAATCGGTGCGCGAATCCTATCACGAATGTTGGTGCCGGATCTGTTCTATCCCAGCGCGCCCTATGGGCGCGGTCGGCATCGCTGGTCGCATGGCTCGTCCGGTCGGCAAGCTGGTGGCGAATGGTGGCAGTCGGCGCCGCCGGAGCGGGCGCGACATGCTCAGCCGCCAGATGCAATCCTGCTTGGGATGATTGGTCAGGCCGGCAAGGGACGGCGTCCCTTTGCAGGAGCGGGGGGCTGGGCGCCGGCATCGCGCGGGTGCGAGCCGATCGGCATGATCGCGGGAAACGGCGTCGCGCCGAAGGCAAAGGTGAATTTGTAGCCGGTGAGCCCGTCCTCGGGCGTCGTATGCTGGTCGTGATGGGCGAGCAGCTTGGCGCGCTCGGCGAGCTCCTCCGCCTCGCGCCGCACCATCTCCGCCGTTTCCGGCCGCATGCGCCTGGAGAAGCTGACGAAGGTCGCCTCCTTGTCGATATGGGTGATGGCCCAGCCGATGAAATTCTTGTTGGTCATCTCGAACAGCGGCCTCAGCGGCCCTTCGAAATTCCACTGGATCGGCGTCTCGACCAGCAATCTTGCCGAAAGACCCCGGCCGAGCGCGATCAGGCCGAGTTCCTCGAGGTCGCGCAGATAGAGGAACATCGAGGCCTCGCTCAGGCCCTGTGAACGCATGATGCCTTCAGGCGTGAACTTTTCCGACAGCATGACGAAGATGAACAGCAGCGCCGGCCGGCCGGCGAGCCGGCGCTCGATCTCGGGTGCGATGTGGTTGACCGGCCCCGGCCCGCGGTTCATCGAGCCGAGCACGTTTTCCAGCTCGACGCCGGCGGCCGTGCAGATCTCCACCAGCCGGTCGAGCTTGCAGTTGCGCTCGTGGAAGATGCGCTTCACCGTCGGCTCTGAAACGCCCATGCGTTCGGCAAGCTCGCGATAGGTGACGCCCTTGGCCTTCAGCGTCCGCTTCAGCGCCTCGAAGATCAGACCGTTCATGGGATGCACCTCTTGCCAGCGGTTTCGTATCGATATTTGATACTAGTGGCAATTAGGCTTTCCGAAAAGTATCGAAAATCCTAGCTCTGGCCTGTCATCACAGGAGAACAGCCATGAACCGCCTCTCAGCCTTTGTCGTCGCCATCGGTATCGCCGCCGCACCAGCCGCCCAGGCCGGTGAGCTCTGGCGCGCCACGGGCCTCGAACAGCCGGAATCGGCGCTGTTCGACGCCGCCAACAACCGCATCATCGTCTCCAACATCGTAGGCAATCCCGGCGCCGCCGACGGCAATGGTTATCTCTCGGTGCTGTCCCTCGACGGCAAGACGATCACCCAGCACTGGACCGACGGCATGGACGCGCCCAAGGGCATGGCGATATCGGGCGGCAAGCTCTATGTCGCCGACATCACCAAGGTCCGCGTCGTCGATCTGGCCAGCGGCAGGCTGATCGCCAGCATCGTGGTGCCGAATGCCGTCTTCCTCAACGACATGACCTCGGACCACACGGGCAAGGTCTATGTCAGCGACATGCTGGCCGACACGATCTACCGCGTCGATGGCGACCGGCCGGAGCTGTTCGTCAGCGATGCGCTGCTGGCTTCGCCCAACGGCGTCTTCGCCGACGGCGACAGGCTGATCGTCGCCTCCTGGGGCAAGGGCATCAAGCCCGACTTCAGCACGGCGGAGCCGGGCGGGCTGCTCGCCATCGATCTCGCCAGCAAGGCGATTTCGCCGCTGCCCGGCGCGCAGAAATTCGCCGACCTCGACGGCGTCATCGCTGTTGGCGACACCATTTATGCCACCGCCTACATGACCGGCACGCTCTACCGCTACAAGGCCGGCGGCGCGCCGGAAGCGGTGGCGCATTTCAAGCCGGGCAGCGCCGACATCGGCACCGACGGCAAGTCGATCCTCTACGTGCCGCTGATGAACGAGGGCGAAATCGCGGCACTGAAGCTCGACTGAGGGCTCAGGGCCGATCCGCGCGACCTCTCGCTAACGGCCGTGGGATGGACCGTGCTACGACGGTCCATCCCACGATGACGGTCAAGGAGGATTGCGATGGAAGACATTGCCATGGAGGACTGGGGCATCCCCACGGCTCTGGATCGTCACTGGGCTGCCTCCGATGCCGGCGACTTCGAAGCGGAGCATGAGATCTACCGGGAGGATGCGGTGCTCGACTATCCGCAATCGGGCGAGCGCATGCCGTGAGCCATGGGGAAGATCATCCGCCGATCGCCCGTCCTGAGCTGCCTAGCGAGACGGTCGCGCTCGCCCGCTTCCTCATCGGCAAGCTGGTGGTGCGCGATTTGCCAGAGGGCATGGTCAGCGGCCGCATCGTCGAGACCGAGGCCTATGTCGTGGGCGACGCCGCCGGGCATGGCTTCAGGGGGATGACCCGGCGCAACCGCTCGCTGTTCCTCGAGCGCGGCCACGCCTATGTCTATCTCGCCTATGGCGTCTCCATGATGCTGAATGTCTCAAGCGAGGCGGAAGGTACCGGAACCGGCGTCCTGATCCGGGCGCTCGAGCCGCTCGAGGGGATCGCCATCATGCGTCAGAATCGCGGCGTCGAGCGCTTGCGCGACCTGGCGCGCGGGCCGGGCAGGCTGGCGGCGGCGCTGCGGATCGACCGGTCGCTCGACGGGCTCGACCTTTGCCGGAAAGGGCCTCTATGGCTGGCGAAGGACGGCCAAAAAGCCGGCGACATCGGGCAGGGCATCAGGATCGGCAT
Organism: Mesorhizobium sp. WSM4308; assembly: GCF_002294905.1. Classification (NCBI taxonomy): domain Bacteria; kingdom Pseudomonadati; phylum Pseudomonadota; class Alphaproteobacteria; order Hyphomicrobiales; family Phyllobacteriaceae; genus Mesorhizobium; species Mesorhizobium sp. WSM4308. The sequence goes on along the minus strand of NZ_NSFW01000021.1, from coordinate 137,816 downwards.
TACCAAGGATGCGGACCGGCTGCTGCGGTTCTATGTCAGGGGAAGCCCGTTCGTCAGCGGTCCGAGCTCGCTCAACCCATGACGGCCGGCAGCCCTCCTCCCTTGAGGCACGCTGGCTGCGACGGGGCTGCCTCTCTCATTTCTCCGCCAGTTGCGTCCGTGCATCGCTGATCGAGGCGGCATAGGTCACCAGCGGTCGCTTGACGCCGTGGTTGATCAGGGTGCGCCGTATTTGCGCAGAGGCCCCCGGCAGGTGGTAGCCTTCGCGCCAGACCGTCACCAGCTTGGGCGTGAATAACTCGGCAAATGTCGGGCTTGCCGACCCTCGGGCCGACCCACGAGTCGACTTATGGGTCGGTTGATGCACTGCCTGCCGTGTCTGATCCATGGACTGCCTTCCGCACATGAAGGCGGCGGGATCGTCGGCAGGAATGTCGGCGGTCGCCGTCGCGACTTATGCCGGCTCAGTCCTGCGATCTGGCGGCACGGCGGGTTTGAGGCGCACGCCCCTGCCGCCGCGTTCGCTGGCCTGGTTCTCGCCGATCAACTCCACCCCGGCCTCGTCGAGCGCCTGGATGACCTTCATCAGCGTATCGACCACGCCCCGGACCACGCCATCGCTCGCTTCCATGCGCTGGATGGTCGGAAGCGAAACGCCTGCGCGTTCGGCGAGCGTCTTCTGGTCGATGCCGGCCAAGGCCCTTGCGGCACGCATCTGCGCGGCAGTGATCATCGGCCGGACCCCATGTCTGAGTCTGCAGGAATAATGTGTAATGCCATTGTCATGATGTTTCAAGCATCAATATGAATGTTTGACGCGTAAGCGCCTTCGCCTGATTGTCCATTTTTCCCGATACTTCCCGAGGATTGCAGGCTAGGGTGTTGCCCATCTGGGCAGGGGTAACGCGGTTGAATATTTTCAAGACCTTGATGACATCGGCATGCCTGCTTTCGATGGTTCTGGTTCTGGCAGGCTGTGGTGGACACCTCATCAACCGATTGATCTGAGCGCAAGCCCGAGGGTGCAGTCAGGCGCCGTCGGCATCGTCGCCCACCACCTTGCGGCGCTGCAACACCCGCGCCACCAGCCAGCACAGCATCGCCCAGGCGAAGCCCGCGCACCAGCCGGCCAGCACATCCGACGGCCAGTGGACGCCGAGATAGATGCGGCTGACGCCGACCAGCACCGTCGTCAGCACGGCCAGCGACAAGACGTAGATCTTCGTCGCCCTGCCATGCAGGAAGCGCGCCGCGAGCGAACCGAGCGTGAGATAGGTCACCGCCGACAGCATGGCGTGGCTGCTCGGGAAGGAAAGCGACGTCTCGCTGACCAGATGCGAAACGAGCTCGGGCCGCGGCCGGTCGACGCCGACTTTCAGCAGGCTCGACAGCACCTGGCCGCCGGCCACGGCTACGAAGATGAGAAGGGCCGTCCCCGGCCGGCGGATCAACAGCAGATAGAGGATCGTTGCCGAAGTGATCAGCACCAGCACGCTGGCGCTGCCGAGGCTGGTGATGTCGCGCATGGCGCCTTCCAGCCACGATGGGCCGATCGGGATTGCCGGTTGGCCAACCTGGCGGAAGGCAAGCAGGATTTCGGTGTCGAAGGCGTGCGGCGCGGTTGCCCGCGCCACCTCCATCAGTTCCACGTAGCCCCAAAGGCCGCCGGCGATGACCAGGCCGGCCAGCAGCACCGGGAATTCGATGCGGTTGAGCAGGGTGCTTGCGGTGTCTTTCATCGGGCCGGTGTCGCAATCTTCATCTCGATCAACTCCCCTGCAGATAGGGCCCGAGCGTGATCAGCGCCACGGCGGCGATCGCCAGCACGATGCCGGTGGCCTGCAGCGCGTTGACGCGCTCGCCGAAGAACACCAGCGCCACGACGTTGACCGAGACCAGCTGGATGACCGCCGAGAGGCTGAACGACACCGACATGCCGAATTCGCGGATCAGCCGCAGCATGATCAGATTGCCCAGGGAGTAGAGCGCGAGCGTCAACAGGATCTTGCCCAGGCTCGGCGCCAGTCCCCATTGCTTGGCGGCGGTTGCCGCCAAAAGGAAGATCACCGTCGAAAAGCCAAGCTGCACCAGTCCCGAAAAACTCAACGTCCCATCCCCTCGAAGCGGCTGCCGCCGCATGTGCCGCGGACCTTGTTTCCCAAGCGCCTCGACACGTCAAGCGACCTCGTTCTAACGAAGGTCTTGCTAACGAAGGTCTTGGCAACGGCAAGACTGAGGCTCAATGTGCCGATATCGTCCAGCTTGTTCGATCCAAGGGCGATCAGGGACTCATGATTCGTATTCTGCAGAATTTGGCGCGGCGCTGGAGCGAGCTTTCCCTTGCCCTGCAATTCCTCGTTGCCGGCGGCTTTGGCCTGCTGGCCGTCATGCTGGTGGTGGGTGCCTGGGTGACGTCGCAGATCCGGGACGGCGTCACCCGCAATTCGGCCGCCACGACGGCGCTCTATGTCGACAGCGTGATCGCGCCGCTGCTGCCGGACCTGCGCAAGAGCGAGGAGCTCAGCGAGTCCGTCAAGCAGGCGCTCGACGAGACGCTCGGCCAGGGCGCGCTCGGCAAGCGCCTGGTCTCGTTCAGGCTCTGGCGCCGAGACGGCACTGTGCTCTACGCGAAAGATGCAACTTTGATCGGCCGCCGCTTTGATCTGACCGACGATCTGCGGTCCGCCTTCCAGGGCAACGTCACCGCCCAATTCGATGCGTTCGATGAAACCGAAAGCAAGGAGCAGGCCGTGGGCGTGCCGTTGCTGGAGATTTACAATCCGGTGCGCGAACCCTGGTCGGGCGAGGTGGTGGCCGTCACCGAATTCTTCGAGGTTGCCACCGATTTCAAGGCCACGCTGGCCTCTGCCCTGCTGTCGAGCTGGCTGATCGTGGCCGGTACCACCCTGACGGCTTTTCTGCTGCTGTCGAGCATCGTGCTGCGCGCCAGCCGCACCATCGACGATCAGCGCGGAGCGCTGCGCCGCCAGGTGTCGGAGTTGCAAGGCCTGGTGACGCAAAACAGTGCCTTGCGGCAGCGTGTGCAGCGGGCGTCGCGCCGCGCCACCGCGCTCAACGAACGATATTTGCGCCGGATCGGCGCCGACCTGCATGACGGACCGGCGCAGCTGGTGGCCCTGGCGGCGCTGCGCATGGACAGCCCGGTATTCTCCGGCGACGGCCATTGGGGCGAAAACCGCGCGACCGAGGTCGCGATGATCCGCAAGACGCTGGAGGATGCGATGCGCGAAATTCGCGGTATCTGCACCGGTCTCGTCTTGCCGCAGATCGAAACGGCCGCGGCAACGGACATATTGCGGATGGCGGTCGACGAACATCAGCACCGGACGGGAACGTCCGTGCTGCTCACGCTGCCCAGGCATTTGCCTGATCTCGGCACTTCCGAAAAGATCAGCATCTATCGTTTCGTGCAGGAAGGGTTGAACAATGCCTATCGCCACGGGCGGGCCAAGGATCAGACGGTGCGGGCCGGGATGAAGAATGGCAGGCTTTTTGTCGAAGTGTCCGATAGCGGGCCGGGTTTCGATCCGGCGCGGGTCGATGGGTTGGGGCTCGCCGGCCTCAGGGAGCGGGTCGAAAGCATTGGCGGCCAGTTCGAGACCTTGACCGGAGCGCAAGGCACGCGATTGGTGATCAGTCTTTCGATCGAGGAGCAAGCATGATTGGCGCTATCCGCATCGCTATTGTCGACGATCATCCGCTATTTCGTGAAGGCGTGACGCGCAGCCTGTCGGAGATCGGAGGTTTCGAGATCGTCGGCGAAGGCGCGACAGCGCAGGATGCCGAACGCATCGCCTCGACGGTGCAGCCTGACATTTTGCTGCTCGACATCTCCATGCCGGGCGGCGGTCTGTCCGCAGTTGCCAGCATCCTTGCCGACCATCCCGCCCAGAAGATCGTCATGCTGACGGTTTCGGAGACCAATGCCGATGTAACCACGGCGCTGAACGCAGGCGTGCAGGGCTATATCCTCAAGGGCGTCGGATCTCGCGCGCTCGCCGACATCCTGCGCAATGTGGCAGCCGGCGAGGGTTACCTTACGCCGACGCTGTCGGCACGGCTGCTTTCCGATCTCCAGTCCCCGCAATCCGCCGACCGCGTGGCGGACCGGTTGCGGCAACTGACCGAACGGCAGGCGGAAATCCTGCGGCTGGTGGCGGAGGGGCTCAGCAACAAGGAGGTTGCCTTGCGCCTGGAGCTGCAGGAGAAGACGGTCAAGCACCACATGACCGGGGTGCTGTCCAAACTCAATGTGCGAAACCGCACTGAAGCGGCTCTCATGGTGCGTGAGTTCCGCGACCGGGACAGAAGTCGCTCTTAGAGCAATTCCAGGAAAAGTGTGAAACGGTTTTCCGTCCGGAATTGCGGCAAAACCAAAGCGCTGGAGCAATTCCAGGAAAAGTGTGAAACGGTTTTCCCGGGCAAAGCGCTGGCCGTTGCCTGCTGGCCAGTTTCACAAGGCTTTCAGACGGCTGACATCGGCCGGCGTGGCCCGGCGGTCGATGATCGTGCGACCCAGCGCATCCTTCATTCTGAAACGGCCGTTCTCGATCTTTTCGGTGATGCCGTCGGGATGAGTGACCGTGATCTTGCTGCCGCTCACCTCGACCTTGTCACCGGTCGTGCCGTTGACATGGCCGACGTCTTTGGTGCTCTGACCCTTGCCGGACGCCGAGTTGTCACCGTTGCCCTCCGTTGCGGAATTGCCGCCGTTTGCATTTCCGTTGTCGCTGCTGCCGCTGTTGCCGCTGTTACCGCCGGCGCTGTTCCCGCCACTACCGCCGCCGCCACCGCCACCACCGCCACCACTGGCCTGTGCTGATGCGGCCTCGATTCCGGGGGCCGAGCCGTGCAGGGCAATTCGATAGGGAACGATGGTCAGTGCCAGGGCCGCCGCCGAAACGAGCGTCAGCCGGCGGCACCGGGCCGTGATCGATCCGTGCATCCTGATCTCCGTCGATTGAGCCGGCGCCCCCACCCCAACGTTGCAACGAGCAACATCGCCGAAAGATGTATTGGCCGGAAGCGACCTCCGACCGTTGCGTTTGTCCTCCAGGACTTTTGCAAGCGCAAGGTTGGACCAAAGTCCGAGGTGCGCGCGAGCAAGTCGCCTCGCCCCGAGCCTTCGGGCCTGTATGATGTCACGAAAATGTGATCGGCCTGGCGTAGGGGTCGAACAGGCAACAAGCTCCAGCCACTCCAAAGCCAGAGGCCTTTCGTGACCGAACATCGCTCCCCTGACGCCCGATTCCGCACCAGCCTGCTCGAGGAAAACGAAGGACCGGCCACCAATCCCACCGACAACCGCACCATGGGTGAGATCATCGCCGCGCGCTTCTCGCGCCGGGGATTCCTGAAGGGATCGCTCGCCGTCTCGGCGATCGCCGCGACGGTCGGCCCGCTGGCCATGATCGCCGCCGACGATGCCCGCGCCGCGGAAGGCTCCGCCTTCACATTCGACGAGCTCGAGGCCGGCATCGACGACAGGCATCATGTCGCGCCGGGCTACGACGCCGACGTGCTGTTGCGCTGGGGCGATCCGCTGTTTGCGGATTCGCCGGAGTTCGACCCGACGAAACAGTCGGCCGAGGCGCAGGCCAGGCAGTTCGGCTACAACAACGACTATGTCGGCTACGTCGCGATCGACGGCTCGGCCGAACACGGCCTGCTCGTCGTCAACCACGAATACACCAATCCGCATCTGATGTTTCCGGGCATCGTTGCGATCGTCGAGAAGGACGGGAAGAAGAAGGCCGAGGTGGCGCCGCTCGCGAAGGAGCAGGTCGATGTCGAGATGGCGGCGCATGGCGGCACCATCGTCGAGATCCGCAAGGAGGGCGGCAAATGGCAAGTGGTGCGCGACGGCAAGCTCAACCGCCGCATCACCGCCACCACCGAGATGGCGCTGTCGGGCCCGGTCGCCGGCCATGACCGCGTCAAGACCAATGCCGACCCGTCCGGCACGAAAGTGTTCGGCACTTTCAACAACTGCGCCGGCGGCGTCACCCCTTGGGGCACCTATGTGATGGCCGAGGAGAACATCCACGGCTATTTCTCCGGCGAATTGCCCGAGGGCCACAAGGAAGCCGCCAACTACAAGCGGCTCGGCATTCCGGAAGGCGCCTATGAGTGGGGCGCGCATTACGACCGCTTCAACCTCGCCAAGGAGCCGAACGAACCCAATCGCTTCGGCTGGATCGTCGAGGTCGACGTCAACGATCCGGCATCGACGCCGAGGAAGCGCACCGCCATGGGCCGCTTCAAGCATGAGGGCGCCGAATCCATCGTCGCCAAGGACGGCCGCGTCGTCTTCTATCTCGGCGACGACGAGCGCTTCGACTATGTCTACAAATTCGTCACCAAGGGCACGTTCAGCGCTAACGACCATGCCGCCAACAAGAACCTGCTCGACGAGGGCACGCTGCATGTCGCCAAATTCGCCGAGGGCGGCACGGTGGACTGGCTGCCGATCGTCTTCGGCCAAGGGCCGCTGACCGCCGAGAACGGCTTCGCCGGCCAGGCCGACGTGCTGATCGAGACACGGCGCGCCGCCGATCTGCTCGGCGCCACCAAGATGGACCGGCCAGAGGACATCCAGCCCAATGGTGTCAACGGCAAGGTCTATGTCATGCTGACCAACAATTCGAAGCGCAAGCCCGATCAGGTCGATGCCGCCAATCCGCGTGCCGAGAATGCCTTCGGCCACATTATAGAGATCACCGAGACCGATGGCGATTTCACGGCCGCCAAGGGCAAATGGGAAGTGCTTTTGAAGTGCGGCGATCCGTCGGTTGCCGATGTCGGCGCCACCTTCTCGACGGCGACGACGGCCCATGGCTGGTTCGGCATGCCCGACAATTGCGCGGTCGATTCGGCCGGGCGCCTGTGGGTCGCTACCGACGGCCAGGGCCCGAAGGTCACCGGCCGCACCGATGGCCTGTGGGCGGTCGACACGGAGGGGGCCGCGCGGGCAACCTCGAAACTGTTCTTCCGCGTGCCGATCGGCGCGGAAATGTGCGGCCCGCTGTTTGCGCCTGACGACCAGACCGCCTTCGTCGCCGTCCAGCATCCGGGCGATGGCGGCGAGGATTGGGAAGGTTTTGGCCGGCCGTCCTACTATGAGGATCCGTCGACGCGCTGGCCGGACTTCAAGCCCGAAATGCCGGTGCGGCCGTCGGTCGTCGCCATCACCAGGCAAGGCGGCGGCAAAATCGCGGTGTGATATCAGGCCTGCGAACCTCGAGGGAGGGCTTCGGTTTGTGACCGCCCCTCCTTCGGCGTGAATCTATTCAAGCTCCGGGAAAGATTGGCAATTTACTGATGGCGCCCTAGGTCGTTCCCAGGAGATCACCGCCATGTCGAAGTCAGTCTATGATCGCGGCCTGCTCAAGCCCGGCGACATCGCCAAGCTGCAGCGCGTCTTTGACGAAGCCTGCCTGCGGCGCGAAGCACGACCCGATTCGCCGGAAGCGCGCGAGATCGCCCTCAACCTGCTCGCGCTCCACAATGCCGGCATGGTCGACGAGGAGATGCTGGTGCAAGCCGTCGGTTTCCGCCGGCTGGAGCCGAAATCGGCGTGAGGCGCCAAGTCGCCAGAGCTCTTTGTTTTGACGCAATTCCCGAGGGAACGCGCTCACACTTTTCCTGGAATTGCTCTAGCGGCTGGCTCCGGCGATCCGCCTGGCGATCGCCTTGCCCAAAATGGCGGCATTGGCGAAGCAGCCACGAATGCTCGGCCGCATGCCGGTGAACCACAGGCCGGGCAGTTTCGGGTCGGCTTCATCGCCATTGAAGAGCGGGACACCCTTGGCGTCGAGCACGCCGAGAGTGCCGACCATGCGTTCCAGGCCGGTGCGGTAGCCTGTCGCGGCAATGACGATATCGGGATCGACCAGGCGGCCATTGGCCAGGATCACCCCGTCGCGGGTGAATTCGCGTATCGCCGGCACCACGGTGATCTTGCCCGACTTGATGGCGTCGACGGCGCCGTCGTCCGCGGCGATCGCCGTGTAATCCGAGGCCAGGCGGCTGGCGCCGCCCGACGGCGCGGGCGGCATGCCGAATTTGGTGAGATCGCCGAAAACCAGGCGCTGCGTCGCGGCCATCACCGCATCGGCGACGCGCAGCGGCAAGCGCGCCATGAGCGGCGAAAGCCGGTGCACGGCGATCTTGCCGATCCGCTTGGGCAGAAGCGCGGGGCCATTGCGGGCCGATAGCCAGAGAGAAGCCGTATCCACGCCGGCCAGATGATTGAGGGCATCGAAGCCCGAATTGCCGGCGCCGACGACCAGCACCTTCTTGCCGGCATAGGACTTGGCGTCGCCAAAATCCGCCGAATGGATGATCCGGCCCGCAAAGGCCTGCATGCCCATCCACTGCGGCGTGAAGGGCTCCTTGTCACGGCCGGTGGCGACGATGACATGACGCGCCAGACGCGAGCCGGCGCCGGTGCGCACCACCCAATGGTCGCCCCCGAACACGAGTGTCTCGACGGCGACGCCGAACTCCACCGGCAACTGGTTCGCCTCGCGGAAATCGTTCATATGGCGGATGACGACATTCCTGGGTGGAAAGGCTGGCGTCCCTCCCGGAAAGGAGAGGCCGGGCAGCGCCGAGAGATCGCGATGGGTGTTGAGATGCAGCTGCTGGTGCCGCCGATGCCAGGGTTCGGCCAGCCGGCTCTCCTGTTCCAGGATCGCCACCGGCACGCCAGCCTTCATCAGGGCCTGCGCGACAGCCAGTCCGGCGGCGCCGGCGCCGATGACAATCGCCGGCTCGACCACCGCCACCTGCTCCACCTTCGGTCTGCTTGTCGTATCAGCCATTCGCTCTCAAAATCCATTCAACCGCCGCATCCTACACGCTCGCAGAACGCTGTAACCGTTTGATCGCGCGCAAACCCAAACAGCGGATCGGTGCGCTCGAGTGCCTTGCGGCGCCAGGGCGCAAACAACTCCCATCGCGCAAATGCGACTAAACCAACGACATGGAACCGAATGCCCCGCTTCCGTCCGAAACCATGCAGCCCTATATGGCATATCAGCGGCATCGGCGATAATCAGGTCGCGGCAATGTGATTGATTCGAGTTCCGAGGGGCTGGCGGATCTCGTTACCGACGCAGGAATTCGAAACCGCAGCGATTTCGGCTTCCCGTGAAAAATCAAGGCGCCGTGGCGCGTCTGGCGTGCCGAAAGGCACGCCGCGCCGCAGACGGCACGCGGAATCCGGACCATGCCCTCCTTGCGGATCTATTTCGACAAAATCCTCGAGGGTGCCTCGCCCAAGGTCGAGCGCCAGGCGTTGACGCATGTCGAACGCCTGGCGATGGTCCGCCGCCATGGCGACTTCTCGCTCGCCTATTCGACTGCCGTACAGCGCAAGCTTTCCTATTTTGGCGACGCCGACGGCTACATCGCCTTCGGCACCAAGATGAAGCATCATTTCGCGCTTGGCGACCCGGTGGCGGCGCCGGCCCGGCGGCCCGACTATATCAGGCGCTTCGTCGAGACCGCCGGCGACCCGTGGTTCGTGCAGATTGGCGAGGAGACCGCGCACGTGCTGGCCGGGCTCGGCTACAAGGTCAACCGGCTGGGCATCGACACCCGCCTCGCCCTGTCCCAACACGACTTTTCAGGCAAGCGCAACGAGACCGTGCGCTATTCCGAGCGCTGGCTCTTGAAGAAGGGCTTTTCGTTCGAGGAAGACACGCGGACGGTATTCCTCGACGAAATCGCCCGGCTGTCCGAGAACTGGCGCGGCGACCGCATCGTCAAGCGCTGGGAGATGGGTTTTCTCAACCGCCCATTCTACGATCAGCTCGGCACCGACATGCGCCGCTTCGTCCTGCATGGCCCCGATGGTGAACTCGTCGCGCTGCTCGATTTCGATCCGTTGTTTCGCGACGGGAAGGTCATCGGCTACACCACCGCCTTCAAGCGCAAGCACATCGATGCCTCGCCGCACGCCGAGATCGGCCTGACCAAATTCGCCGTCGACCGGTTTCGCGAAGAGGGCATTTCGGTGGTCACGCTCGGCCTGTCGCCGCTTCTCGACGTCACCCCCAGCGGTTTTGCCGAAAGCGATTTCTGGCGCAACACTTTTCAGCGCGCCTATTCTTCGCCATGGGTCAACCGCCGCAGGTTCAACCTGCAGGGCCAGGCGGCATTCAAGCGCCGCTTCCATGGCATGGAAGAGCCGGTCTACATCGCTTTCCGCAAGGGGACCTATGTCGAGATGCTGGGCCTGCTGCGGCTGGTGAAAGCAATCTAGGGACCGGCGCGGTCCTGGCCAAAGCCTTTTCATTCGTCATCCATGCGCGGCGTCGCTCGCTCCTTGCCTCGCCCTCGAATGACGAATGCCGGGTTGCCGTGGAAGATATTTCCGCACCACGGCGCCAACTCGCAAAATCATTCCTCTACTAAATTTATAGAACTACCTAGCCTTGCCGCTCATCCAACCGGCGAGGACGTTTCCCGGCGCCGATCCGCAGCGAAGGAGAGGGATCATGTTCAATCTGACCGAGCGCTTCAATCTGACGAGACGCGTTTTCGGCATCGGCCTGCTCGCCGCTACCGTCGGTCTGTCGTTCGGCGCCGCCGCGCAGGAACTGAAGCAGTTCAACATCGGCTATCAAAAGACCGGCCTGCCGGTGATCGCCCGGCAGCAGCAGGTGATCGAGAAGGCGCTCGCCGACAAGGGCGTCACCGTCAAGTGGGTGGAATTCACCGCCGGCCCGCCACTGGTCGAGGCGCTCAATGTCGGCGCCATCGACGTCGGCTGGACCGGCGACGCACCGCCGATCTTCGGCCAGTCGGCCGGCGCCAACATCGTCTATGCGGCGGCACTGCCGTCCAATGGCGATGGCGAAGCGATCTTCGTCAAGCCGGCCTCGCCGGTCCAGTCCGTCGCCGACCTCAAGGGCAAGCGCGTCGGCGTCGGCAAGGGCACCTCTGCGCATAATCTGCTCGTCGCCGCGCTGGAAAAAGCCGGCGTTCCCTTGGACCAGATCACGCCGGTTTACCTCAGCCCCGCCGATGCGGCCGCCGCCTTCGCCAGCGACCAGATCGACGCCTGGGCGGTCTGGGATCCGTTCTTCGCCATTGCCGAAACACGCTACCAGCCGCGCGTGCTGGCCCGCTCCAGCGAAGTGCTCAAGGTCAACACCTATTTCCTCGCCAACAAGGATTTCGCCAAGGCGCATCCCGAAATCATCACCACCACCATCGCCGCTCTCGGCGAAGCGGCGAAATGGGCGGACCAAAACCGCGACAAGGTGGCCGCGGCGCTGCATGAGGTGACCGGTGTGCCGCTCGACGCCCAGACCATCGCCGCCAACCGCAGCAAATTCGGCATCTTTCCGATCACCGACGAGATCACCGCCGGCCAGCAGGCGACCGCCGACCGCTTCTACAAGCTCGGCCTGATCCCGAAAGCGGTCCGCATCTCGGACGCCGTCTGGACCGCGCCGGGCAACTGATGTTTCTCGTGCGGCGCCGGGCGGAAACGTCCGGCGCCTTTGCCGTTTGTGCCTGTAATCTTCAGGAGATCTGTCCGTGACCGCGCCAGACATGACCACGCCAGCCAGCCCGCTCGATTTCTTCTGGTTCATCCCGACGCATGGCGACGGCTCCTATCTCGGTTCCGAGGAGCAGCAGCGGCCGCCGGAGTTCGGCTATTTCAAGGAGATCGCGCAGGCGGTCGACAGGCTCGGTTTCCCCGGCGTGCTGCTGCCGACCGGGCAGAATTGCGAGGATTCCTGGATCACCGCGACAGGCCTTGCGACGCTGACCGAAAAGCTGAAGTTCCTCGTCGCTCTGCGGCCCGGCGTGACGCTGCCGACTTTCGCCGCGCGCCAGACCGCGGCACTCGACCGGCTGAGCAATGGCCGCCTGCTGCTCAATGTCGTGGTCGGCGGCAATCCGACCGAGCTCGCCGGCGACGGCGTCTTCCTGCCGCATGATGAGCGCTATGCCCAGGCGCATGAATTCCTGACCATCTGGCGTGGTCTCGTCTCGGGCGAGCGCGTCAATTTCGACGGCAAATATTATCGCGTCGAAAACGGCCGCCTCGACCTTCTGCCGCTGCAGGAGCGGCCGCCGCTCTATTTCGGTGGATCGTCCGACGCCGGCCAGGATCTCGCCGCCGACCTCGTCGACATGTATCTGACCTGGGGCGAGCCGCCGGCGCAGGTGGCCGAGAAGCTCGCTTCGGCGCGCAAAAAGGCGGCGCTGCGCGGCAGGAAACTGCGCTTCGGCATCCGGCTGCATTTCATCGTGCGCGAAACCGAGGACGAAGCCTGGCGCGCCGCCGACCGGCTGATCCGCCATGTCACCGATGCCCAGATCGAGAATGCGCAGGCCCGCTTCCTCAACCAGATGGATTCGGTCGGCCAGCGCCGCATGGCCGAGCTGCATGGCGGCCGTCGCGACAGGCTCGTCGTTTCGCCCAATCTGTGGGCCGGCGTCGGCCTGGTGCGCGGCGGCGCCGGCACCGCGCTGGTCGGCACGCCGGAGCAGGTCACGCAGCGCGTCCGCGAATACCAGGCGATCGGCATCGACACCATCATCGGCTCGGGCTACCCGCATCTCGAGGAAGCCTACCGCGTCGCCGAGCTCTTGTTCCCGCGCCTCGGGCTCGGCACCAGGCGGCAGCGGGCGCATCGCGACATCGCCAACGAATTCTCGGTCGGCTTCCATGGCGCCGCCCGCCTGCGGGCCTCCTCATGAGCTTTTCCGCGCGCCTCCACGCAAATGCCATCGGCTGGGTGCTGCCGGTCCTGGTGATCGCCGGCTGGGAAGCCGCATCGCGCGCGGGCGTCGTGCCGGCCAATGTGCTGCCGGCGCCAAGTGCTGTCGCCGAGGCCTTCTGGCGGCTGACGCTTTCGGGTGAACTGATCCGCAACATCGCTGTTTCGACGGCGCGCGCGCTTGCCGGCTTTGCCATAGGCGGTTCGATCGGCTTCGCGCTCGGCCTTGCCAACGGCCTGTCGCGGCTCAGTCGCGGCCTGACCGACACCACGCTCCAGATGATCCGCAACATCCCGCATCTGGCGCTGATCCCGCTCGTCATCCTGTGGTTCGGCATCGACGAGGAAGCAAAGCTGTTCCTGGTGGCGCTCGGCGTGTTCTTTCCGATCTACGTCAACACGCTGCTCGGCATACAGAGCATCGATCCGCAGCTGGTCGAGATGGGCCGCGTCTACGGCATGGACCGGCGCGCCCTGTTCTTCCGCGTCATCCTGCCCGGCGCGCTGCCGGCGATCTTCGTCGGCCTGCGCTATGCGCTCGGCATCATGTGGCTGACGCTGATCGTCGCCGAGACCATCTCGGCCAGTTCCGGCCTCGGCTACATGGCCATGCAGGCGCGCGAATTCCTGCTGATCGATGTCGTTGTGCTGTCGATTCTGATCTACGCGCTGCTCGGCAAGCTCGCCGACAGCCTCGCCCGCCTGCTCGAGCGGCTGTCGCTCGGCTGGCATCCCGCCTTCCAGAACGGATGAGGTTTCGATGCCAGCCGCCAGCCTGACCTCCGTCCGTTCCTTCGTCGCCGCGCCAGCGCCGGCGCGCCCGGCGATTTCTGTCGAAGGCCGGCGCGCCTTCGCCTTCAACGGCGTGGAAAAACGCTTCGGCGACAAGATCGTGCTCGACGGCATCGACCTTGACGTGCCGGCCGGGCAGTTCGTCGCCGTCATCGGCAAGAGCGGCTGCGGCAAGAGCACGCTGCTCAGGCTGCTGGCCGGGCTCGACCGGCCGACATCGGGATCGCTGACGCTGGGCGCCGAGGAAGCGGGCCACAGCCGCACGCGCTTCATGTTCCAGGAGCCGCGCCTGCTGCCCTGGGCGAGTGTGGTGAAAAATGTCGAGGTCGGGCTGACCGGCATCGCTGCCGGCCAGGACGCAAGGCAACGCGCGCTCGACATTCTGGGCGAGGTTGGCCTGGCCGACCGCGCCGACGAATGGCCCTCGGTGCTGTCCGGCGGCCAGAAGCAGCGGGTGGCGCTGGCCCGCGCGCTGGTCGGCCAGCCGCAGATCCTGGCGCTCGACGAGCCGCTCGGCGCGCTCGACGCGCTGACCCGCATCGAGATGCAGCAATTGCTGGAGCGCATCTGGCTCGCCCAGAAATTCACCGCCGTGCTGGTAACTCATGATGTCGCCGAGGCGGTCGCGCTCGCCGACCGGGTGGTGGTGATCAGCGCCGGCAGGATCGCGCTCGACCTGGAGGTGCCGGCGGCCAGGCCGCGCCGGCGCGGCTCGGCCGAGCTCGCCCGCCTCGAAGGCACGATCCTGGACCGGCTGTTCGGCTAGAGCGTTTCACCGTTTCATGGAAACGGCGAACCGCTCTAACTCTTTGTTTTGACGCAATTCCGGACGGAAAACCGCTCACACTTTTCCTGGAATTGCTCTAGGGCTGTCGGCTGCGGCGCCATCGACGAGCGGCTTCCCCAGCTCCGTCGAGCTTATGCAAGCTCACGCCTTTCCTCTCCCCCGTCGATCGGGGGAGAGGTGGCTCGGCGAAGCCGAGACGGAGTGGGGGTCGACCTGGCTCCGCCGTTGTCATCTCAAGCCGGGCGATGCCTCGTCCTGATTGAAAACTCTGCGGTGAATTGCTGGCGGCGGCGCATTTGAAAACCGGCTTCCCCCACTCCGTCGCTGCTTCGCAGCGCCACCTCTCCCCCCTCCGGAGGAAGAGGAAGGGCGCCAACCTTGTCGACCTCTCACCGAAGCCCTACCGGTTCGCCCATACCAGCCCGGCCAGGCCGAGCAGCATGGCGACGAGGCCGATGTAAAGCCATTGCGGCTGGCCGGTCATGAAGCTGCCGCCGATCACGCCGATGCCTTGCAGCGCCCACACCGCACCGATAGCCAGCACAATCAAGGCCAGCAGATTTTTGGTCAGTCTCATTGACGGATCTCGCTTTTCAAGTCGATCGTTCGCGGCGCCATGACCGTGATGAAAGAGCCAAAGGAATGAGCCCAATCATACCGGATTCTACTTGGATATTAATCCGATATCTTGTCAAAGCGATCTCTCATATCGGGCCGAAGATCGTCGAAAATGAATCAAATCGCGCCGGAAAACCCCTGACAGACTGTTACCTTCCGACTCCAAACGTGTGATCTCGCCACGGAACGGACAGATGCTTGCCGCATTTCCTGCCTTATTCGGCACCTAACGGCTGGGGTCTGTCAAAAACGGAGCCATCCCTCAAATATGAAGACCCTAAACCAGACCGCGCTTGTCGCGGTAACGATCGCTGCTGGCCTGATGGTCGGTGCTTCGGCCACTTCGGCAACCGCCGCCGCCGGCCAGTGTGGCCGTGCTTCCTGGTACGCGCTGCACTCGCGCACCGCATCGGGGGAGCGCATGAACCCATCGGCATTGACCGCCGCCCACCGCACGCTGCCTTTCGGCACCAAATTGCGGGTCACCAACCAGAACAATGGCCGCAGCGTCATCGTGCGCATCAACGATCGCGGCCCGTTCATCCGGGGTCGCGTGCTCGACCTGTCGAAGGGCGCCGCCGGCCAGCTCGGCTTCATCGGTTCCGGCCATACGGCGGTCTGCATGGCGCGCGTGTAAAAATTGCCTGTGTCCGGCGGCAGGGCCGGACACATTTCCTACACATTTCGGCACTGCACATTGAGCCGGCTCGGCCGTTCCAGGCGGATTTGCAACGCTTTGGACGAAAGAACCATTGGTCACGCCACGTGACGTATTGCATCGCAGCAATTAGTTGTTAACCTCGCCACGAGACATTTGAGGCTCGGCGCTGCTCGTCGTCCCTTCGGTCGCAGCAGCAGCGGGGTTGTCGATGTTCTACCAGCTTTACGAATTGAACCATGCGGCGCTGCAGCCGGCCCGGCTCTATGCCGATGCGGTGCGGATGTTCTATTCCAACCCGCTGAACCCCGTCTCGCACACGCACTGGGGCCGTTCGGTCGCGGCGGGCGCCGAGCTGTTCGAGCGCAGCACGCGCCGCTACGGCAAGCCCGCTTTCGGCCTCGACAAGACCGTCGTCGACTGGAAGAGCGTCGAGGTCACCGAAAAGACCGTCTGGTCGAAGCCGTTCTGCAACCTCGTCCGCTTCGAGCGCGCCGTGCCCGCCGGCCGCAAGCCGGATCCGAAGCTTCTGATCGTGGCGCCGATGTCGGGCCACTATGCGACGCTGCTGCGCGGCACGGTGGAAGCCATGCTGCCGCATGCCGATGTCCACATCACCGACTGGGTCGACGCCCGCATGGTGCCGCTGGCCGACGGCAGCTTCGATCTCGACGACTATATCGACTATATCATCGACATGTTCCATGCGCTGGGGCCTGATACCCATGTGATGGCGGTGTGCCAGCCTTCCGTGCCGGTCCTGGCGGCGGTGGCGCTGATGGAGGCGAAGGGCGATCCCTTCGTGCCCTCGACCATGACGCTGATGGGCGGCCCGATCGACACGCGCCGCAACCCGACCGCGGTCAATCTCCTGGCCGAGGAAAAGGGCATCGACTGGTTCCGCGACAATGTCGTCATGCGCGCGCCCTGGCCGGTGCCCGGCTTCGGCCGCGAGGTCTATCCGGGCTTCCTGCAGCTGTCCGGCTTCATGAGCATGAACCTCGACCGCCACATCATCGCCCACAAGGACTTCTTCATGCACCTTGTGAAGCATGACGGCGACAATGCCGAGAAGCACCGCGACTTCTATGACGAATACCTGGCCGTCATGGACCTGACGGCGGAATTCTACCTGCAGACCGTCGACACCGTGTTCGTGCGCCATGCCCTGCCCAAGGGCGAGATGATGCATCGCGGCACCAGGATCGATCCGTCTGATATCCGCAACGTCGCCTTGTTCACGGTCGAGGGCGAGAACGACGACATATCGGGCCTCGGCCAGACCAAGGCGGCGCAGGATCTGTGCGTCAACATTCCGGCCGACAAGAAGGCGCATTACATGCAGCCGGCGGTCGGCCATTACGGCGTCTTCAACGGCTCGCGCTTCCGCTCCGAAATCGTGCCGCGCATCGTCGACTTCATCACCAGCTATGGCCGCCAGAACCGCGTCGCGGTGAAGCCGAAACTGGTCCGCACCGCCAAACGGTAGGCCATTCCGGGACAAAATCGGCCGCAGGGCCGATTCCGTTGCACAATGGACGCTGCCCCTCCCCGCGGGTAACCATGCCGCAAATCAGTCCGTCGTCGTAATTGACACGGACTGTCAATCGCCCTTAACGTTTCGTTAACAACAGGGTGAGCGGGGACAATGAATTCCTCAACAATGGCGAGAAGGCTGCGTTTGTGCGTGGCTGCGGCCGGTCTGGCAGCAACGGGAAGCTGGCCGGCCTTGGCTGCCGAAGCGATGGCGACCGGGGGCATCACCTCGCAGCCGATCGGCCACTATGATTTCTGCAAGCAGCACCCCGGCGAATGCTCGATCCGTCCGAGCAACCTGGCGCCGGCAAAAATGACCAATGGGCTGATGCGCAAGCTCGCCGGTATCACCGCCAAGGTCAACGCCGCCGTCGAGCCGATGAGCGATATGGACATTTACGGCAAGGACGAGGTCTGGGCCTATCCCGACAAGGGCGTCGGCGATTGCGAGGACTATGTTCTGGAAAAGCGCCGCCGGCTGTCCCACATGGGCATCTCGCTTGCCGATCTGCTCATCACCGTGGTGCGCAAGCCCGACGGCGAAGGCCATTCCGTGCTGACTGTGCGCACCGACAAGGGCGACTACGTGCTCGACAATCTGACCGACAAGGTCAAGGCCTGGGACCAGACCGGCTACCACTTCCTCAAGCGCCAGGCGATCGACAATACCGGCCGCTGGGTTTCCATACGCGGCGGCCAGCAGGTGCTGGTCGGTTCGGTGGAGTAGCGGCTGCGGCTGCCTGGTTGGGCTGCGCATCCCCAGCGCTTCGTCATCCACGGGCGGAGCAAGGAGCGCAGCGACGCGGCGCAGACCCTAGGATCCATGCCGTGACACCAACATAGAACACGGCGGCCCAGGAACAGGCGTCGGCCATCTTCATGGAGCCATCGCCACATTCTGCGCCGTTGCGGCGTCCGCAGGTCGCGGCATGGATCCTCGGGTCTCCGCGACGCCGCTGCGCGGCTGCTCCGCCCGTGGATGACGAAGGCGTGGAGGTCCACCACGCATCCCTCCGGAAAATTTCCATCCCTCTCCATGAACCATTTCCGTTCGCCCGGCGACACACGGCCGTGAACGACAGAAACCCAACCATGGAGACTTCAAATGACTGCTTTGCTGCGTAACACCCTTCTCGCCGTCGCTGCCGTGTCGGCCCTGGGCGGATCCGCGAAGGCCGACCAGACGGTCAGCTGCGTCCACACCAACCTCAATGATCTCTGGGCCGGCCGTTGTTGCGGCACTGCCGGCGCGTCGGACTGCCTGGGCGGCGACCACAATGGCCACGACCACGGCAACCCGGGCACCAAGGGCGGCAACCCCAACGGCAGCACGGCCGGCAAGCCCTGATCCGCAACAGTGGCCCGCCGGCGGCCGTCGGCGGGCCCTGTTTCGCGCTCCGGCAGGCCGTCGCGAACTTCAGGTAAAACCAGTTACTTCAGCCGGCCAAGCGCGGCGCGGATCGAGGCGGTGATGCGGCGCAGTTCCGCTTCGTCGAGCTTCTCGATGTTCTCGGCCAGCAGGTTGGCGAGCTCGGTGGCGGCGGGATTGAGGCCCGACGTATCGAGCCGCACACGCGGATGCGAGGCTTCGGCCAGCCGCGCCAGCTCCTCGGCATCGTCCCAGATGATGTTGAAATAGCCGATGATCTTCTGGATCAGCGTCCAGGTCGGCGCACCGCGCCTGCCATGCTCAAGCGCCGAGAGATAGGCGGCACTGACGCCGATCGCCGCGGCCATGTCCTTCTGGCTGACGCCGCGCTCGCGCCTGAGCGCCCGCAGCCTTTCGCCGAACGGCGTCATGCGCCCGGCCTCCCGATCCTCATGAGCGCGCCCGCCGCAGCCTGATATAGAGCGCGCCGGCGCCGCCATGGTTGCGGGCGGCATGGTCGTGGCTGGAGACCAGCGGCCGGAAGGCCGGCGTCGACAGCCAGGCCGGCACCGCGCGCCGCAGCACGCCGTCGCCGCCGGAGGACGACCCCTTGCCGGTGATGACCAGCACATAGCGGATGCCGCCGGCATGCGCCCGGTGCAGGAACGAGAACAGCAGCGAATAGGCCTCGTCCTGCGTCATGCCGTGCAGGTCGACACGGCCCTCGATCGGCAGCCGGCCCTTCGACAGTTTGTCCAGCGTCGGCTCGTCGAGCCGGTGCGTGACATGCTGGACTTTCGGCTTCGCCGCGCCCGGCGCACTGGCGGCGGGCTGGGCCGGTGGCGGCGCCGTCGGCTTGGCCTCGATGGCCATGTCGGGCATGTCGACCGAGATTTTTCCCTTGAGCGGCTTGGCCGTGCGCGCCACCAGGTTCCACAGCACCCGGTCGTCTTCGCTCAGCCTGTCCGGACGCTTGCTCATTTGGCGCCCCCGGCCAGCGCGCGCGGCACCAGCGCATAGAATTCGGCGGCGTTGCGCACCACGCCGGCGATCTCGCCGGCGGCATCGCCCGAGCCGGCGAAGAGGTCGCCGCGCGCCGGTCCGGTGATGGCCGAGCCGGTGTCCTGCGCGATCATCAGCCGGCGGAACGGTCTTGCGTCGAAGGCGGTGAGCGTCGGCGCGTCGATGTAGAAGGGCGTGCCAAATGTGTGCAGAAGCCGGTCGACCGCGACCGAGCGGCCCGGCGTCAGCGGCACCTTGGCGGCGGCGATCGGGCCGAGCGCGGCGTCCTCGACGTCAGCCTCGCGGAAAAAGATGTAGGAGCGGTTCTGCCACAGGATCTCGTCGATGCGCTGCGGATGCGCCTTGAACCAGGCGCGGATCGATTGCATCGTCACCTCGGCCAACGGGATTTCGCCCAACTCGCTCAAGATCTTGCCCGGGCCGGTGAAACGCTGGCCCGACTTGGCGGCGTAGGTGAAGCGGCGCAGCCGGCCGTCGGTCATGGCGAGCCGTGCGGCCCCTTGCACGTGGATGAAGAAGGCATCGACCTTGTCGGCCAGCCAGGCAATCTCAAGCCCTTGGCGCTCAAGCGCGCCGCGCTCGATCGCGCCACGGTCGAAATACTCGGCCAGTCCGCCCGCCGTCCGGCGCGCGAAGGCGAGGTAAGGATCCATCCCGTCGGGCCGATTGGCATCGTCGACATCGACGAGATCGGCCGGCCGCGACAGCAGCGGCACGACGAAACGCTCCGTGCGCACCGGCGAGGCCTCGACCTGCGGCTCATAGAAGCCGGTGACGAGGCCGGCGCCGCTTTCGGCGCGGACCAGCATCGGGACAAAATGGCGCTCGAAGAAAGTTCGCGCCTCCGTCCGGTTCGCGGGCGCCGCGATGCGCGCTTGCGCATAGGCCGCGGCGAAGGCGCCGAAATCGACGCCGAGCGCGCCGCTGCGATAGGGTTTTACCGGCACATGGAAGGCGGAGCGGCGAAACGCCTCGAAGGCCGGCACAAGGTCGTCATCGCCCCAGCCGGGCAGATCGTCAAAGGATTTTTCGATGAAGAGAGGCGATAGCGACACCGGAGCCCCGTCGCCTTAAAGCGCGTCGTGTTTGAAGAGTGTCATGCGACGCGCTTCGGGTCTGGGTTTTGCTGCAAGTCGTTGTCCCAAAACCGCTTCGCACTTTTGGGCGACATGCATCGGGGCTCAGTCTTCTTCTTCGGTGGCGACGAGCTTCCAGTTCGGATCGCGCGAGCGCGTGTCGCGGGCGAAGGTCCAGACATCCTTGACCTCGGCCACGGTCTCCGGATCGCCGTCGATGACCGTGCCGGCCTTGTCGCGCGTCGCCGAAATCAGCTCGCTGATGATGCGCAGCGTGACATGCGCCTCGCCGCCCTTCATCTCGGCCGAGACGATGTCGGCCTTGTCGATGCCGACGAAGGAGGACTGGATCTTTTCCGACTTCGCCTCGCGCTCGCCTATCGCGGCGACGAAGCCGTCGAACACCTCGCGCGACAGGAGGTTCTTCAGCGTTTTGCGGTCGCCGTCGGCATAGGCCATGACGATCATCTCATAGGCCATCTTGGCGCCGTCGATGAAACCCTTCGGGTCGAAGGACGGGTCATTGTCCTTGATCGCGCGCAGGCCCTTGTTGAGATCGGTGTCGGGCTTGGCGAAGGCGTCGATCGCCGTATAGGCGTCAGCCGGCGCCGGCTCGCCGGGCAGCCGCTTGCGCGGCAGCGAAACGACATTTTCAGGCTTCTGCGTGGCATCCTTCTCGGTGCGCGCCGCCGAGTAGGGATCGAAGGGCGGCCGCTCGCTCCCGGTCCGACGGCCCAGCACGTTGCGCAGCTGGAAGAAGATCACCACCGCCGCGATCAGGAAGAAAATCGTGCCGAAGTCGAAGAAACCCATATCTTCCGCCAATCAATCCCTGCCTGTAGGCCGGACCATCCGGCCAGAGGGCCGCGGTCGCATAGCGTTCAACATTCAAAGCATATAGAACGCAAGGTGCAATCATTCAAATTAAAGGCAGGCATACCTATCTAACGGCCTCAGGGCCAGCGGCGATTGGCCGCCAAGGGCCAAAACAATCGAAACGACCAACGACCGGAAGGTTGGCAAGACTTGCGCATTTCGCTGCTTCCCCTGTTTCTTCTCGCTCTGCCGCTGCTGGAAATCGCCGGTTTCGTCATCGTCGGCCGTGAGGTCGGCGCGCTGGCGACGGTCGGCCTGGTGCTGGCCTCGAGCATCGCCGGCGTGCTTTTGCTCAGGCACCAGGGTTTCGGCGTCATGGCGCGGGTGCGCGCCGAGATGGATGCCGGCCATGATCCCAGCCGCCATCTCGCCCACGGCGCCATGATCGTGGTCGCCGCGATCCTTCTGATCATCCCGGGTTTCATATCAGACATTATCGGCCTGCTCTTGTTCCTGCCGCCGGTGCGCGACCTTGCCTGGCGCCGGTTCAAGGGCCGCATCGTCGTCGCCACCGATTTCTCGGCCGGCGGTTTTCGCCGGTCGCGCGACAGGGTCATCGACCTCGACGACGGTGACTATTCGCGCGAGGACGATTTCAAGCGCGGCCCGGATCACAATTCGCCGTGGCGGCGTCTCAAGGACGATTAGGTCGCGGGTGCGGCGTTCTGATCTGTTCCGAGAGGCCAGCGCCGCTCCAGCCAGGCTCCTTTCCTCTCCCTCCGAAGGGGGGAGAGGTGGCTCGGCGAAGCCGAGACGGAGTGGGGGAACCACCTGGCAGGCGCCGCGACCGGATATTGAAAAGGGACCAAGGCGCAGGCATTGCCTCGCCTTGCGCCGAAGGGTCGACCCCCACTCCGTCGAGCGTCACTCGACACCTCTCCCCCGTCGATCGGGGGAGAGGAAGGGCGCCCTTCCGCAACGGCTGCGGAGGACGGGCAACCTGATGAGGGGCTGCGCCGACCCCGACAATGATCTCTCCACACCCAACCGCGGCCGAGACGAGCCCGAAGGCGGCAAACCTTGTCTTGTCATGCCGACCATGGTAGCGAACGCCCGATTTCAATTCGGTCAGCACGGCTGCCCAGGGGAAAAGGATATAAGGCTCATGGCCAGCAATGATGACGCGCCGACCGGCGCAGCCAACGGCAACGGCAACGCGACGCAGCCGTCGCTCAACGTGCTCGCCCAGTATGTGAAGGACCTGTCCTTCGAAAGCCCCGGCGCGCCGAACTCGCTGCGCGGCCGCGACAAGGCCCCCGGCATCGCCATCAACGTCAATGTCAACGCCAACCCACTTTCCGACAAGCAGTTCGACGTCAACCTGACGCTGAACGCCAAGGCCTCCTTCGACCAGGAAGTGCTGTTCAACGTCGAACTGGTCTATGGCGGCGTCTTCGCCATTTCGGGCTTCCCGCAGGAGCACATGCTGCCGATCCTGTTCATCGAATGCCCGCGGCTCTTGTTCCCCTTCGCCCGCCAGATCATCGCCGAGGCGACCCGCAATGGCGGCTTCCCGCCGCTGATGCTCGACCCGATCGACTTCGCGCAGATGTTCCAGCAGAAGATCGCCGAGGACCAGGCCGCGTCGAAGGTTCAGGTGAGCTGAGGTTTATCTACAGAATGCCCCGAAAAACCCGGCCTTGAGCCGGGTTTTTTGTTGCCTTGGTGACCCTTGGCAACGCTGGTGGGACAGCACCCATAGGCGTCACCTTAACGGTGCTGGTCGATTGAAATACAACGATCGAGCCATGGGTCGACCCCCACTCCGTCGAGCTTCGCTCGACACCTCTCCCCCGATCGACGGGGAGAGGAAAGGCGCGACCTCGCCAAGCGCGTTCCCTTCCTCTCCCTCCGGAGGGGGGAGAGGTGGCTCGGCAAAGCCGAGACGGAGTGGGGGAAGCCGCTGGTGAAACGCGAAACCGCGGGCCAGGGAGCGGAACTCAGCGGCCACCAAGGCAGGATCGCCGCACAGGCCACGGCCTCGCTGCGGAGCAGCGCACAACTCCTGCGGATTCCAGAACACTCCGCAACGTCACCCCGCCCTATCATCGCCGCCTCAGGCAAACCCGGCGGGTGCAGCCGCCCCCGCGTCGGCGCTCCGTCGGGACGAGCCTGCTTCCGTGCATGTCCCAAAACCCCGCACTTTTGGGCGGCATGCACCAACGACAAAGGGAACGACGATGAAATTCATGCTGACCGACCGCAAACTGCACCCGCAGGCCAAGCCCGTCGCCGAGGATTTCAAGACCGGCGGCATCAGCCGCCGCGAATATCTGGCGCTGATGGCCGGTCTCGGCGTCAGCGCCGCCGGCGCGTTTGCCCTGGGCGGCCTCGCGCCGACGCCTGCCCGCGCGGCCGAGCCGAAGAAGGGCGGCACGCTGCGCGTCGCCATGAACGTCAAGGG
The DNA here is from genome assembly GCF_002294905.1 of Mesorhizobium sp. WSM4308. NCBI lineage: Bacteria > Pseudomonadati > Pseudomonadota > Alphaproteobacteria > Hyphomicrobiales > Phyllobacteriaceae > Mesorhizobium > Mesorhizobium sp. WSM4308. The sequence goes on along the minus strand of NZ_NSFW01000021.1, from coordinate 113,910 downwards.
GTTCAAGGACCCGCGCACCTTCGACGGCGTCGAAATGTCCAACGTCGCCCGCCACTGCAACGAATATCTGGTGCGCTGGAACACCGATTTTTCCTTCGAGCCCTGGCTGTTGGAAAAATGGGAGATAAGCGACGACGCCAAGACGCTGACGCTGCATGTGCGCAATGGCATTTCTTGGTCGAACGGCGACGCTTTCAACGCCGACGATGTCGTCCACAACCTCACCCGCTGGTGCGAGGCGGGCGTGGCCGGCAATTCGGTCGCCGCGCGCATGGGCGCGCTGGTCAATGCCGACACCAAGAAGGCGGTCGATGGCGGCATCGAGAAGGTCGACGACTACACGATCAAGCTGAACCTGCCCAAGCCCGACATTTCGCTGATCGCCGGCATGGCCGACTATCCCGCGCTGATCATGCACCGCTCCTATGAAGGCGACGGCGATCCCCTGAAGGCGCTGGCCATCACCACAGGCCCCTGCGAGCTGGTGAAATGGGACGCCGAGACCGGTGCCGAGGTGAAGCGCAAGGACAAGCCCTGGTGGAAGGGCGAATTCCACCTCGATGGCATCCAGTGGATCGACTATGGCTCCGACCCCAACGCCATGCTGTCGGCCTTCGAATCCGGCGAGATCGACACCGACCACGAAACCGCCTCCGACGCCGTCTCGCAGACCGACAAGATGGGGCTGAAGAATTCCGAGATCGCCACCGGCTCGACCATCGTCGCCCGCTTCAACATCGGCAATGCGCCCTATGACGACATCAAGGTGCGCCGCGCCGCCCAGCTCGCCGTCGACAATGCGGCCGTGCTGGCGCTCGGCCTCGGCGGCCGCGGCAAGCCCGCCGACAACCACCATGTCGGCCCCATGCACCCCGAATATGCCGATATCGGCCCGGCCAAGCGCGATGTGGAGGAGGCCAAGAAGCTGCTCGCCGCGTCCGGCAAGCCGGACCACGAATACGAGCTCATCTCGGTCGACATCGAATGGCAGAAGACCACCGGCGACGCGATCGCAGCGCAGATGCGCGAGGCCGGCCTCAAGATCAAGCGCACCGTGCTGCCCGCCGCGACCTTCTGGAACGACTGGAGCAAATATCCCTTCTCCTGCACCGAATGGCTGGGACGCCCGCTCGGCGTCCAGGTGCTGGCGCTGGCCTACAAATCCGGCGCCGCCTGGAACGAAAGCGCCTATGCCAGCAAGGAATTCGACGAGCTGCTGGACAAGGCGCTCGCCACCCCCGACGCCAAGGCCCGCAAGGAGATCATGGCCGGCATCGAGAAGAATTTGCGCGACAACGGCATCATCATCCAGCCCTACTGGCGCTCGGTCTACCGGACCTACCGCAAGGGCGTGGAGGGCTGCGAGCAGCACCAGGCGCTGGAGCAGCATTTTGAGAAGGTTTGGTTGGAGGGGTGAGACTTCGCCATTCCCGGGTTCCTCGCCCCCACGGAGTGGGGGGTCCGAAGGACGGGCGAGACCCGTGGCTCGCCCCGGCAAGGTGGCCCGGCGAAGCCGGGACGGAGCGGGGGACGCCCTCTACGAAGTCAAAACCGTGTCAGGATTGAGGATAGAGGCCCGGCTAGCGCGTACCTATCGCAGGCCGGAGCCGCCCCTCACTGTCCTGCCGGCTCCCCGTAAACGGGGCGAGAGAGGCTGCCGCAACGCCGGCGCCCTTCCTGCAACGTCTGCGATTGGCGAAAGCGGCGACAACAGCGTCCTTCCCCCCGTCCCTATACGGGGAGAAGATGGCGGCAGCCAGATGAGGGGCAGCGCCGACGCTCGCCTTCCTGTCGCGGATTTTGACGGCGGGCGGACAGCGCTACCGCCCCTCCCTCAGCAGCGTCCAGATCCACCCAACAAAAGTCAGCACCAGGAAGGGATAGCCGGCGGCGGGCAGCGGCGAGGAGGTCGGCAGCAAGGGCGTGCCCCACAGCACCATGCCCACAGAGGCGAAGAACAGCGCGGCGGCGACGAATGCGGTGAACCGCATCCACAGCGCGAAGGTCGAGGGCACGCTGACCATGATGAGGGCCGCCGCCCAGAGCGAAATGCCGCCGACATAGGAAGGCACGCTGGCCTCCAGCCCCGCCGCGTTGCCTGATAAAAGCAAGCTTTCGCCGGCGAGGAAGGTCAGGAAGCCCGCCGCGACGCAATCATTGCCGAGACGCTGGTATTTCATGGTGAGCAGGGCCGTCGCGACGACGAGTCCCACGCCGTCGATCGCCCAGAAGGATTCGCGGAGCGGAGCGCTGGCGACAAAGGTGCCGGCAAGGCCGAAGATGCCGCCGATGGCGAGGCCGAGACAGGCGATGGTGTCTGGAGTGTTGGTGCGCATGTGGTGTATCCCCGAGCCGGGCGAGGATACGCCACGGCCGGGCGTTCTCAAAGGGTGGGCTTACGCGTCAGAAAGGCTTCCCGCAGCCACAGTCGCTTAGCTAGATCAACATATTAGCACCAGCGGTGTCGTTTCACGCTAATATTTCAAGCAATGCGCTCCAACTCACTGTCCGAACACGAAATTGCGCCACGTACTGCGGTATGGTTTCGACCGAATCACCTTTCACGTATATTGATTGTTTCTTTTGCGCGGCTGCCGCAACGATCGCTTTGTTGACATGCGAATGTTCATCGCTCTTGTTAGAGAAGAGGATCACCAAGGACGATCCCCCAACTTTCTTCTCCAACTCAGCGTCTCCTTCCGTCGAAATGTCGAAGGGTCGCTTCTTCAAAGCATCCGACTTCTGAATGCGGCCCAGCAACTCGTCCCGGTCGTCTGAATTGCAGACAAACAGGATGGAGCGCTCTTCCTTGAACGCATTCTGAATTCGTTCATTGGCAGCTGCAGTGATCGCGTCGATATTAATTGGCGTATAAGAGCCACCGGAGCCACCGCCCATATCAAACCTCCTCGTATTCTTTGCACGCTATGCATTCACCGCACGGCGGGACAGTTCCCGCGTGGCAGGAATAATATGACTTTACTCCCAGCTGAGACGCTAACCGCAGAACATCGCTCTTTCTGTAGTCGCGCAATGGAGTGAGAATCTCCATCCTCACACCCAAGGCCCCCTCGATCGCCGCGCTTGCCGCGTTGAGAAACCTATCACTCTGGTCTGGAAAGATCATTGTCTCTTCGCTTAGCAGTCCAAGTACAATCTTATTTATGCCTCTCGAGCTTGCTATCGCCGCCGCAGAAACAATGAAAAAGAGATTGCGACAAGGGGTGAAAGCATCCCTAGATATATGCAGTGACCGGTCCGTCAGTCCTGATTTGACGTGGCGACCAAAACTTGAAAAATCCAATCTCACCGGCAATCCCAAGTGGAGGTCGCGGCATGCTTTGTTGAGTGACTGAAATTCCCTTTCCGCGTTTATCTGACCATAGTCGATAAACAGCGGCAACGGCTCAAGGCCATTCTGCTTCAACAGGTAGAGGCACGTATTTGAATCTAGCCCGCCAGAGGCAAGACATACTGCATCCCGCAACCTTTAGCCCTTTTCATCTTTCGAAACTCGCGAACGCTCGCCCAAATCAGCCGGTCGAGGGCGTTCATGCCAATTCCGACTTTATCACTAAACGCCTTTAGGTAGTCCTCAAGAAGGAGATAGTTTCTCTTACTTAGATTAGGCACTTTCAAGCTTTCAACGTTCTCGAGGAACCACACTATGTGAATATCGATCACGGCGAGCTCACGCGCTACCCCGATGTCACGAAGAAACATACTCGACTGCTTGTAGCCAAGCCCGGGGAAATTAGTCGAAACGAAGTCCCGAGCCAATCGCTCTGAGTCAAAACCGGTGAAAAAATCGACGGGCGATTCCTGGATTTTGTCGATGGCAGAAAGAGACGCCTTTAACTGCCTAGCTTTGGACTTTGGGAACCGGTGTCGGACCCGGTTGCTGCGTAACAGCAATTCTATCGCATCTTCATTAAGACCAATGCCATTCCCTCGGAATTCCCTCAGGAAAACGTCGGCGGCGTTGGTAGCCTTCTCATAAGTCCATGTGCTGGAAAGTATGCAAGTAATCAGAGTCCGCTCAATTGATCTTTGGTCGAAGTATTGTTGTTGATGTTCATCAATTGTTCCAAATTGCCCCGCTTTATATTCGTCAATCAAGTTGTCGAATATATGGACAAAAGTAACCACCGAATCCTGATCTTATCTTATGAGCTGTGCGGCCTGCTTGCCAAAATTCCGCTCAAGGAAACCAGCGAGTTCGCCGCCCTCTATCGCATCGATGACCTGCCTCACAAAGCCTTGCAGAGCGTGCAAATTTCTTGCCAGGGTCAACGTGAGGTAGTGTTGACTCTTTTCGCGAATCACGTCCGCCGTTGGGTTATACACATCGAAGTCGGGCTCTGGAAACAGGGTCCCATGCTGAAAGTGGTGCAAATGAAAATTTGGCCCAACGAGGGTGCGGCACCACTCAAGACCATCGGCCATTGCGATCCCCGCCTCAGCCAAAATTGCGAATGATAGAGGGTTCCCGCATCCCAAAATATGCAGTCCAGTCCTGCGCTCCTTTTCGGCAAGCTTGGAAGTGATTTTCTTCGTTAGCTCGCGCTTCGCGGCGAGGCCGTCCCCAAGCTCTCGCTCGGGAATAGCAATAAAGCTGGGATCAATTTCGGCTGCAATACGATCCACCAGATCAACGGCTTCTTCGTGATTTAAAGACGGAGCGCCCGAGAAATTGTGGAGATGAACTACTGGTACGATTTTACTCTTTTCGATGAAGTCGTGTTCGTGCGCAAGAAAATCGTAGAGTCTTAGCTGAAAATCCTGTGCGGCCTCACCCTCGGTCATAAACAGGTCAAAGCTAGCTGCGAGATCATGCTCGCAAGCGTCAATTACCGACTTGTAATTTTCTATTGTCCAGCTTTCTCTGTAACCCTTGACGTATCGTCCTATTCGCGATGCCTCGTAGCCACCACTGTCAATGAAGACTACGCCACCTCGATCCCTAAAATGAGATATCTGGTTTTTGAGTTCAGGCTGTTTTTCAATATCGTGAGCCGAGAGAAGGGTAATCGGCTCACTTAGTGCGTCCTGTAGAGGCAACGCATCTGTCAACTTTCCCTGCGTCTCAAAAATCGAAATGGAGGGAATTAAAACTGGTCCGGGAAGCGTAATTTTGCCTATTTTTAGTTCCATGTAAGCCCCTCCCCAAATCCCGGGTCTATGTTAGGGAACCTACGATAAATATCAATACTTCAGTCGGTCTGGTGCCAAAATAGAGGGATTCCTCGCTCTCAGCTCACGCGCTTTCCATCGACAAAGATGTTGCGTCGAACGAGTGACGGCCGCGTTTTCGTTTCAATACGAATTGAGAAGCCTTTCAGAATCAGGCGTATTGCCTCTTCTTCGCTTCGAACAAGAACCTCATTCTTTTTGTGGTGTTTGATGTTCTGGGCTCCTGGGTCACCAAGAACAAACAGGCCATCTTTTTGGGCAGGCGGCCATTGCCGGCCATCCGAGGTCAACCGATATATTCGCACTACCGCTCCCAACTAGCTGACGGGCAGAATGACGTCCTGCCCCGGTATGGTTCCAGTCGTCTGCCCCTTCAATCGATCCACCGGATCGATGACTTGGCGCGCTCCGCGCGCCAACCGGCTTCTCAATCGCCCATCTTCAAAGCCTGGATAAACGCCTCCTGCGGGATATCGACCTTCCCAAACTGCCGCATCCGCTTCTTGCCTTCTTTCTGCTTGTCCAAGAGCTTGCGCTTGCGGCTCACGTCGCCGCCGTAGCACTTGGCGGTGACGTCCTTGCGCAGGGCGGAGATGGTTTCTCGCGCAATCACCTTGCCGCCGATCGCGGCCTGGATCGGGATCTTGAAGAGGTGGTGCGGGATCAGCTCCTTCAGCTTCTCGCACATCTGCCGGCCGCGCTTTTCCGCCGCCGTGCGGTGCACCAGCATGGAGAGCGCGTCGACCGGCTCCTCATTGACCAGGATCGACATCTTCACCAGATCGCCCTCGCGGTAGTCGGTCAGGTGATAGTCGAACGAGGCGTAGCCCTTGGAGATCGACTTCAGCCGGTCATAGAAGTCGAAGACGACTTCGTTGAGCGGCAGATCGTAGGTCAGCATGGCGCGTTTGCCGACATAGGACAGGTCGGCCTGGATGCCGCGCCGGTCCTGGCAGAGCTTCAATATGCCGCCGAGATAGTCGTCGGGGGTGAGGATGGTGGCGCGGATCCACGGCTCCTCGATGGCCGAGATCTTCACCACGTCGGGCATGTCGGCCGGGTTGTGCAGTTCCTTCACCGAGCCGTCATTGAGCAGCAGCCGGTAGACGACGGAGGGCGCGGTGGCGATCAGGTCGAGGTTGAACTCGCGCTCCAGCCGCTCCTGGATGATTTCCAGATGCAGCAGGCCAAGGAAGCCGCAGCGATAGCCGAAGCCGAGCGCGGCGCTGGTTTCCATTTCATAGGAGAAGGACGCGTCGTTGAGGCGCAGCTTGCCGACGGCGGCGCGCAGATCCTCGAAATCGGCGGCATCGACCGGGAACAGCCCGCAGAACACCACAGGCTGCGCCGGCTTGAAGCCGGGCAGCGCATGCGCGGTCTGGCGCCTGTCCTCGGTGATGGTGTCGCCGACGCGGGTGTCGGCCACTTCCTTGATCGAGCCGGTGAAGAAGCCGAACTCGCCGGGGCCGAGTTCGTCGACATTGATGCGGGCGGGCGTGAACACGCCGGTGCGCTCGACCAGATATTTGGCGCCGGTGCCCATCATGCGGATGGTCTGGCCCTTCTTCAGCACGCCGTCGATGATGCGCACCAGCACGATGACGCCGAGATAGGCGTCGTACCAGCTGTCGACCAGCATGGCCTTCAAGGGTGCTGTCGCATCGCCCTCGCGCGGCGGCGGCAATTGGTGGACGATGGCTTCCAGCACGTCGGGAATGCCAAGGCCGGTCTTGGCCGAGATCAGCACGGCGCCGGAAGCGTCGATGCCGATCACCTCCTCGACCTGCTCGCGGATGCGCTCGGGCTCGGCGGCCGGCAGGTCGACCTTGTTCAGCACCACGACGATCTCGTGGTTGTTGTCGATCGCCTGGTAGACATTGGCGAGCGTCTGCGCCTCGACGCCCTGCGAGGCGTCGACCACGAGCAGCGAGCCCTCGCAGGCGGCGAGCGAGCGCGACACTTCATAGGCGAAGTCGACATGTCCGGGCGTGTCGATGAGGTTGAGGATATAATCCTCGCCATTGTTGGCGCGGTATTTCAGCCGCACCGTCTGCGCCTTGATGGTGATGCCGCGCTCGCGCTCGATGTCCATCGAGTCCAGCACCTGCTCCTTCATGTCGCGCAGCTCCAGCCCGCCGGTGGACTGGATCAGGCGGTCGGCGAGCGTGGATTTGCCATGGTCGATATGGGCGACGATGGAGAAATTTCTGATGTGGTCGAGGGGCGTGCTCATGTCGCGCGCTTTAGCAGGGGTGGCTTGCGGCGGCAAGGCTTGCGGCGCAAGGGCGGCGCCTTCGATCACAAAGCGGCGAGCCGCGCCAAATGCCGGCCCCGGCGGCCGTGGATGCTTAAACTTTGATCGATCGCGTTAGACCTTGGTTTGCCGCCGCGTGCTATATGCCCCATCACTAATATCCGCGGGGTAAAAAAATGCTGAAAGTTGCAGGCGGGTTTGCCCGTTCGCGCAGCGGCTCGATGATGCCGCTGTTCTTTCTCACGCTGGTGCCTGTCATAAGCGCCGTCGGCTTCTCGATCGACTATACCAGCGCGATCCAGGTCCGGTCCAACCAGCAGCAGGCCCTGGATGCCGCGCTCCTGTCGATCACCACCATGGACACCACCTCGACGCTGGCGCAGCGCCAGACGGCGCTGCAGGATTCCTTCGCCGCCAACGGTGGCCAGGGCACTGCGACGCTGAACAGTTTTGTGGCTGGTACCACCACCACCGCCGCCACCGGCCAGGCCTCGGCAAGTTTCTCCATGCCGACCACATTCATGCAGATCGCCAGGATCAACACCGTGCCGATCGCCGTCGCGTCGGCGGTCAGCAAGCCGCCGGCGCTCGTCAATGCGAGCTTCAAGATCGACAAGGTGTCGGGTTACTGGAACAAGACGATGACGCTTTACGGCACGAACTTCAGTGCGACGACTCCGCAAAAACTGATGACGGCCAGCTATGTCTACGCGCCCTACATCTATTCATACAAGGTGGGCGGCAGGTCCTATTCCATAACGGAACCGAAGGGTTACGGCACGACGACGATATCGCTTGTCAATGGTTCGACGTCGACGGTGGTCCAGACGCAGACGTGTACCACCATCGGCTCGACGGCCGCTTTCACCAGCCCGCCGGCGGGCGCGATCCTGAGCCCCGGGCAGTATGACAGCAACAGCGGCAAGACGATCTATTACCAGACCATTTGCGCCACCACCAACGTGCCAGCCACCGGTGCCGGCGCCAACGTCGACGTCAGCCAGATGGGCCAGCTTTTCCTGCAGATGGATGTTACGACCGGCAACAAGGCGACGTTCAAATCGAACGACGCCACCACCTCCGACCACCTCTATCTGGGCACCACACCCACGCCTTTGACCGAGGTTGACGCGGGCAAGCTGGTTGACATCTTCAGCGTCGTGCCTTGCTCGCAGACCAGCTACCAGGCCTGGGAAGACGGCGGTACAACCCTTCCCGCGGATTATACGAATGCCGACTTCGTCTACAACATCTCCGGCAAGTGCGACTTCAACAAGCGGCCCTCGGACACAGCGCTGACGCAGTAGGGACAGACGCTGCTCACCTTCTCCCCTTGCGGGAGAAGGTGGATCGCCGCGTAGCGGCGAGACGGATGGTTGGACGGAACGCCGGGTCTGGCTAATCTGGCGCCATGCCGCATCAACCCGTCACCCAAGCCAAGCGTAAATTTGCCCGCTCGCTCCGGCGCGAGATGACGGAAGCGGAAGGCAGGCTCTGGCAGGAGCTGCGCGATCGCAGACTCGACCGGATAAAATTCCGGCGCCAGGCGCCTATCGGAAAATACGTCGCCGATTTCGTTTGCCCTGAAGCTCGGCTGATCATCGAGATCGATGGCAGCCAGCATGCGGGTCCGGATACGGACCAGATCCGCAAGACCGAGCTCGAGGCCAAGGGCTTTCGGGTTCTGCGTTTCTGGAATGACGATGTCCTGAAAGACCTCAACGCCGTCTGCGACACGATCATCGCCTATGTAAGAGATACCAGTCTGCAGCCCTGGCGGTGATGGCGCGCGTCTTCCTTCTCCCCTTGCGGGAGAAGGTGGATCGCCGCGTAGCGGCGAGACGGATGAGGGGTGTTCCAGGGAACGCCAACGCCTCACTCCGCTGGAGCACCCCTCATCCGACCTCGCTTCGCGAGGCCACCTTCTCCCGCAAGGGGAGAAGGGAAGGGCGCGCCCCATGCGCACTCAATCTTGATTGGGCACGGTATTGGCGGCCCGGGTCGGCGTGGCCTAGCCTGGAGCGCGTCAACTCCTGGAGAAGAAGCCGATGCCTGATTCCGTGCTGCGCGTTTCCATCCTGCGCTGCGATGCAGCGAAGTTCGCGTCGTTTCGAGAGATGATGGTGGACGACGAGGCAGAGCTTCGGCCCGGCATCGAGGCACTGCCGGGGCTGCTCGTCTTCTACGCCGGCGCCGACGAGGCTACATCGTCGCTGATCAACACCAGTGTGTGGGACACGCTGGAGCACGCCAGGCAACTCGATACCTTCCAGCCCATGCTGGATGCGGGAAAGCGATTTGTCGCCGCGGGCGCAAGGCTCGAGCGGCCGATCATGCACTACACCTCGCTGTGGCGTTTCGGGCCACTGGCGTAGAGGTGCCTTCATCACAAACCGGTGAGCGCTGTAACGAAGGGGCGGATGGCGGCGAAGTGGGGGAATGACCGGCGCATCCCAGCGCCGCCCCCACGGAGCCGTCCCATGCCGAGAGCCTCAAAGTTCATTGCCCTGTCCAGCCTGGGCGCACTGGCGCTCGCCGCGTCGCTCGGTGCCGCCGCCGCGCAGCCGCTCAGCGTGGTCGAACTGTTCACCAGCCAGGGCTGCTCGTCCTGCCCGCCGGCCAATGCCAATCTGATCAAGGTGAAGGACCAGCCCGGCGTGCTGGCGCTGTCGTTCAACGTCACCTACTGGGATTATCTCGGCTGGAAGGACACTTTTGGAAAGCAGGAATTCACCCAGCGCCAGGTCTCCTACGAGCCGCCGCTCGGCCATGACGGGCCGTTCACGCCGCAGGTGGTGGTCAACGGCCACGCCGATGTGGTCGGCGCCGCACCGGGCGAGATCGAGCATCTGATTTCCGCGACCGGCAAGACCGGCGGCCCCTCGCTGTCGCTCGAGGCCGGCAAGGTGGCGATCGGCGCAGGCGCCGCACCGGGCGGCAAGGCCGATGTCTGGCTGGTGCGCTATGCCAAGGGCGTCGTGCAGGTGCCGGTGGCGCGCGGCGAAAACACCGGCCGCACGCTGCCGCATGCCAATGTCGTGCACGCGCTGGAAAAACTCGGCAGCTGGAGCGGTAACGCCACTTCCTATGCGCTGCCCGCCGCCTCGGGCGGCCTGAGCACCGCCGTGCTGGTGCAATCGCCGGGCGGCGGGCCGATCCTGGCCGCCGCCACCAACTGATTTTCTTTCTCTTCGCGCGGGGCCGCATGCCGCGGCAACGCATCACCCGGCCCGCTTGCGCGCCAAAACCCAAGGAGACTTCCATGACCAAGTACCTGACCCTGCCGGCGCTCGCCTTCGCGCTCTCGGCCGCCGTCTTCGTCGCCGGCGCCCGTGCCGACGACGCGACCAACGCCATGAAGCCGGCCAATGCGATGGCCACCGACGCCATGAAGCCGGCGGATGCCATGAAGCCGGCGGATGCCATGAAGCCCGCGACCGACGCCATGAAGCCCGCCGACCCGATGGCCACCAATGCGATGAAGCCCGCAGCGGACGCCATGAAGCCTGCCGCCGACGCCATGAAACCGGCGGCGGATGCGATGAAGCCGGCCACCGACGCGATGAAGCCAGCGCAGTAAGCAGGTCGGCTGCCCCTCACCGCTTCGCTCGCCTGACCGTTCCGGGGCGAGCGGCACCTTCTCCCCCTCGGGGAGAAGGTGGCCCGGAGGGCCGGATGAGGCCGACGACAGGAGCCGCCGCACGGCAAATTGAGACCTACTGGCGGCTTGCGTCGTATATATTGGAACAACAACAGGAGATCAGAACATGACCGGTATCGAAAAGACACGGCCGTTCTTTACCCGCGGCGCGTTGGCCGTGCTCGGTTTCGCGGCGGTGGCGGCGGCGGCCTTGTGGCAGACGCCGGCGCGCTCGGCCGAGGACGCGGTGGTGATCCCGCCGCCGGCAATGGACGAAAAGGCCGCCCCGGGCAGCGAGACGGCGATCTTCGCCGGCGGCTGCTTCTGGGGCGTGCAGGGCGTGTTCCAGCACGTCAAGGGCGTCAGCAAGGCGGTCTCCGGCTATACCGGCGGCGCCAAGGATGACGCGGTCTACGAGACCGTCGGCACCGGCCGCACCGGCCATGCCGAATCCGTCGAGATCACCTACGACCCGTCGAAGGTGACCTATGGCCAGCTGCTGCAGGTCTATTTCTCGGTCGCCCACAATCCGACGCAGCTGAACTTCCAGGGACCGGATTCCGGCACCCAGTACCGCTCGACGATCTTCGCCGAGAACGACACGCAAAAGAAGATCGCGCAGAGCTATATCGAGCAGCTCGACAAGGCCAAGCTCTATCCGGCACCAATCGTCACCACGATCGAGACCGGCAAGACCTTCTACCCGGCCGAGAACTACCACCAGGATTTTCTGACGCTGAACCCGACCTATCCCTACATCGTCTACAACGACCTGCCCAAGGTGGCGAACCTGAAGCAGCTGTTCCCGGCGCTGTACAGCGACAAGCCGGTGCTGGTGCTGTCGGCGAGCAATTGAGGCTTGCTTATCTCCCCCTCGAGGGGGAGATGGCCGGCAGGCCAGAGGGAGTCGGTCCTACCAGGCCCAACCTCCTGCGACAGAAGGTCAGCGCTCCACACACGGCGAATCTCCCCCACGAAGGGGGAGATTCGCGTCCTGGTTACATGGGCTTCATCGCATCGCACGAAACGTCAGGGTTCATGTCGGCGAAGGTGCCTGTCGGGTTCTTCTTCCAGGCCCAGACATGCAGCTCATAGAAGGGGCCCAGGCCATAGCGGTTGGGCGCGCTGTTGAAGTTGAACAGCTGTCCCTCCAGCGAAGCCGGCCCTTTCGAGGTGATGTACTCGACCGCCACCAGCTTTTGCGTGCCGTCCGCCATCGGCTCGTACATGACGGCTTCCGGCTTCGTTAGATCGACCGCATCGTCCTTGAGATAGGCAGCGTTGACATAGTGAATGCCCATGGCGCCGCCGGTTATTCCACTGGCGCAAGGGATGGGTGCATAGCCTTCCGCGGTGGCCATCGCCACATTCTCGAAGCGGCTGTCGGCTGCCCGCACCTTCTCCTCCAGCGTGCCGGTGCCATCGGCATTCGCCGCCGTTGCCGCGATCGACAGGATCGACAGGTTGATGAGGTGCCTGGTCCACACATGAATGTTCATTTTCTCTCCTGGTTTGTTGATTGCAAGCGGGAGCGGCCGCCCCCGCCGCGAAGTCTGGGCTAGGCTGGGCGCATCATCTGTCCGACCGGGTGAAGTCCCAGTATTGCGGCAGCTCCACGAGCTCCGGCAAGCCGATGTCGCGTCTCAGATAGTCGTCCTGCGGTGGCAACCGGCGCCGCCTCGAGCGCAATGGTGCGAACAGCAAGGCGGCAAGCCCGCGCAAAAGCCGACCCGGTAACGGGCCTCGTGCGACTGGTCTCGAAGCCGCCGACACCTCGCTGGACGCGTTGTCAGGCAAGCCGCCATCGCCGCGAAGGCCAGTTGCATGCGCATTGCCGCGATCAACGGTAAAAGTAAGGGTCAAGAACCCGCACCTCCGTGATCTTGTCGACCGGGAGCGCGTTTTTCTGCGCGGTGCTGCGGATCGCTTCCGGCGAGGGCGCATCGTAAATGCAGAAGCTCTGCTTCTTGTCCGGCGAGACGAAGGACTGCACCCAGGTCACGCCCTTCTCGGCGTTGCGCATGATGACGCCGCCAAGCGCGTCGGCGCCGGCATCGTTCATCGGCACGCTGAGGCCATCGGGAAATGTGCGTTGAACCACATAGCGAGGCATATTGGTTTTCCTTTTCCATGGTTTCACGCTCGATTTGAGCGCGCCTGGACATTGACCACGCTCGCCATGGCCGCGCATCGGAGCCTTTCCCTATGTTTTGTGGGAAGATTCCCCATAGTGGCGACGTTATGTGTGAGGTTGCACCGAAATGTGTGGAGGGTCACATTGTCGGTCATGGTCCCGGACGCTTCTGGCGGACGTCGGGGAACCGCCGAAACATAATCCTTTCTGGGCGAATGATGATGCTTCTGGAACGGCAGACACAGCTGGCGCAGCTGGATGAACTTCTCGCGGAGGCCGCGAATGGACGCGGCCGCGTGGTGGCGCTGTCGGGCGAGGCAGGCGCCGGCAAGTCGGCGCTTGTCGAGGCTTTCGTCGGCAAGGTTGCCGATGGCACGCGCATCTTCCGCAGCGCCTGCGAGGATTTGTCGATCCCGGATCCGCTCGGCCCGCTCTACGATCTTGCCCGCGAGGCGCAATGGGCGATGCCGCGGGCGATCGACGCCCGGCAGGGGCAGAGGTTGCCCCTGTTTTCCGACGCGCTGGAAGTCTTCGAGGCAAGGACGCAGCCGACGCTCCTGATCATCGAGGATCTGCACTGGGCCGACGACGCGACACTGGATTTCGTTCGCTTCCTGGGGCGCCGCATCGCCAACACCCACATCCTGCTCGCCCTGACGGCGCGCACCGACCGCAGTGAAGGGCAGATGCGCGTGCGCCGCGTGCTCGGCGAAATTCCCGCCGGCAACGTCGTGCGCATCGATGTGCCCCTGTTGAGCGAGACGGCGGTGCTGTTGCTTGCCAATGCCGCCGGCCGTGATGGCGATGCCATCTACCGCGCGACGGCGGGCAATGCCTTCTTCGTTACCGAGCTTTTGTGCGCGGACAATGAGATGACGCCGCCTGCCAGCGTGCGCGACGCCGTCGTCGCACGGGCCGGCCGGCTGTCGGCCGGCGCCCGCTCGATGCTCGATGCGGTTTCGGTCTTTCCCAGACGCGCCGACGCGTGGGCACTGCAGGGCCTGTGCGGCGTCGCCGCTGCCGGCCAGCTCGCGGAATGTGTGTCGAACGGCCTGCTCGACGATCTCGGCGACGGCTACGCCTTCCGACACGAGATCGCGCGCCGCGCCATCGAGATGATGCTGACGACGAGTTCCAGGAGACTGTTCAATCAGCGTGCGCTGTCGGCGCTGCTCGAGAATGGTGGTGTCGCTACCGCGCGCCTCGTCCACCATGCGGTCGAGGCGCACAATCTGCAGGCGGTGCGTGAGTTCGCACCGGTCGCGGCGCGGGAGGCCTCGCGTGTCGGCGCCCATCGCGACGCCGCCGGCTACTACGAGGTTGCCCTGCGGCAGGCCGACACCTTGCCTCAAGATGAGCGCGCCGGGCTTTACGAGCAATATGCGTTCGAGTGCCATTTGATCGCGCGCATAGACGAAGCCATCAAGGCGCAGGAACAGGCACGTGTGTTGCAACAGGCGCTGGGCAACAGGCTGAAGGAAGGCGACAGCCTGAGATGGCTGTCGCGCTTCGCCTATCTTCTGGGGGACCGACAGGCGGCCGACATGTTCGGCGCCCAGGCGGTCGCATTGCTGGAAACCGTCCCGGACAGCGCCGAACTCGCCATGGCCTATTCGAACCTTTCGCAGCTTGCGATGCTGGCCGAAAGGCTGGACGAGACCTTGTCGCTCGGCGCCAGGGCGATCGAACTCGCCGAACGGTTGAACAGGCCGGAAGTCGTTTGCCATGCTCTCAACAATGTCGGCGCCGCCGAGCAGTGGCTGGACCTGAGCAGCAGCAGGCTGCATCTTGCCCGCAGCCTCGAGATCGCGCTGGAGCAGAATTTTCAGGAACATGCCGCGCGCGCCTTCACCAACTGCGCGTGTGGCGAGATGAACCAGTTGGGCTACAGCCAGGTCCAATCCTTCCTTGATCGCGGCATCGACTACTGCGTCGAGAACGATCTGGCGACCTGGCGCGATTACATGCGTGGCGTGCGGGCCCAGTTGTTGGTGCGCAACGGACGCTGGGATGACGCGGCTGCCGAGGCGCTGGATGTGGTTGCCAACGACCGGGCGACGGCGCTGGTGCGCTATCCCGCCCTCGTGGCGCTGTCGCGGCTGAGGGTCCGCCGCGGCGACCCCTCGGCAGAGCCGCTCCTGGCGGAGATGAAGCGGTTTCTGGAGAAGGGCGCCGAACTGCAGCGGCTGTTACCCTACGCGGCTGTGATGGCCGAACGGGCCTGGCTGGGGGAGGCGGAAAAGGATGAGGCGCTGCGGCTGATCGGCCTTGCCGAGAGCATGTCGCCGACCCGGGCGGTCTTCGCCGAACTGGCCGCCTGGCGGCAGATGCTGGCACCCGATGCAGATCCGGGCGACACATCTGGCATGGCCGCGCCCTACCGGATGCTGCTGGCCGGCGACTGGCGGGGAGCAGCCGCGGCGTGGGCCGAACTCGACGCGCCTTACGAACGCGCCCTGGCGCTGGCGCAGGGCGATGAGGCGGCACAGCGGGCGGCGCTGGAGATCCTCGAGGCGCTCGGCGCCCGGCCCGTCGCGAGCCATGTGCGCGACATCATGCGGCGAAACGGCGTCATCGGCATCGCGCGTGGACCGCGCCGCACCACGCGCGCCAACAGCGCCGGCCTGACCCAGCGCCAGATGGAAGTGCTGCAGCTGATCGAGCGGGGTCTCTCCAACAAACGCATAGCCGAGCATCTCGCCATTTCGCCCAAGACGGTCGATCACCACGTCTCGGCGGTGCTGGGCAAGCTGGATGCCGTCTCGCGCGGCGAGGCCTCCGCTGCCGCGCGCGCCAGCGGGCTGATCTGAAGACGGAACGGCCGGCCCCTCAATCGTAGGTCAGATCCGTCGCCTTACCGCCGAACACGCGGTAGGCATAGAAGGAATAGAAAATGATGATCGGCAGCACCACCACCGTGCCGACAAGGATGATGGCCAGGCTTTCGGTCGCCGACGCCGCCTGCCATATCGTCAATTTGTCGGGCACGACGAACGGGTAGAACGACCAGGCGAGGCCGGCAAAGCCGAGCACGAAGATGGCGGCCAGCGTCAGGAACGGCGTCAGCGCATGGCGGTCGTCGGGCTTCGGCAGATGGAAGGTCTGCCGCCACAGCCACAGGAACAACAGCGCCGACAGGATCGGCAGCGGCGAGAGATAGAGCATCTGCGGCCAGACGAACCATTTGTCGAAGATGCGCGGGCTGGCGAAAGGCGTGGCCAGCGACACCGCCGCCATGCCCAGCGCCGTCAGCACCAGCGCGGTGCGCAGCCAGCGCACCGCTTTCCTCTGCAGCTCGCCTTCGGTCTTGTAGATCACCCAGGCGGCACCCATCGCCGCATAGGCGGCGGCCAGGCACAACGCCACCAGCACGCCGAACGCCGTACCGCCCAGGCCGACATCAAGGCCGAGCACATAGACGCCCAGCATATAGCCCTGCGCCAGCGAGGCGATGACGGAGCCGAGGAAAAAGATGCGGTTCCAGCGATGCTTCTTGCCGCTCGGCACCTTGGCGCGAAAATCGAAGGCGACGCCGCGCAGGATCAGCCCGACCAAGAGCACGAAGACGGGAATGTAGAGCGCGGTGAGGATGACGCCATGCGCCATCGGGAAGGCGACCAGCAGCAGGCCGACGGCCAGAACCAGCCAGGTCTCGTTGGCGTCCCAGAACGGGCCGATCGCCGCGATCATCGTGTCCTGCTCCGCGTCCTCGGCCATGGCGAACAGGATGCCGATGCCGAGGTCGAAACCGTCGAGAATGACATAGATCAGGATGGCGAGGCCCATCAGTCCGGCGAAGATCAGCGGGAGAGCGGTAGGCCAGTCGAAGGTCATTTTTCCTACTCCCCAGCCGCCGGCTGTGACATGGCTGCTTTCATGACGCCCGGCAGCGGTGATGAATCACCATCCTTCGCCGCTTTCAGCGCCAGATGCACCAGCACGCCGAGATAGGCGATCAGCAACAGCACGTAGAGGATCAGATAGACGGCGAGCGTCAGCGCGACATGGCTGCCCGCCACCGGGCCGACGGCATCGGCGGTCTTGAGCACGCCGGTGACCAGCCAGGGCTGGCGGCCGATCTCGGTCGTGTACCAGCCGGCCAGCGTCGCCAGCCAGCCCGACAGTGCCATCGGCACCATCAGCATGGCGAGCGGCTTGGGCAGGCTGTGCCGGCGCTTGAGGAAGAAGGCGGCCGACCAAGAGACGGCGAGCATCAGAAGGCCGGTGCCGACCATGATGCGGAAGCTCCAGAAGATTGGGAAGACCGGCGGATGGTTGCCGGGAAAATCGTTCAGCCCCGGCACCACGCCGTCGGTCGAGTGCCGCAGCACCAGGCTTGCGCCGTCGGGGATGGCGACCTCGAATTTGTTTTCCTTGGCCGCCTCGTCGGGCAGCGCGAACAGCACCAGCGGCACGTTGGGGCCGGTGTTCCAGTTGGCCTCCATGGCGGCGATCTTCTGCGGCTGGTGCTCCAGCGTGTTCAGCCCATGCTGGTCGCCGGCAAGGATCTGGATGGGGATCAGGATCGCGGCGGTGAAGACACCGGTGCGCAACGCCTTCCACATCGATTCCGAGCGGTCGCCGTTGAGATAACGCAGCGCCGACAGGCCCGATATCAGGAACGAGACCGTCAGCCCCGAGGCCAGGAGCATATGGACCAGCCGATAGGGCATCGACGGGTTGAAGACGATGGCCCACCAGTCGACCGCATGCGCCTTGCCGTCAATCATCTCGAAGCCGGCCGGCGTCTGCATCCAGGAATTCAGCGCTATGATCCAGAAGGCCGACAGGGTGGTGCCGCCGGCGACCAGCACCGTCGCCAGCGTGTGGACGCGGTTGGAGACGCGGCGGAAGCCGAACAGCATGATGCCGAGGAAGGCCGCCTCGAGGAAGAAGGCGGTGAGGATCTCGTAGGCCAGCAGCGGCCCGGCGATGTTGCCGACATGCTCCATATAGCCCGGCCAGTTGGTGCCGAACTGGAAGCTCATGGTGACACCGGACACCACGCCCATGGCGAAGGACAGCGCGAACACCTTCACCCAGGTGAAATAGGCGCGCATCCAGGCGGAATCGTTGGTCGCGTTGTAGCGCAGCTTGAAGAACAGCAGCACCCAGCCAAGTGCAATGGTGATCGTCGGAAACAGAATATGGAACGAAATATTCGCGCCGAACTGGATGCGCGACAGTATGAGCGGGTCCATGGCGGGCTCCGGCTGCTATTTGCTGGCGGCAGCGTATGCCCGTAACGCGAGTTGGTCAAAGCGGCGTCCTGCCGCGAGGCTGAACGCCACAGGACAATTTTACCGGTTCATGCGGGTACATCTCCAGCCGCTGCCGGCACGGGCTGTCCAGAACTGTCAGCAGCGCCACTGACTTGCGGGTTGCACGCGATGACATTCGGCCTATATCAGGGGACCTCTTTCAGGCAGCCGTTTTTCAGCCCATGCCCTCCATTCTGTCCATTTCCGGGGTCTCCAAGACCTACGCCACCGGTTTCACCGCGCTCAAGGAAGTCACTCTCGACATCCAGCGCGGCGAGATCTTCGCTTTGCTCGGGCCGAACGGTGCCGGCAAGACGACCCTGATCTCGATCGTCTGCGGCATCGTCAACCGCTCGACCGGCACCGTCACGGTCGACGGTCACGACATCAGCAAGGATTACCGCGCCGCGCGCAGCCTGATCGGCCTGGTGCCGCAGGAACTGACCATCGACGCTTTCGAGAGCGTCTGGGCGACGGTCAACTACAGCCGCGGCCTGTTCGGCAAGCCGGTTAACCACGGCTTCGTCGAGAAGGTGCTGCGCGATCTGTCGCTGTGGGACAAGAAGGACGCCAAGGCGATCACGCTGTCGGGCGGCATGAAGCGCAGGCTGATGATCGCCAAGGCGCTGTCGCATGAGCCGCGCATCCTGTTCCTCGACGAGCCGACCGCCGGCGTCGATGTCGAGCTGCGCCAGGACATGTGGGAGATGGTGCGCCGGCTGCGCGAGGATGGCGTCACCATCATCCTCACCACCCACTATATCGAGGAAGCCGAGGCGATGGCCGACCGCGTCGGGGTCATCAACCGCGGCGAAATCATCCTGGTCGAGAACAAGGCCGAGCTGATGCGCAAGCTCGGCCGCAAGCGGCTGGTGATGGAGCTGCGCAATCCGCTGACCGCCATTCCCGAAACCTTCTCGGGCTATGCGCTGGAGCTGTCGCCGGATGGCGGGCAGTTGACCTACACCTATGACAACCAGGCCGAGCGGCCGGGCGTCGCCTCGCTGATCCGCGATCTCGAGGCCGGCGGCATCCAGTTCCGCGACATCGACACGCAAAACAGCTCGCTCGAGGAGATCTTCGTCAATCTGGTGAGGAGAGAGCCATGACCCTGGGCGCAGCCATGAATTTCCGTGCAGTCTGGGCGATCTACCGGGTCGAGATGGCGCGTGCCTTCCGCACCGTGCTGCAGAGCATCATCTCGCCGGTCATCTCAACATCGCTCTACTTCGTCGTCTTCGGCTCGGCCATCGGCTCGCGCATCACCGAGATCGACGGCATCAGCTACGGCGCCTTCATCGTACCCGGGCTGATCATGCTGTCGCTGTTGACGCAGTCAATCTCCAACGCCTCCTTCGCCATCTATTTCCCGAAATTCGTCGGCTCGATCTACGAGCTTCTGTCGGCGCCGGTCTCCTATCTGGAGATCGTCATCGCCTATGTCGGCGGCGCGGCGACCAAGTCGATCATCCTCGGCCTGATCATCCTGGCCACCGCCTCTTTGTTCGTGCCGCTCCACATCGAACATCCGTTCTGGATGATCGCCTTCCTGGTGCTGACGGCGGTGACCTTCAGCCTGTTCGGCTTCATCATCGGCATCTGGGCGAAAAGCTTCGAGCAGCTGCAGCTTGTGCCGCTCTTGATCGTCACGCCGCTCACCTTCCTCGGCGGCAGCTTCTATTCGATCCACATGCTGCCCGGCATCTGGAAGACGATCACGCTGTTCAATCCGGTCGTGTATCTGATCAGCGGCTTCCGCTGGAGTTTTTACGGCAAGGCCGACGTCTCGGTCGGCGTCAGCCTCGGCATGACGCTGGTCTTCCTGGCCGTCTGCATCGCCATTGTCGCCTGGATCTTCAAGACCGGCTACCGGCTGCGGAACTGACCGCCCCTCACTGCGACCAATACTGCCAGGCCCAGTAAAAGCTTTCGTCGCGCGGCGGCAGGCGGTCGCGGCCGGCCTGGAATTGGACCGGCGCCGGCGAGCGCTCCTGCCTCGCCGTCTTGTCGTCGGAGGCAAGGCCGAGCAGCCAGGCGCGGAAATGGGCGAACAGCACGGCGGTGGAATGGGTCATCGTCACTCTCCTGCGCTTGCGGTTGATCATTCCCGTCCCGCCCACGGGACGAGCGCGCGCTCGATCCTGCGGATGGTGAATTCGAGCACGAAGGCGATGGCCGCGATCACCAGAATGCCCATGATCACCACGTCGGTGACCAGAAACTGCGCCGCCGACTGGATCATGAAGCCAAGCCCGCGCGTCGCCGCCACCAGTTCGGCCGCGACCAGCGTCGACCAGCCGGCGCCGAGCGCGATGCGCAGCCCGGTCAGGATCGACGGCAGCGCGCTGGGCAGGATGACGTGGCGGACCACTTGCGCGCGCGTCGCGCCAAGCGATCGCGCCGCGTTGATGCGTTCCTGCGAGACGCTGCGGACGCCCGAAGCGGTCGACAGCGCCACCGGCGCCAGCATGGCGATGGCGATCACCAGGATTTTCGACGGCTCGCCAATGCCGAACCAGATGATCACCAGCGGCAGATAGGCCAGCGGCGGGATCGGCCGCAGGAATTCCAGCAGCGGATCGAAAATGCCGCGACCGACCGTGCTGGTGCCGATGGCAAGACCAACGGGCACGCCGACCAGGATGGCGGCGACCAATGCGGCGAACACCCGGCCCAGGCTGGCGACAGTGTGCTGCAGCAGCGTCGCGTCGACGAAGCCGTCGCCGATCACGACGATGAATTTGTTCCACACCGCGACGGGCGAGGGCAGGAACACCGGCGACACCAGTTGCAGGCGGGCCGACAGCGCCCATGCCGCCAGCACCACCAGGATGGTGACCGCGCTGATCATGCGGGCCGAAACGCCCTTGCGTTTCGGGCTCGGCCGCGACCACGGCACCGACAGGCCGTCGGCCTCTTCAGTCCTGGGGCCGGCGCGCTCGGTGTAAGAGAAGATGGTCATGCCGCTTCTCCCTCGAAGATGGCATCGGTCAGTTCGCCGCGCGCCGTGGCGAAGGCCGGGTCGGCCTTGATCGCGCGGATGGCCTCGCCCGCGGCGTAGCGCCTGGAAAAGTCTGGCTCGAAGGTGCGCACCACACGGCCGGGGCCCGGCGCCAGCACGACGATGCGGGTGGCGAGCACCAGCGCCTCCTCTATGCCGTGCGTCACCATCAGCACGCCGGCATGGCTTGCCGTCCAGAGATCGAGCAGCGTCGTCTGCATGCGCTCGCGCGTCAGCGCGTCGAGCGCGCCGAGCGGCTCGTCGAGCAGCAGGAATTGCGGTTCGGCGGCGAGCGCGCGGGCAAGGCCGACGCGCTGGCGCATGCCGCCGGAAAGCTCCCAGATGTGCTTGTCGCCGGCATCGGCCAGCTTGACCAGCGCCAGAAGCTCGTCGGCGCGTCGCGCCCGCTCGGCCGGCCTGACACCGCGCAGGCGCAGCGCGAAGGCGACGTTTTCGCGCGCGGTCAGCCAGGGAAACAAGGCATCGTTCTGGAACACCACGGCGCGATCCGAACCAGGTGCCGAGATCGGGCGGCCGTTGATCGTGGCGCGGCCGCGTGCCGGCGCGACGAGGCCAGCGGCGACATTGAGCAGCGAGGTCTTGCCGCAGCCGGAACGGCCGACAAGGACGACGAAATCATCCCCGGCGACGTCGATCGACGCACGCTCCACGGCGGGGTGGCCGTCATAGTGGATCGAGATCCTGTCGAGCACGAGATGCGGCATGGGGCCTCCCGGGAAGTTTCATTGAAGCTCGCCCGCCCCGAAACCGCGCCTCGTCAGCGGTTCCGGGGCAGGCACGCGCGGCGTCAGGGAAGGAGATCCGCGCGCGTTCAGCTGGCGCCGGGCGCTCAGTTCGAGGCCAGCGCCTCGGTGACGTATTTCGACGTCACATATTTCGAATAGTCCGGCAGCACGGCATCGACCTTGCCCTGCTCCTTGAGGAAGGCTGAGGCGGCCGCGACCGCCTTTACCGTGCCGCCGCCGAGGAATTTGTCGGAGGCCTGCTCTTCCAAGGTCGGGAAGACATAGCCCTTCAACAGCTCCGGCACCTCTTCCAGCTTGGCGCCGGTGAGCTTGGCGATCTTGCCGGCCTGCGGCGAGGAAACCGACCAGGCGTCGGGCTTGGCGAGGTACTCGGCATAGGCCGCGCCCGTGACCTTGACGAAATCGCGCACCGCTTCCGGGTTCTTCTGCGCAAAATCGGTGCGCACGATCCAGGCGTCGAAGGTCGGCGCGCCCCAGGCGGCGACCTGCGAGGAATCCAGCACCACCTTGCCCGTCGTCTTGATCTGGCCGAGGGCCGGATCCCAGACATAGGCCGCGTCGATGTCGCCGCGCGCGAAGGCGGCGGCGATTTCGGGCGGTCGCAGATTGAGGATCTGGACCGACTTCGGATCGACATTCTCGTGCTTGAGCGCGGCAAGCAGGCTGTAATGCGTGGTCGAGACGAAGGGCACGGCGACCTTCTTGCCGGCGAGGTCGGCGACCTTCTCGATGCCGGCGCCGTTGTGGGCGACCAGCGCCTCGGACGGTCCGATCAGGCCTACGACGAAGATGGTCTGGATCGGCAATTCACGGCTTGCCGCCGCCGCCAGCGGGCTCGAACCGACATAACCGATGTCGACCGAGCCGGAAGCGACCGCGGCGATGACATCGGCGCCGGAATCGAATTTACGCCAGTCGATCGTGGCCTTGGTGGCTTTTTCATAGGCGCCATCGGCTTGCGGCACTTTGGAAGGCTCGACCACCGTCTGGTAGCCGATGGTGATCTTCAGATCCTCGGCCAGGGCCGGGCTGAGAAAGGCGGCGCCGGCAAGCGCGGCGGACGACAGAAGGAGAATGCGTCGCGAAATGGTGGACATCAAAGGGCTCCATGAAAACAGAGAAAACCGGATTGCCGCATGATAGTCCGCTAATTCTATCGTTCTTGTAGAGTTAAATCCTTCCAACGAAGGCGGGTTTGTTGGAAAAAATCTGTCGGGGGCGCTGTGTCGATGCGGAAAGGGCGGCTGCAATTGCCGTCATCGCCCCTCCATATGAACGGGAAAGGTGCCCCGCGAACGCCAGACTTCGTCGTCCTAGGGCGAAGCAAGGAGCGCAGCGACGCGCGCAGACCCCTGGAGTTGCTCCGCAGCCCAAGGGATCCATTCCGTGACTCCGAAGCGTTGCTGCGGTGCATAGTTCTGCTCCGTCGCATCCTTCGATCGAGGTCACGGCATGGATCCTCGGGTCTCCGCGACGGAGCTTCGCTCCTGCTCCGCCCGTGGATGACGAAGTCGGGAAGGCTCGGCCAACCGTCGACGCCCTCACCTACGAAACGACAATTTCGCTTTTGCGATTGCCACACAAATCTATGCCTCGAATCGCCAAGGAATTGACAAGCCGTTTCGCGTGTTCGAGGGTAAGTATAGTATCCTTATCGAAATGAGGGATTGGAGGCGAACGATGAGCGGGCACCCCTGCACCATGATCGCTCACGGCATGCACCGGCTCCTGGCGCCGCACGAGTCAGCGCGCGGCACGGCTGTCCCGCGCGGAACCATTTGTCGCCTTGTCGCCGTCGAGATGCATTTCTGTGCTCTTAATGGCACAAAAGCCTGACAAAATGGCTCCAGCGGCTTGAAAACGAAGCAAAATCAACGTTTCTCGGCTTGTATATCATGTCACTAGAATTTATGTGTCATGGATGCTTGGGCGCGGCGGGGAGGCTCGCCAGGCGTTTCGCAACGGATGGCCTCGTGCCATCGCATGACAGAGAAACGTTCGGTCAATGCTCACCAAAAAAGGCAAGTACGGCCTCAAGGCGCTGGTCCACCTGGCGCACCTGCCGGCCGGACAGCTGGCTTTCGTCAACGACATCGCGACCGGCAACAACATCCCGAAGAAATTTCTCGATGCCATACTGGGCGAGTTGCGCAATGCCGGTTTCGTCCAGAGCCGCAAGGGCAAGGATGGTGGCTACCGCCTGGCGCGGCCGGCCGACGAGATCAAGGTCGGCCATGTCGTGCGCGTCCTCGACGGGCCGCTGGCGCCAATTCCCTGCGCCAGCCGCACACAATATCAGCGCTGTGAAGACTGCAACGAGGCGACATGCCAAGTCCGACATCTGATGCTCGAGGTCCGGCAGGCGATCGCCGAGGTGCTCGACCAGCGCAGCCTCGCGGAAATGCGCGACATCGGCCTCGACGACCTTACGGTCGCGAGGGAGATCGACGAGCTGCCCGTCACCGTGAAGGTCCAGGCCTGACGCCTCGCATTGCGCAGGTGCGGGCATGAGCGGGCGCGCCAGTTCGATCATCCCCAATTCGATCATCATCGTCGGCGGCGGCGCCTCAGGCGTCGTGATGGCCGCGCATCTCCTGAAATCGACCAATCCGGATCTGCGCGTCACGCTGATCGAAAAGCGCCCGCATTTCGGCCAGGGCATCGCCTATTCGACGCTGCTGTCGGCGCATGTCTTGAATGTCAGCGCCGCCGGCATGAGCGCCTATGCCGACGATCCCGGCAATTTCTGGCGCTGGCTGCAGGGGCGTGGCCTGGTCGACCAGGAGCAGACGCCGCAGACACCCTTCTACGCGCCGCGCAGCATCTACGCCCGCTATCTCGGCGAGCTGCTCGACGAGCTCGAAGCGCGCGAGCAGCCGACCGGGCGGCTGCGCCTGATCCACGAAGAGAGCCTGTCGATCACGCCGACCGCGTCCGGCGTCGAGGTGGCGCTCGCCAACGGCACCAGCGTCGTCGCCCACATGGCCATACTCGCCACCGGCCATGACGAACAGCCGGCGCAAGGCCATGCGATCCGCATGGGCTCGGAGGCCGACACCGCGCTCGACCCGGAAAGCCGCGTCATGGTGCTGGGCACCGGCCTCAGCATGGTCGACGCGTTCCTGGCGCTGGAACAGCGCGGCCACAGGGGCGAGATCGTCGCCGTGTCGCGGCGCGGCCTGCTGCCGTCGCCGCACCGCAAGGGCAATCCGATCAAGCTCGACGTCGCCGACATCCCGCTCGGCACCCAGCTTTCCTATTTCGTCGGCTGGTTCCGCGACCTGATCCGCGAGAACCAGAAGGCCGGCATCGACTGGCGCGACGTGGTCGACGGCCTGCGCCCCTTCAACCAGAAGATCTGGCAGAACTGGCCGGCTTCCGCCAAGCGCCGCTTCGTCGAGCACACCAAGGCCTGGTGGGACATCCACCGCCATCGCATGGCGCCGGAGGTCTACGCCAAGGTGACGCAGGCCGTGCAATCGGGACGCATCCGGCTTGTCGCCGGGCGCGTCGTCGGCATCACGCCAGGCGAGGCCTTCAGCGTCGACGTCCAGTCGCGCCACAGCCAGCTTGTCGAGACGTTCGACGTCGCCCGTATCTATGATTGCTCGGGGATCGTGCGGGACATTTCGACCTCGTCGAACAGCGTGGTGCGCTCGCTGGTCGACCGCGGGCTCGCGCGGCCGGATCCCATGCGCATCGGCCTCGACGTGTCGGCCAATTGCGAGATCATCGCCGGCGACGGCACGGTCTCGCGCAAGATCCTCGCCGTCGGGCCGCTGACGCGCGGCACCTTCTTCGAGATCGATGCCATTCCCGACATCCGCATCCAGTGCGCGCGGCTGAGCAAGCAGTTGCTGGGGTAAATGCCGGCTGGTGCTCAGCCGCCTAGCGCCTCGCAGACCAGGCGCGCGGTCTCGGCGCCGGAAAAATTCTGCTGGCCGGTGATCAGATTGCCGTCGCGCACGGCAAAGCCGCGCCACAGCCCGGCTTGGACATAATTGGCACCGATGGCCTTCAACTCGTCCTCGATGCGCCAGGGCATCAGATGCTTGCCGCGCTCGAGCGCGCCCATCTCCCACGTCGCCTTGTCGGCGAAATCCTCCTCGGCATTGGCGAAACCGGTCACCGTCTTGCCGGCGGCGAGCAGCGAGCCGTCGGCACGCCTGGCGTAGCGCAGCAGCGCGGTGCCGTGGCAGAGCGCGGCGGCCACCTTGCCGGCCTCATGGAAGGCGACGAAGGTTCGCTGCAGGTCGGTCGCGCTCTCGTAGCTGAACATCGGCGCCTGGCCGCCGGCGACCACAATCGCGTCAAAGCTGTCGACATCGATCTCAGCTGCCGGCCGCGTGGTCTCGACCAGGGCCGCCAGTTTCGGACTTGACAGGAAGCCGAGCGAGATGAGGTCGGTCTCCGAATAGCCCGATGGGTCACGCGGGTCGCTCAGCGCGTCGGCCTCGCATCTGCCGCCCTCGGGCGAAAAGATTTCCACCGCATAGCCGCGCTCGGTGAAGGCAAACCACGGATGCGTCAGCTCGCTCCACCAGAAGCCGACCGGCCATCCTGTCGTGGTCGATACGGCCGGATTGGCGATGACGATGGCGGCACGCTTTGGCTTGCGTGCATTGACCGGATTGGCATCCCTGACGCTCATCTTGGCTCTCCCTTATGAAACTGTCGCCGACAAAGCCGGGCCCGGCAATCTGGCCATATGGCGGGGCAAATTCCGCTTCCGTCGCCGCAGGGCCTTGCCTACGATGACGGCATGGCACAACGCGGTAGACTCTATGGCTGCCCGGTCGAGTTCGCGCTCGACGCGCTCGGCGGCAAGTGGAAAACGGTGATCATCGCACGCATCAAGCAAGGGCCGCTGCGCTATTCCGAGCTGCGCCGGCTGATCCCCTCGCTCTCCGACAAGATGCTGACGCAGCGCCTGGCCGATCTCGTCGAGATCGGCTTCGTCGTGCTCGAGACGTCGCCCGACGGCAAGGGGCGCTACGCCTTGACCGAGCGCGGCCACGATCTCGCCGCAGCACTCCAGGCGCTCTACGACTGGGGCAGCGTGCATGGCCGCGCCGAGGGCGTGCGCTTCCGCACTGATATCGAGGCGGCGGCCTAGCAACTTTTGTCCCTCAGTGCGCAGCGGCCAGCGCGCCGCAGAAGCCGGCGACATCGGTGATGACGGCCTCGCCGAGGAAACGCAGCGTCGCCATCGAGCGGTCGCGCGCTTCGCGGTTGCCGAAGCCGCAGGCGTCCTCGATCACAACGGCCGTAACGCCATTGTCGGTCGCCTGGCGGACGGTCGGCTCGATGCCGATCTCCGTGGCGATGCCGGCAAGGGCGACGGCGCGCACGCCGCAATCGCCGAGCGCAAAGCCAAGCGCCGTGGAATCGAAGGCCGACATGGTCAGCTTGTCGAACACGGCTTCGTCGGCGCGGGGCGCCAGTTCGGGGACGATCCCGGTCGCTTGGGCGTCGCGCAAAAACCACGGCTCGACCGCGTCGGGGTTGTCGCGCCGCTGCCAGGCCATGGCGGTGCGCAGTTGGGTGGCGCCCATCCATTTGCGTGGCAGAGAGAGATGGCGCGTGAACGCCACCCGCATGCCGGCCGAGCGGGCGGCTTCGAGCACGATGCCGGTGCGCTCGACGATATCGGCCGCGCCGGCGACCTGGCGGCAGATGCCGACCTGCATGTCGTAGACCACCAGCGCCATGCGGCGCGGATCGCACCATTCGACCAGCCTGGCCGGAATCTCGATGCCTTCGCTGGACCGGATCATGCCGCGGTCCGGTCCCAGGGTTGGGCGATGTCGACGCTGGGGTCGAACAGATATTCGAGCGGCAGCGGTGCCGGATCGAAAGCCAGGAAGTGCCATTCGAGCAGCCCAGCCTTCGACAGCGGGAAGTCGTCGGTGTAGCGCCTGGCTTCCTCGACGCTGTCGAGTTCGAAGACGATGATGACGCCGCCGACATCGGCGCGGGCATGGTTTTCGCGCACGATGCCTGCCTTCCACAGCCGCCAGACATTCGACACCTCGTCGCGCAGATAGGGTTTCAAATCGTCGAGGGTGACGCCGGGCTTGAAGTTGTCATAGGCAATGATCTTCATCGGCTGTCTCCTCTTCGCCTGTCAGCATCGCGCGGCCCGCTTGCTATTCGGGGCAGGCGTCGCGTTCGGCTAGCATGTCGAAAATGGCGGCTTCAACGAACGAGATGGTTCGTTGAAACGAACTGCCGGTTGGCCTTTCGTGGCGCGCGGCATCCAGCGGAGAGGGGACGAGAATGGGCATCGAGCGGCTGAACCCGAAGGGCATGCACGGCAACCCGGCCTATTCGCAAGGCGTGGCGCTGCCGGCCTCGGCGCGCATCGTGCTGATCGGCGGCCAGAACGGCATCGACGCCGATGGCCGGATCGTCGGCAAGGGCGACATCGCGGCGCAGACCGCGCAGGCGCTCGCCAATCTGGCGATGGTGCTCGAAGCCGGCGGCGCCAGGCCGGAGAATCTCGTCCGCCTGTCGATCTACATTGTCGGCGACGCCGATATCGGGCCGGCCTTCGGCGCCTGGATGGCATTCTGGGGCGATCGCGGGCCGCCGCCGGTGGTGACGGGCATACGCGTCCTCGGCCTCGCCAATCCGGATTTCCTGATCGAGATCGAGGGCCAGGCGGCGGTTGAAGCGTAATCTCCCCCTTGAGGCTACGCCATGCACACATTTTCTGTGATTGGCATGACGGATCGGCCCGAGGCTTGATTGCCACGTGGTTCCCCCAATCCGTCGCTGCTTCGCAGCGCCACCTTTCCCCCTCCGGAGGGAAAGGAAGGGAGCTTTGCCGGACGAGCGTTGACGACAAAAAGCTTGGCGCCTTTCCTCTACCCGGTCGATCGGGGGGTCCGAAGGACGGGCGAGACCCGTGGCTCGCCCCGGCAGTGGCTCGGCGAAGCCGAGACGGAGTGGGGGTCGACCAGCGCAGCATAAGACAATGCATGCGCCAAGCTGCCATGCACGCTATCGCCAAAGACCAGCTGCTTGGAAATGTGTGCATCCCGTAGCCCCTTGAGGGGGACATTAAGCGCCGCCTGGAATTTCATTCCTCGTCTGGCCGGCTGATTGGCACGTTCTATCTTCTTTCCCGCGACAAACGGCTGGAAAAGAGGCTACGCTGCCGCTCTGCCGGCTCAATCAAATAAGCAGAGCATGATGTCGTCCGAAAACCGCTTCACACTTTTCGGCATCATGCTCTAGGCGGTCGCTTGATCAGGGAGCTTCGATATGAGCGAGCACGGAAAAACCGCGCCAGGCAGCGCCCCCCCGGATGGCCAATCCTCGCGCCTGCGGCCACCTTATAAATCGGTACTCGACCTGATCGGCCAGACGCCGGTGGTCGAGCTGACCAAGTTCGACACCGGCAAATGCCGGCTGTTCATCAAGCTCGAAAGCCAGAACCCCGGCGGCTCGATCAAGGACCGCATCGCGCTGTCGATGATCGCGGCGGCGGAGAAAGAGGGCAAGCTCAAGCGGGGCGGCACCATCGTCGAGGCGACCGCCGGCAATACCGGCCTTGGCCTTGCCCAGGTCGGCATCCCCAAGGGCTACCGCATCGTGCTGGTCGTGCCGGACAAGATGTCGCGCGAGAAGATCCAGCATCTGCGCGCTCTTGGCGCCGAGGTGCGCATGACGCGCTCCGACGTCGGCAAGGGCCACCCGGAATATTACCAGGACATGGCCGAGAAGATCGCGGCGGAAGTGCCCGGCGCCTTCTATGCCAACCAGTTCGCCAATCCGGCCAACCCGCTGGCGCATGAGACGACCACCGGCCCGGAGATCTTTTCGCAGCTCGACGGCAATGTCGACGCGGTGGTGGTCGGCGTCGGCTCGGGCGGTACGCTGACCGGGCTTGGCCGCTACTTCGCCAAGGTGTCGCCGAAGACCGAAATGGTGCTGGCCGATCCAGTCGGCTCGGTGCTGGCGCCCTTGATCAAGACCGGCAAGATGGAAGAGGCCGGCAGCTGGACGGTGGAAGGCATAGGCGAGGATTTCGTGCCGCCCAATGCCGATCTGTCGCTGGTCAAGAAGGCCTATTCGATCACGGACAAGCAAAGCATGCTGGCGGTGCGCGATCTCCTGTCGCGCGAAGGCATTCTGGCTGGTTCGTCGTCGGGCACGCTTTTATCGGCCGCCTTGCGCTATTGCCGCGAGCAGACGACAGCGAAACGCGTCGTCACCTTCGTCTGCGACAGCGGCAACAAG
This sequence comes from Mesorhizobium sp. WSM4308, assembly GCF_002294905.1. Classification (NCBI taxonomy): domain Bacteria; kingdom Pseudomonadati; phylum Pseudomonadota; class Alphaproteobacteria; order Hyphomicrobiales; family Phyllobacteriaceae; genus Mesorhizobium; species Mesorhizobium sp. WSM4308. The sequence goes on along the minus strand of NZ_NSFW01000021.1, from coordinate 83,413 downwards.
TATCTGTCGAAGGTGTTCGACGATTTCTGGCTGGCCGAACAGGGTCTGGCCGAGCACGAGCAGCATGGCGATTTGCGCGACCTGGTCATGCGCACCCACCGCACCGGCGACACGGTCTATGTCGGCCCGGACGAAAGCCTGCTCAACGCCTATGGCCGCATGCGCCGCTCCGATGTCTCGCAGCTGCCGGTGCTGGAAGACGGCAAGCTGATCGGCATCGTCGACGAAAGCGATATCCTGGCCAAGGTCGACGGTCCCTATGACGGGCGCTGGGAGCGCTTCAACGGTCCGGTGCGCACGGCGATGACCTCCAATCTGCACACGCTGCAGGCCAGCCAGACGCTGGATGCGCTGCTGCCGGTGTTCGACCGCAACGAGGTCGCCATCATCTTCGACGGCGACGAGTTCGTCGGCCTGATCACCCGCATCGACCTAATCAACCATTTGAGGCGCGCACGATGACCAGCCACACACCACCACCATCGGGCAAGAATCGCCTGGCCTTCTCGACGCGCACCATCCATGGCGGCCAGAGCCACGACCCGCTGACCGGCGCGGTGATGGTGCCGATCTATGCCACATCGACCTACGGCCAGCAGTCGCCGGGCGTGCACAAGGGGTTCGAGTACGCCCGCAGCCAGAACCCGACGCGCTTTGCCTTCGAGCGCGCGGTGGCCGACCTCGAAAGCGGAACGGCCGCGTTTGCCTTCGCCTCCGGCCTGGCGGCGATCTCGACGGTGCTGGAGCTGCTCGATGCCGGCGCCCATATCGTCGCCACCGACGACATCTATGGCGGGTCGTTCCGGCTGATGGAGCGGGTGCGCAAGCGCTCGGCGGGCCTGCAGGTCTCGTTCGTCGACTTCACAGACCTTGCCGCGGTGGAAGCCGCGATCCGGCCGGAGACGAAGCTGCTGTGGGTCGAGACGCCGACCAACCCGCTGCTGCGCATCGTCGACCTCGAAGGCGTCGCAGCGCTGGCCAAGCGCAAGGGGATCCTCACCGTCGCCGACAACACGTTCTGCAGCCCCTATATCCAGCGGCCGCTGGAACTCGGCATCGACATCGTCGTGCACTCGACGACAAAGTATCTCAACGGCCATTCCGACATGGTCGGCGGGGTGGCCGTCGTCGGCGACAACAAGGAATTGGCGACCCAGCTGAAATTCCTGCAGAACGCCATCGGCGCCATATCGGGCCCGTTCGACAGTTTCCTGGCGCTGCGCGGCCTGAAGACGCTGGCCCTGAGGATGGAGCGGCATTCCGACAACGGGCTGAAGATCGCGCAGTGGCTGGAAGCGCGAAAGGATGTGCGCCGCGTGATCTATCCCGGCCTCGCCAGCCATCCGCAGCATTCCATCGCCGTCCAGCAGATGCACGCCTTCGGCGGCATGATATCAGCCGTGCTCGACCGCGATCTCGCCGGGACAAAACGCTTCCTCGAACGCACGCAATTGTTCACGCTCGCCGAAAGCCTCGGTGGGGTGGAGAGCCTGATCGAGCATCCGGCGCTGATGACGCATGGGTCGATCCCCGCCGAGAAGCGATCGGAGATCGGCATCTCGGATTCGCTGGTGCGGCTGTCGGCGGGGATCGAGGATGGCGACGATCTGATTGCCGATCTGGAGCAGGCGCTGGGGGGTTGAGGAGGGTGGGACACAGTCTCGCTGCGCATCCGACCGTTGCCCAACCCGTCGCTAGTGGGGACTATCAGCTTGCAGCGGCAAGCGTCTAACCTGCCCCCGCGGACGCTGCCGCGTCGTGCTTCGCCTTCTCGATTTCCTTGTTAAACTTCTGAAATGCATCATCCAACGCGCCGGAAAAAGCAGTTGTAAGGTGCCGAAAGAAGACCGCCCACTGATTGAAAACTGTTGAGCCTACACCAGCATTCTGAGAGATCGAATGAACGATTCCGTTCCGGAGTTCGTAAAACTCGGATACGCGCCGCTGAAGGGTTATATTGAACTGGTCCTTCGATGGAGTATTCAGAGCATCTCTGAGCGGTTTGGACTTATGCATCAGTTCTCCGAGCTTTGTTATACCCACTCTGCCGCAAAGCTCTGCCATAGTATCGAATCTCATATTGTTTTCGTGCTCAGACACCAGTTTTGCTTGGAACGACAGCATGTTGGTGCCGATCGGGTAATCGATTAACGCGTGTAGAACGGGCTCTGCCAAACCGGCCCATCCGGGAAAACCTTTTGGTTTGATTCGCGACAATTTTCCCGAGCCGGATCTCCAGTAGGTATCTATTAACTTATCCTTGAATTCACTCTTCAGAAACGCATATTCGACGATCACACTCTTGGCATACTCCTCCACCTGTTGCCGGACATACTCTTCAAAATGTGCCGCCAATAATACAATAGCTGCGGCGGCCATAGTATTTTTCCCGCCCGCTGGAACGAGAGGTAAAGCGGCACCAGCCACAAGAGTCGGAGCAAGGGCGTCCTGGAGCGACGACACGTCGATCGTCTTGACTAAAATCTCGAGGATAGACGCCTGCCTGTCGAATTCGGAGTCGGCAACTTTGAAATCAGGCATTTTGGATGCAAGCCGTAAAAAGCTGCTCCATGGCAGATATTCTCGCTCGGATGTCGGCTGCCGTGTTGGCGCGTCCTGTAAACTGCTCAATCTTCTCCGGGCTATCCAATGCAGCCCAATACGCAGATTGAATCGCTTGTTTTGCAGCGGCAAGGTCATTTCGCTTTGCCCAGAGTCGGTCAATAGCGATCATTACCGCATCGTACATACTCTCAGATCGTCGTTCCGTGTCGCCCGGCGATAGGCGGAAAGGCGCTCCATCGAAAAGTGCGTCAGCGAAGATCAGTCTTTCGGAAAATTGCTTAGAAATGATGCTCCCTTGCGCGGAAGTCATGTCTAGGTTGGCCTCCATGCATTTATCGAGGATAGAACGCATTGATCCCTTGATGCCCTTGTCATTCTGAAGAGCAAAGTATCTAAGAACAATCTGGCAATCGCCCATGGTCTGGTAGAGAGCATTTTTCTTTCTCTCAGGACTCTCATAGTCTGCCTCGGTGTATTCCGCGCTGTAAGGGGGGATTCCCCAAATGTTAGTAAAGGCCGGAGTTCTTGTCAAACTGATGATGGTATCATTGAATACACCAGAATAGACCGCATTGCGAATCTCTTGGGCGTTAAGCTTTTTTCCGCCTGTATTAAGTCGCTCGAAAACAAATTTCTTTAATTCGAGCACACGATTTGTGTTGGCGTCCCTCAATGAGGCGCGAGATTCTTTTAAAAGCACAATGGCGGATAGCGAGGCCCTCTCGAGTGTACGTTTCGTGCGAGGTGGGAGAGTCGCATAGGTGCGGCCCACTAATGGCGCCAGAACGCCTAACGACGACAATTTGAACTGATTGGCAAAGAACTCGCGAATCGCGAGAAGCCTTTGCTGGCCATCCATTACCTCATACCGTGCAAAATCACCTTCAAATAGAAAGATTGGGGGAACAGGTATGTTTAACAAAAACGATTCAATCAGCAATGACTTCTGTTTATTCGTCCATCTTGATCGCCTCTGGTATTCTGGCCTCAAATTTACGGTTTTCGATTCATCGACGACGTCTTTTATCTGTGGCAATAGAAAGTTATTTGTTTGATATATGGCTCTAAACGGCGAGTCGACGATTGATTTCTCGATCTCATCCACTGTCTTAAATGAAATCACATTGAAATCAGCATCAGCTTCTGCGTCATCCAATTCCTCGAATAGCGGATCGTCATCTTCATCTTTGCTGCCTATTGAACCCACTATGTCGTCTCCCTCGTAGTCGTAGCGGCTAAATTGCCGTGTTATGCAACAAATGGCTCTCGCAGGACAGGTGCCGATCGTCCCTCTCTTTTACGAGTCGTACTTCAACGAACGCCGACGCTATCCTCGTCCTACGTCGGCCGCCAGATAGCTGAGTGCACTTGTGCGGCTCCAGCAGGTACTATTGGTAGGTTGGCTCAGCCGGAGGCAAACGACGCCATGAACAACCCGCGCGAACCCGAAAAACCCACCGAACCCCTGACCTTCGCGGTGCTGGTGTTCCCCGGCTTTCCGATGATGGCGTTCAGCTCCGTCATCGAGCCGCTGCGTGCCGCCAACATTCTGGCGAAGCGGCAATGCTATCGCTGGATCATCGTCGGCGGCACGAAAGGCGCGGTCGAGGCGTCGAATGGGGTGGTCATCCAGCCGGGCTTCTATGCCGAGGATGCGCCGAAGGTCGACCGCATCGTCGTCTGCTCGGGCGGCGATGCCGACCATCTCGTCGCCGAGGACGCGGCGAGCTGGATCCGCCGCAGCCTGCGGGGTGGCGCCCATATCGGGGCGGTGGCGGATGCCGCCTTCTTCCTGGCGCGCGCCGGCCTGCTCGACGGCCATGCCTGCACCTTGCACTGGACCAGCCAGGCCGCCTTCACCGAGGCGTTTCCTGCAATCGAGCTGCGGCGCGACCTCTATGTCATCGACCGCAAGCGCTTCACCTCGGCCGGCGGCGTCGGCAGCCTCGACATGATGCTGGAGATCATCACCCGCGACTATGGCGCCGAGCTTGCCGCCGGCGTCGCCGAATGGTTCGTGCACAGCCAGCTGCGTTCCAGCGTCGACCGCAAGCTGATGCCGCTCAGGCTGCGCACCGGCGTGCAGAACGAGCTGGTGCTGTCGGCCATCGCCATCATGGAGGACGCGGTCGAGGAGCGGCTCGGCATGGCCGAGCTGACGGCGCGGCTCGGCGTCTCCTCCGACAAGCTCGAGCGCTCCTTTCGCTCCGAGCTCGCCATCTCGCCCAATGGCTACTACCGGCGGCTCAGGCTGAAGCGCGCCGCCGACCTTTTGGCGCATTCGACGCTCGCCGTGCGCGACGTGGCGCTGGCCTGCGGCTTTGCCTCGATGTCGAGCTTTGCCCGGGCTTTTCGGGAAGAGCATGGGCATCCGCCGAAGCTGGCGAGGAGGCATTAGAGACGGAACTCAATTTGCGTTCGCAAACCAAGGCTGAGATGCTGTAGCGAATAGGCGCTCATGCCGTTACGGCGACGATCCCGACCAACCCGGTCCTCGCCCAAAGATTTTACCAGACAACATTAACGTACCTCCAAAGAGCAGGAAGTTCGCAATGCCCATAAGTGCCGAAACTTGGAAACTTACGTAGCTGTACAAATTTGTCTGATCGCTTAGTTTCGGATACATGCCGAAATAGCCAGGACTACCAAAAAGGTAGCTGTATACTTCCAAATAGCTACACAGTAAGACTGCCACCACAAATATAATACTCATAATATTTAATCGCCAATCACTCCAACCCCTACGCAAATATGAAAAAATAACCCAAATTGGTATTGAGATACAATACGTTACTCCATAGCAAGCGCAGAATACGGCGATGTTAACCCACATAACATTATTCGCTAGGCAAAATTCATTTGAGCCGCGTTCGATTAAGTTCGAAAATTTCGGAAAAACAACGTCGCAGATTGGTACTATCTCAGCGTACCTGTAAATAACAACAGTAAATATGCCGAAAAACACACAGAAAACAAACGACCAGACGATCAGCTTGCCTACCAATGCGCGCCACGGCAGAAAAGTAAATTCCAGCTGCCCGACCAATCCATTCGTCCCCTACCGTTTCTAGGTACTGGTCGTTTCTTCTACATCCGGAAAGTTACTGAAGACCCAAAGGCCAATGTCACTCCTGCGGGGATCGATTTTCCACGATCAGTTGAGTACGGCGGCATTCCGCACAACAAGCGCGGTTTTCCGCACAATGCCTCCGCCGCTGCTGCGCCATGGTCACGTCTTGCAACCGATCCAAGGCCGAACCCCCATGAGCATCGTCGTATTCGACCCCGACAGCACCGAGGACGTCGACTTCAAGGACCGCATGCGCCACCCGGCGGCGGCTGATCCGGCGGGAGGCATGTGGCTGTCGGACACCGAGCCGTCCTTCATCGATGCCGATGCCTTGCGCAAAGGCCGGCTGGCGAAACTGCGCGGCTGGATGCGCGACGCCGGCTATGGCGGGGTGGTGCTGTTCGACCCGTACAACCAGCGCTACGCCACCGGCTCGCGCAACATGTTCGGCTACTTCCTGCGCAACTCGACCCGTTATTTCTTTATTCCCACCGAAGGGCCGATCGTGCTGTTCGAATATCCGCAGAGCTACCATGTCTCGATGGTGCTCGACACGATCGACGAGGCGCGGCCGTCCAAGCTCGTTTGGTCGTCGGTCTCCGGCCGTGACGACGAAACCGCCGGGCCCTTCGCCGACGAGATCGCCGAGCTCCTGAAGAAGCATGGCGGCGGCTCGATGAAGCTCGGCCTCGACCGCTGCAGCCATCTGCAGGCGCTGGCGCTGGAAAAGCGCGGCTGCGAGGTCAGGGATTGCCAGGGCGAAATCCTGGCGGTGCGCGCGGTGAAGACGCCTGAGGAGGTGAAATGCCTGCAGGTGTCGATGGCCGGCGCGGAGGCCGCGGTCTATGCGGTGCGCGAGGCGATCAAGCCCGGCGTCTCCGAAAACGAGCTGTTCGCCATCATGTATGGCGAGGTCATCCGCCAGGGCGGCGAGTTCATCGAGACGCGGCTGCTCACATCGGGCCAGCGCACCAATCCGTGGTTCAACGAGGCCAGCGGCCGCAAGATCCGGCCGGGCGAGCTGCTCGCGCTCGATACCGACACGATCGGCTGCTACGGCTATTACTCCGATTTCTCCCGCACCTTCCGCTGCGGGCCGGGCAAGCCGACGCCTTATCAGAAATCGCTCTACCGCATGGCGCACGACCAGGTTCAGCACAATATTTCGATCGTCAAGCCCGGCATGGCGTTTCGCGAAATCGCCGAAAAGGCCTGGAAGATCCCCGACCGCTTCGTCGACCAGCGCTATACCTCGGTGATGCACGGCGTCGGCATGCATGGCGAGACACCGTTCATCGCCCATGCCATGGATTACGAGACCTATGGCCGCGACGGCCATATCGTGCCAGGCATGGTGGTGAGCGTGGAAAGCTATATCGGCGAGAAGGGCGGCCGCGAGGGCGTCAAGCTGGAGGACGAAATTCTGATCACCGAGACGGGCACCGAGCTTCTGTCGCGCTTTCCCTATGAGGACGAGTTTCTGGAGAAGCAGGTTTGATGCCTACTGTCCGCCTCCGTGATGTGACCTTCGCGGCTGGCGCAGCCTCCCATCGCTTCGTCATCCTAGGGCGGAGCAAGGAGCGCAGCGACGCGGCGCAGACCCCTGGAGCTGCTCCGCAGCCCAAGGGATCCATGCCGGGACTCCGAAGCGTTGCTACGGTTCAGGTTCTGCTCCGTCGCATCCTTCGACCGAGGTCACGGCATGGATCCTCGGGTCTCCGCGACGGAGCTTCGCTCCTGCTCCGCCCGTGGATGACGAAGGTGGGGAAGCGGCGACCAATCGCCAGCGTTAGCGCCGGCTCGCTGAACAGAACGGCGCGGACTGCCGACGCGGGCCCACTTGCATGAAAAGCCCCATCTCCATCAGCAGAGGCACGGTGGCCGCAATCTTCATCGACCTGCAGGAAGAGCACCGGCAGGACAAGCGCTATCTCGTCGAGGGTTTCGCCGGCATCCTGGCCAACGTCCAGCGGCTGCAAGAAGCGGCGCGCGCCAACCACGCGCCGCTCCAGCATTGGGCCTATATCGTCGATCTCGACAAGCAGGACCGGCCGTTTCATCCGCTCGGTGCCGACGGCAAGTCGGCCTTTTCCGACAAGTCCGATCCGCTGACCGAGATCTGCCATGAAGTGGCGCCGGCCAGGGACGAAGCGCTGCTGATCAAGGCCGAGGCCAGCGCCTTCCGCAGCGGGCCGGCGGCGGATCTGCTCAAGGCGTCAGGCATCGAATGGCTGGTCATCGCCGGCGTCTGGACCGAGGCCTGCATCGATGCATCAGTCAAGGACGCCGTGGCGAAAGGTTTTCGCGTGCTCCTGGTCAAGGATGCCTGCGGCAGCGGCAGCGCGGCCATGCACCAGACCGGCATCCTCAACCTCGCCAACCGGCTCTATGGCGGGGCGGTCACCGACACCGACGGCGCCTGCCGGCTGCTGGCCGGCGAGACGGTCACCGCCTGGCAGGTCGAGGGGTCGGTGCCGCTGCGCTTCACCTTCGACAACGCAGCGGCGCTCTACGCCGATCTATGACGGCAGACCGACACCGCGGCAAATACGAAACACGGCTCGACCCGGCATTGTGGGCCTATATCGACAGTGTCGACGCCTGGTACCCGCCCGAGGTGATCGGCCTGCCGATCGACAGGCAGCGCGCGGTCTATGACAGGATGTGCCGGGCTTTCCATCAGGGCCGGCCCGCCGGGGTCAAGGCCAGCGACAGCCTGGTCGCCGCCCCGGGCCACGGCATACCGATCCGCCGCTACCAGCTCGCCGGCAAGGCCGCGCGGGCCATGGTGCTCTATTTCCATGGCGGCGGCTTCATCCTGGGTAACCTCGACAGCCATGACGACATCTGCGCCGAGATCTGCGCCGGCACCGGCTTCGACGTGGTGTCGGTCGACTACCGGCTGGCACCCGAGCATGTCCATCCCGCCGCCTTCGACGATGCGATGGCCGCCTTCGCATGGGCGGCGGAGACGTCAGGCCTGCCGGTCGTTCTGTGCGGCGAGAGCGCCGGCGGCAATCTGGCAGCCGCCGTGGCGCAGGCGACGCGCCGGCATATCAGGGCCGCGATCGGCCAGGTGCTGATCTATCCCGGCCTCGGCGGCGACGAGGCCGCCGGCTCCTATGTCGAACATGCCGAGGCGCCGCTGCTGTCCGTCGGCGACATCGCCTTCTACCGCGACGTCCGTTCAGGCAAGCGGCAATCGCCGGACGACCCGACCTTTTCACCGCTGCGCGGCCGCGACCTTTCCGGCCTGCCGCCGACGGTGATCACAACGGCCGAGTGCGACCCGCTATCGTCCGACGGCGAGGTCTACCGCGACCGCATCGTTGCGGCCGGCGGCAAGGCCTGGTGGCATGAAGAGAAGCGCCTGGTTCACAGTTTCCTGCGCGCCCGCACCACGGTGCCGGCCGCGGCGGAGGCGTTTGCGCGCATCATCGCGGCGATTGCATCACTGGGGCGGGGCGAGTGGCCGTATTGAGTCCTACGACGCCGCGACGCTCTTTTCGGAGGAATTGGCTTTCAGCCAGAGCGCCTTTTCGCCGAGCGTGGCGACCATGGCGGCATGCGCCGCACGCTCCGCTTCGGTCAGGCGCGGCAGCAGCGGCCTTGGGCGCTCGGCGACGATGATCTCGATATGGCGGACATTCTCGCCCTGTGCCGGCGCGGTGGCGCTGTCGAGGATAAGCGCCGCCTGCTTGCCGCCGATCAGCTCGATATAGACCTCGGCCAGCAATTCGGAATCGAGCAGCGCGCCGTGCTTGGTACGCTTGGTGTTGTCGATGCCGTAGCGCCGGCAGAGCGCATCGAGCGAATTGGGGCCCATCGGGTGCTTGCGGCGCGCCAGCGCCAGCGTGTCGACGACACGGCCGGGATCGACGACGGGATGGCCGAGCCGGCCGAATTCGACATTGAGGAAGCCGATGTCGAAAGTGGCGTTGTGGGCGACCAGCCTGGCGCCGTCGGTGAAGGTCAGCCATTCCTCGGCGATTTCGGCGAAGGTCGGCTTGCCGGCGAGATCGGCCGCGCTGATGCCGTGCACCGCCTGCGCCTCCTCATGGATCGCCCGGCCTTGCGGGTTGATATAGTGGTGGAACGTCCTGCCGGTCGGGAAACGGTTGACCAGTTCGACGCCGCCCAGCTCGATCACGCGGTCGTCGCGTGAATCAAGGCCGGTGGTTTCCGTATCGAAGATGATCTCGCGCATCGAATCAGTTTGCTCCTGGGGGCAGAATCACGAGACCGGAACAAAATGGCAATGCCTGTTTTGCCTTCTCCCCTTGTGGGAGAAGGGAAGGAAGCCGTCAGCGACCCCCGATCAGTTCGGCGATGATGCCGGCGACGGCGGCACGCGCGGCGTCCAGCCCCTGGCCGGTGTCGATGACGAAATCGGCCAGCCTGCGCTTCTCCTCATCCGGCAATTGCTTGGCCAGAATCGCCGCCAGTTTTTCTTCCGTCATGCCCGGCCGGGCCAGCACGCGCTGGCGCTGGACTTCGGCGGGCGCCGTGACGACGACGACCTTGTCGACGCGGCCACGGCCGCCGGTTTCGAAGAGCAGCGGAATGTCGAGCACGGCGATCGATTCGCCCGCGTTACGATGCCTGGCCAGGAAGGCGTCGGCGTCGGCGCGCACCAGCGGATGGATGATGGCTTCCAGCCGCTTCAGCGCGGCGGCATCGCCAAGCACGCGCGCGCCAAGTTTTACGCGGTCGACCACGCCATCGACAGCCGTTCCGGGAAACGCGGCCTCGATCAGAGGTGCCGCCGCGCCGGAATAGAGGCGATGCACCGCCTCGTCGGAATCATGGACCGGCACGCCCGCCTCGGCGAACATTTTGGCCGTGGTCGACTTGCCCATGCCGATCGAGCCGGTGAGACCGAGCACGATCATGGTTTCGGCACCAGATCGGCAACGATGAGCGCGCGCAGCTCAGCCGTGACCTGCGGCCTGACGCCGAACCAATGTTCGAAGCCGGGCACGGCCTGGTTGAGCAGCATGCCGAGGCCGTCGACCGTCTTCAGCCCCCTGGCGCGCGCGGCGGCGAGCAAAGGCGTTTCCAGCGGCACATAGACGAGGTCGGTGACGATGGCGTGGGCCGGCAGCAGGGCCGGGTCGGCGGCGAGACCTTCATTGCCGACCATGCCGAGCGCGGTGGTGTTGACCAGCAGGCCGGCGTCGGCCAGCAATTCGTTGGTCGCCGCCGTGCCATGCGCCGAAACGCCGGCGCCGAAACGGTCGCGCAATTCCTGCGCCCGTGCCAGCGTGCGGTTGACGATGCGGATGTCGGAAAAACCGCGTTGCTTCAGCGCCTGGATGACGGCGCGCGACGCGCCGCCGGCGCCGAGCACGACCGCGGGGCCCGTATTCGCCCAGCCGGGCGCGTAATCATCGAGGTTGGCGGCAAAGCCGTGACCGTCGGTGTTGCCGCCCCAAAGGAGACCATCCTCGAACCACAGCGTGTTGACGGCGCCGATTTCTTCGGCCGCCTGGTCGCGGCGGTGGACGAGAGCGAAGGCGGCTTCCTTGTGCGGAATGGTGACATTGCCGCCGCGAAACCCGTTTGCCTGCAATGTCGCGATGAATTCGGCAAAATCCTGCGGCGCCACGTCGATCGCCTCGTAGCTGCCGTCGATGCCGTGCTGGACCAGCCAGTGGCCGTGGATCTTCGGTGACCGCGAATGCTTGATCGGGTGGCCGGTGACAAAAGCCTTCTTCGTTGCCTCAACCATCGATGGCTCCGAGCGTGCGCAATTCCGCCAGCAGCGGCAAAAGCGGCAGGCCGACAATGGTGAAATAATCGCCTTCGATCTTTTCGAAGAGCTGGATGCCTTCGCCTTCGATCTGGTAGGCACCGACGCTGGCCAGCGCCTTGGCGCCGACACGGGCGAGATGGCGGCCGATGAAGCCTGGGTCGAGCTTGCGCATGGTCATGCCGGCGATGCCGACATGGCGCCACAGCACCTTGCCGTCACGCACCAGCACGGCGGCGCTGTTGAGCTGATGGGTCCTGCCCGACAGCGCCAGGAGATGGCGCCGCGCGCCTTCCATGTCGGCCGGCTTGTGGAACACTTCGTCACCCAAAGACAAAGTCTGGTCGCAGCCGAGCACCAGCGCGCCGGGCCTTCGTTCGCTGACCTCGATGGCCTTGGCCTCGGCCAGCACCAGGGCAACATCCTCCGGCGAAACGCCGCTGTCCTGCAACGGCGCCTCGAGCGCGCGCTCGTCGACATCGGCCGGCACCGCCTCGATGTCGAGGCCAGCATGGATGAGCATCGCCTTGCGGAATGGACTGCCGGAAGCGAGGATGATTTTTTCGGTCATGGTTGTTCACCAGGGTCGGCGTTCCGTCACGCACGTATCTTGTCTGCCCTAGCGCGACTTCCCCCGCAGGGCAACGATCGCCGCGGCCGTTTCCTCGATCGAGCGGCGGCTGACGTCGATCATCGGCCAGCCATGGCGCGTGCAGATCTGGCGGGCGTAGGCGAGTTCCTCGTTGATGGCGGCGCGGTCGACATAGTCGGTCGGCACGTAGGAGCTGCTGTTGCCTAGGATGCGGTTCTGGCGGACATGCGAAATGCGCTCGGCGGTGGCGATCAGCCCGACGATCAGCGGCGTCTTGGCGGCAACCAGGCTTTCCGGCACCGGCACGCCGAGCACGATCGGGATGTTGGCGGTCTTGATGCCGCGGTTGGCGAGATAGATGCTGGTCGGCGTCTTCGACGTCCGCGAAATGCCGATCAGCACGACATCGGCATCGTCCATATTGGCCGGCAGCTGGCCGTCATCATGGTCCATGGTGAAGTTGAGGGCATCGATGCGGCGGAAATATTCGGCGTCGAGAACGTGCTGGGCGCCGACGCGGCGGCCGGCCGGCGTGCCGAGATAGGACTGGAAGACGGTGAGCACCGGCTCCAGCACCGACACACAGGGCAGGCCCATGGTGGCGCAGCGTTCGTCGATGCCGCGCGCCAGTTTCTGGTCGACGACCGTATAGAGAATGATGCCCGGCTCCTCCTCTATGTCCTCGAACACCTTGGCCACCTGCTTTTCGGTGCGGATGAGGGGATAGATGTGTTCAATCGCCCGCGCGTCCTTGTATTGCGCCGAAGCCGCCCGCCCGGCGGCGAGCAGCGTTTCGCCGGTCGCGTCGGAAATCAGGTGCAGGTGAAAGAAGCTCTGGGGTTTGTTCACAGGGGATCACCTGGGGCTGTGGGCGGATGTGGATAAGCCGGGACAGAAAGAGCGGCCGGTCGGGAGCGACTGTATCAGATGGCAGTTTGTCCACAATTCGATGCTCTGTCAGCTTCGCCGGCCGGCTGGGGACAAATCTGGGGACGGTCCCTTTTGCCTTTCGGCCATCCACAGGGCGGGGCTCTTCCTTGGCTTGCTAACGCTTTGACTCCGATGACGGATTCCGGACTATCCCCAGAACCCCGAGGCTGGGAGAGGCGAGCGCGCGACAATATGCTTGCTGGCTTTTTGGCTGACGAAGCGGGACAGGTGACAACCACCACAACCAACAGACTCTTAGAATCAGAAGAATCTTAGATATAAGAATCTTTGATTTAGGAAGGCCGGGAGAGGCGAGCGCTCAATGCCCAAAAGCCGGATCATGCTGGACGTCCTGAAGGGCGAGGCGCACTTTCCGCCTCCGCTCTGGATGATGCGTCAGGCCGGACGTTATCTGCCGGAGTATCGCGAAACGCGCAGGCGTGCCGGTTCCTTCCTCGACCTGTGCTACGATCCCGACCTTGCGGTGGAAGTGACCTTGCAGCCGATCGAGCGCTTCGGCTTCGATGCCTCGATCCTGTTCTCCGACATCCTTGTCGTTCCGCATGCGCTCGGCCGCGACGTGCGCTTCGAGGAAGGGCGGGGACCGCTGCTGACGCCGATCTCGGTGGCCGATATCATGGCTCTGGAAAGCGATGTGTTTCACGTGAATCTCGAACCGGTCTACGAGACGGTTCGCCGGCTGCGGGCAAAACTGCCTGATGAAACCACGCTGATCGGCTTCTGCGGCGCACCGTGGACGGTGGCGACCTATATGATCGCCGGCCATGGCACGCCAGACCAGGCGCCGGCGCGGCTGTTCGCCTATCGCGAGCCGGCTGCGTTTCAACATCTCCTGAAGGTGCTTGCCGACCATTCGGCGGCCTATCTGATCCGGCAGATCGAAGCCGGGGCGGATGTGGTGCAGATTTTCGATTCCTGGTCCGGCGTGCTCGACGATGCGACGTTCGACCAGTTTTGCGTTTGGCCGGTGGCCGAGATCGTCAGGCAGGTACGGGCCGTCCATCCCGATGTGCCGATCATCGGCTTCCCCAAGGGCGCCGGCGCCCGCTACCGCACCTATCGCCAGAAGACCGGCGTGACGGGGCTGGGGATCGACTGGACGGTGCCGCTGGCGGCGGCGAAGGATTTGCAGCGATCGGGTGCGGTCCAGGGCAATCTCGATCCCTTGCGCCTCGTGGCCGGCGGCAAGGCGCTGTCGGACGGCGTCGAGGCGATCCTGAAAGCGCTGGGAGACGGGCCGCTGATCTTCAATCTCGGCCACGGCATCACGCCGGAGACGCCGATCGCGCATGTCGAGGCGATGGTGAAGCAGGTGAGGAGCGCGACACGCTGATGAATGAGACAAACAACACCAACAGCACCGGACAGGCGATGATGCGCATGATCGTCAGCATCGTTGTGCTGATCGTGCTGACGGCGCTTCTGTTTTTCGTCGCACCCGAAAGTTTCTATCCCTGGGCAAAGGCGATCCATATCCTTGCCGTCATTTCCTGGATGGCCGGCATGCTCTATCTGCCGCGGCTGTTCGTCTATCACGTCGATGCCGAGAAAGGGTCGGTGCAGTCGGAGACCTTCAAGGTGATGGAGCGGCGCCTGCTGCGCGGGATCATCAATCCGGCGATGATCGTTACCTGGGTGTTCGGCTTGTGGCTCGCCTGGAAAATCTTCGGCTTCCAGGGCGGCTGGCTGCACGCCAAGATCGGCCTGGTGCTGCTTTTGTCCGCCGTTCACGGCTATCTGGCCGGCGCGGTGCGGAAATTCGCCGAAGATCGCAACGAAAAACCGGCGAGGCACTGGCGGATCGTCAACGAGATCCCCACATTGCTGATGATCGCCATCGTGATCCTGGTTGTCGTCAAGCCATTCTGAGGCCGATCGGGCCCCTTAAAACGCTGCTTGCTCTTTGATCCGACCGACGATAAAAGACGGGTCTTCCTTCCCGTCATGCGCCGCCCCTCATTATTTTCGGCCGCGCCCGGCATTTGTCGCATCCCGCCGATATTTTTCTCCCAAAGCGCACCCAGAGTCCGTCTATGCAAGAAATGAAACTTACCGAATTCAAGAACAAGAAGCCGCCAGAGCTGATCGCTTATGCCGAATCGCTCGAGGTCGAGAATGCCAGCGTCATGCGCAAGCAGGAGCTGATGTTCGCGATCCTGAAGAAGCTGGCCGCACAGGATATCGAGATCATCGGCGACGGTGTGGTCGAAGTCCTGCAGGATGGCTTCGGCTTCCTGCGCTCCGCCAATGCCAACTACCTGCCAGGTCCCGACGACATCTACATCTCGCCGTCGCAGATCCGGCGCTTTTCGCTGAAGACCGGCGATACGGTCGAAGGGCCGATCCGCAGCCCGAAGGAAGGCGAGCGCTATTTCGCGCTGCTCAAGGTCAATACCATCAATTTCGACGACCCCGAAAAGATCCGTCACAAGATCCATTTCGACAATCTGACGCCGCTCTATCCGACCAAGCGGCTGAAGATGGAGATCGACAATTCGACCAGCAAGGACATCTCGGCGCGCGTGATCGACCTGGTCGCGCCGATCGGCAAGGGACAGCGCGCGTTGATCAACGCGCAGCCGCGGACCGGCAAGACGGTTCTCATGCAGAACATTGCCCACTCGATCACCGCCAACCACCCGGAATGCTATCTGATCGTGCTTTTGATCGACGAGCGGCCGGAGGAAGTGACAGACATGCAGCGCTCGGTGAAGGGCGAGGTGATCTCCTCGACCTTCGACGAACCGGCGGTGCGCCACGTCCAGGTTGCCGAGATGGTCATCGAGAAGGCCAAGCGGCTGGTCGAGCATGGCCGTGACGTCGTCATCCTGCTCGATTCCATCACCCGCCTCGGCCGTGCCTACAACACCGTCGTGCCGTCATCCGGCAAGGTGCTGACCGGCGGTGTCGACGCCAATGCGCTGCAGCGGCCGAAGCGCTTCTTCGGCGCCGCCCGCAACATCGAGGAAGGTGGCTCGCTGACCATCATCGCGACCGCGCTGATCGACACCGGCAGCCGCATGGACGAAGTCATCTTCGAGGAGTTCAAGGGCACCGGCAACTGCGAAATCCAGCTCGACCGCAAGGTCGCCGACAAGCGCATCTATCCGGCGATGGACATACTGAAGTCCGGTACCCGCAAGGAAGACCTGCTGGTGCCGCGCGCGGACTTGCAGAAGATCTTCGTGCTGCGCCGCATCCTGGCGCCGATGGGAACGACCGATGCGATCGAGTTCCTCATCGACAAGCTGAAGCAGACCAAGACCAATGCCGATTTCTTCGATTCGATGAATACGTAAGGGCTTACCCTCCCCCTTGTGGGGAGGGTCGATCCGCGCAGCGGAGCGGGGGTCAGCACTGAGGCTGGCGTTTCACCCCCCGTCTCCCGATCTACGCTTCGCCACGATCGCGAGCCGACCCTCCCCACGAGGGGGGGAGGGTGAGGAGCTATCGCCGCAACAGCCGCTCCAGCTCTCCAGCATCCGTCACCACCGGCAAACACACCTGCCCGGTACACAGCCAGGCACCGGCTTTGTCGGTCGGTGGCAGAATCCCGCCGGGCAGCAAGGGTCGATTCGTTTCCGAACCAATCGCGGCAATGATGTCGACGCGGCGCGGGTCGGGGCACCGATTCGCAACCGGAACGAGCTTTGGATCCTCTAGAATGTCGACGATGACCAGTTTCAAAGGCTCGATGGCAAGCGCGCAGGCATTGACGATGCCGGCCTGGCCATAGGCCTGGTGCGCGGCGCGGCCGGCCGCATGTTCGGCGATTTTCCAGGCTTTTTCGCCGAGATCGAGATCGCCGGTAACGGAGGCGAGCCGCACGAGTGCCGCGATGATCTGGCTGGTGGCTGAGGAAATGGCCTCGTCGACATCGCCCCTGATACGGATCGGCACGTCGGTGCTGTCCGAGGCGGTCAGATAGTAGCCTGTGCCGGCGGCGTCGGTGTGCCAATGGTCGAGCTGTTCGATGAACTGCTTCGCCTGGTCGATGTAGCTCCAATCGCCGGACGCCTCGAACAGCGAGATCGCCGCATTGGCCATGGCGGCGTAATCGCTCGACAAAGCGGGAAACAGTTTTCTGGCACCAAGCATGGAATGCGGCAAGCGGCCGTCGCGGCTGGCGCCGGAGATGTGGGCAAACGCCTTGGCCGCTGCCTCGATGCAGTCGGGCCGGCCCAGCGAGCGACCGGCCTCGGCGAGTGCCGCGATCATCAGGCCGTTCCAGTCGGTGAGGGTCTTGGCATCGAGGCCTGGCCTGACGCGCTCCTCCCGCACCGCGAGAAGCCTGGCTTTGAGCGGCATGAGTTTTTCGCGGTCGGCCACGCTTTGGGCTTGCTGGCCACGGGTTTGATGGACGACCGGCTTGCCTTCCCAGCCATGCGGGGCAGATAGCGTGAAGTATTTGAAAAACAAGGCTGAATCGCTACCAAGGACGGCTTCGATCTCTTGCCGGTTCCAGGTGTAGAACAGCCCTTCCTCGCCTTCGCTGTCGGCGTCGAGGCTGGCTGCGAAGGCGCCGCCGGTGACGCGCATTTCGCGCAGCAGCCAGTCGACCGTCTCTTCGATTCGTATCCGGAACAAATGATTACCGCTTGCCGAAAAGGCCCAGTTGCAGAAGCGGATCAGCTCAGCATTGTCGTAGAGCATCTTCTCGAAATGCGGCACCAGCCATTCCGCATCGGTTGAGTAGCGGCTGAGCCCACCGCCAATATGATCGTAAATGCCGCCGCCCAGCATCCGTTCCAGGCTGACCAGCAGGTCGTCACGATGCGCGGCGTTGCCATCGCGCAGCCAGGACAGCCACAGCGTCAGCATGAATGGCGCGTTGGGGAATTTCGGCGCGCCACGCAGGCCGCCAAGGTCGCGGTCGATCATGCCGTCGATGCGGCCGGCGAGGTCGGCGAGCGTGCCGCGGTCGAGGCTCTGCCTGGCATGCATGCCGGAGAGCCGCGCCTCGACATGGGAGGTCAACCCATCGGCGCTCTGGTGCAGGCTGTCGCGTTTCTCGCGCCAGGCCTTGTCGACCGCTTCCATGACCTGGATGAAGCCCGGGCGGCCATAGCGCGCCTCGCGCGGAAAATAGGTGCCGCCCCAGAATGGCTTGCCGTCCGGCGTCAGGAACATGGTCAGCGGCCAGCCGCCTTGCTCGCCCATCGAGGAGAGCGCGGCCATGTAGATCTGGTCGATGTCGGGTCGCTCCTCGCGGTCGACCTTGATATTGACGAACAGACGGTTCATGACGGCGGCGACGCCGTCATTCTCGAAGCTTTCATGCGCCATGACATGGCACCAGTGGCAGGCGGCATAGCCGACGGAGAGCAGGATCGGGCGATCGAGCGTCCTTGCTTCTTCGAGCGATGCCGGCGACCAGGCCCGCCAATGCACGGGATTGCCGCTGTGCTGCTGCAGATAGGGGCTGGCCTCTTCGGCAAGCAGGTTTTGCGCGGGCAATGTCACGATGGGCAACTCGGGTTGTTTGAAGGCGCGAGGCTAAGGCGGTTCAACAGAGCGGGCAAATGATTTCAGGCGATTCGATCGTTGCGCTGTCGAGCGGCCGGCTTCCGGCCGGCGTCGCCGTGCTGCGCATTTCCGGCCCACGGACTCGATTCGTGGTCGAAACGATCGCCGGTGGCATGGTTAAGGACCGGGCGGCGCTCCTGCGCAGGCTCAAGGCGCCCGATGGAACCATACTGGACAGCGGGTTGGTCATCTTCTTTCCCGGTCCGGCCAGCTTTACCGGGGAGGACGTCGCCGAATTCCAGGTCCATGGCGGACGCGCCGTGGTGGCCAGGATGCTGGAGACGATCGCCGGCTTTGAGGGCGTCAGGCACGCAGAGCCCGGAGAATTCACCCGTCGCGCCTTTCTCAACGGCAAGGTCGACCTCGTCGAAACCGAAGCACTGGCGGATCTGGTCAATGCCGAAACCGAGGCGCAGCGGCGCTTTGCGGTCCAGAATGCCGAGGGTGTCCAGAGTGAGCTCTACCTGAGTTGGCGGCGCCGGCTGATCCACGCGCGCGCGATGATCGAGGCGGAGATCGACTTTGCCGATGAGGAGGACGTGCCGGGATCCGTTTCGGATACGGTTTGGTCGGATGTCCGGGCGATGATCGGCGAAATCGATCGCCACATCGCCGGATTTCATGCGGCCGAAATCATCCGCGACGGCTTCGAGGTGGTGATTCTCGGCGCGCCGAATGCCGGCAAGTCGAGTCTGTTCAACGCCTTGGCGCGGCGCGATGCAGCTATTGTAACGGATGAGCCCGGCACGACCCGCGACCTGCTCGAGGTGACGCTGGACCTCGGCGGCCTGCGCGTCAGGCTGACGGATACGGCCGGCTTGCGCGAGGCGCCGGGCAAGGTCGAGGCGATCGGCATCGAGAAGGCGCGGGCCAAGGCCGACCGCGCCGATCTCTTGCTGCTGCTGGAGGACGCCTTGTCACCCAAGGTCGTCGGCCAGGTTCCGACCACGGCGCCTCTGTTGCATGTCGGCACCAAGGTCGACCTGTTGGAGGAACAGGCGGCCGGGGACGCGGCCGGCAGATACGACTTTGTCATTTCGGTCGTGAATGGGACTGGAGTGGAGGCGCTGCTCGCCGAAATCGGCCGTCGCGCGGCGGTCGCGGCGGGTGATGTCGGCGATGTTCTGCCGTCGCGCCTGCGCCACGTCGAACTGCTTGGTGAAGCGAATCGGCATTTGCTTCGCGCTGCTGCCGAGGGTGCCGCAGGCCAGGAACTGCGCGCCGAAGAGCTGCGGCTGGCGGCGGACAGCCTTGGCCGAATCGTCGGCGCGATCAATGTCGAGGATATGCTCGACGTGATCTTTTCGCAGTTCTGTATCGGGAAATGACTCACGTGAAACAATTGCTTGGGCTGATGTGAGCTGGATCTCTGCGATTACGGATACTGGTGCGACTGGCGAAGACATCAACCGCTTCGTCACCTATGGCGGAAGCAAGGAGCGAAGCGACGCGGCGCAGACCCCTGGAGCTGCTCCGCAGCCCAAGGGATCCATGCCGGGACTCCGAAGCGTCACTAACGGTGCAGAATTCTGCGCCGATGCAGCCTACATCTAAGGTCACGGAATGGATCCTCGGGTCTCCGCGACGGAGCTTCGCTCCTGCTTCGCCCGTGGATGACGAAAGGGGGAGCTTCGCACTCCCGACCATGACTCACGTGAAACAATTTGCTGGTTGAACACGCGGGACTTTCTGCGGTGGGTGATGCGTTTGCGGAAGCTCTTGTCGCTTCGTCATCCTATGGCGGAGCAAGGAGCGAAGCGACGCGGCGCAGACCCCTGGAGCTGCTCCGCAGCCCAACGGATCCATGCCGGGACTCTGACGCGCCGCAACGGCGCAGAATTCTGCGCCGCTGCACCCTTCGACCTCGGTCACGGAATGGATCCTCGGGTGTCCGCGACGGAGCTTCGCTCCTGCTTCGCCCGTGGATGACGAAGTTGGGGACGCTTCGGCAATCCCTTGCCGTGACTCACGTGAAACATCGCCGGACGTGCCGTTCACTCTGTTTCACGTGAAACTTGCCGCGAAGTTTTCTTGACAGCTTGGTCCTGCGGGGACATGTGTCCCTCAATCTCTTTTTGAGTCCAGGATTTGAAATGACCGATCACTATGATGTGGTTGTGGTAGGCGGCGGCCATGCTGGGTGCGAGGCGGCCAGCGCTGCCGCGCGCGCCGGCGCCAAGACAGCGCTGGTGACGCTGCGCTTCGATACGATCGGCGTGATGTCGTGCAATCCCGCAATCGGCGGGCTCGGAAAAGGCCATCTGGTCCGCGAAATCGACGCCATGGACGGGCTGATGGGCCGGGTGGCGGATGCGGCCGGAATCCAGTTCCGTTTGCTCAACCGCCGCAAGGGGCCGGCGGTGCGCGGGCCGCGCACGCAGGCCGACAGGAAGCTCTATCGCCTTGCCATGCAGGAAGCGATTCGGCAGCAGAACGATCTCGACGTGGTCGAGGGCGAGGTGCTGGATTTCGAAATCGACGAAGGGCGGATCGCCGCTGTCCTGCTGGCCGACGGCCGCAGGCTTGCGTGCGGCGCCGTGGTCCTGACGACGGGCACCTTCCTGCGCGGCCTCATTCATATTGGCGAGAAGAAGATCGTCGCCGGCCGCATGAACGAGCAGGCGAGCCTTGGTCTGTCGGCGACGATGGACCGTGCCGGTTTCAAGCTCGGCCGGCTGAAGACCGGTACGCCGCCGCGGCTGGACGGAAAATCCATCGACTGGGCGTCTCTGGAAAGCCAGGCGGCGGACGAGGATCCCGTGCCGTTCTCGCTGATGACCGACCGTATCACCACAGCGCAGATCGAGTGCGGCATCACCCGCACGACGCCGGCCACGCATGAGCTGATCCGCGCCAATCTCGGCCGCTCCGCCATGTATTCCGGGTCGATCGAAGGCGTCGGGCCGCGTTATTGCCCGTCGATCGAGGACAAGATCGTCAAGTTCGGTGACCGCGACGGCCACCAGATCTTTCTGGAGCCGGAAGGGCTCGACGACGACACCGTCTATCCCAATGGGATCTCGACCTCGCTGCCGCAGGATGTGCAACTCGACATCCTGAAGACAATTCCCGGGCTCGAGCATGCGACCATGCTGCAGCCGGGCTATGCTATCGAGTATGATCACATCGATCCGCGCGAGCTGCATCAGACGCTGGAGACGAAACGTGTCGCCGGCCTCTTTCTCGCCGGGCAGATCAACGGCACGACCGGGTATGAGGAGGCCGCCGGGCAGGGCCTGCTCGCTGGCCTCAACGCTGCGCGGCGGGCGTCCGGCGGCGAGCAGATCGTGCTCAGCCGCACCGAAGCCTATATCGGCGTGATGGTCGACGATCTGACCAGCCGCGGCATCAGCGAACCCTACCGCATGTTCACCTCGCGGGCAGAATTCCGGCTGTCATTGCGCGCCGACAATGCCGATGAACGGCTGACGCCTGTCGCCGAGAGACTGGGGATCGCCTCGGCGCATCGCATGCAGCGCTATGGCGATGTCATGCAGCGGCTCGATGCGGCGCGCGAACTGGCCAGATCGGTGGCGATGACCCCCAACGAGGCGGCGCGGCATGGGTTGGAGATCAACCGGGACGGGGTGCGCCGGTCCGGTTATGAGCTGCTGGCCTATCCCGACGTCGATGTCGCCTGGCTGGCCAGGATCGAGCCTCGGTTCGCGGCGATCGACGCCAGGACCGCCGAGCGCCTCGAAACGGAAGCGAAATATTCGGTCTATCTCGACCGGCAGAAGAGTGATGTCGCTCAGATCCGCCACGAAGAGAACCGGCTGATCCCGGAGACGGTCGATTTCACCGGCGTACCGGGCCTGTCCAATGAGTTGAAGCAGAAGATGCAGGCGCGGCGGCCGCGGTCCATCGCCGACGCGCAGCGCATGGAGGGCATGACGCCGGCGGCGCTGGCGATCATCGTCGCCCATGTCCGCCACCATGAGAGTGTGCAGAGGCTCCAGAGCGAACAAAGGCCCCAGAGCGAACAAAGGGTTGTTGCGTGAGCTCTTTCTCCTGGAAGAGCCTGCAGGACGCGGCCGGCCCGGTTTCACGTGAAACATTCGATCGCCTTGTGGCGTTCGAAGCCATGTTCCAGAAATGGAATCGCAGCATCAATCTGGTCGCGCAGTCGACCGCGGGCGATGTCTGGCAGCGTCACATCCTCGACAGCGCGCAGCTGGCACGCATAGAACCCCATGCCACGCATTGGGTCGATATCGGTTCGGGCGGCGGATTTCCCGGCCTGGTCATGGCTTTCCTGCTCGCCGAGCGGGACGGAGCCAGCATCGATCTGGTGGAGAGCAACCGCAAGAAGGCGTCGTTCCTGCAGACCGTCATCGGCCAGTTCAACCTGCCGGCGCGGGTCGTTGCGCGGCGGATCGAGGACAGCCATGCGCTTGTTTCGCAACCGCAAATCGTCACGGCACGGGCTCTGGCCTCGCTTTCGGTCCTGCTCGACCTGACGGCGCCGTGGCTGACATCGGGCGCGCGCGGCCTGTTCCACAAAGGCCGGGATTACCGCGCCGAAGTGCAAGAAAGCGTTAACCGATGGGCCTTCGATCTGGTAGAACATGCCAGTGTGACGGACCCTCATGGCGTCATCCTGGAACTGTCTAACCTGCGACCTGTCTGATCTTCGACTTGTCGGGCTATTTGGCGACCCAAAAATGAATTTCTGGCATAAACCCATGAAGAACGGCCCCCGAATCATCACCGTAGCCAACCAGAAGGGCGGGGTCGGTAAGACCACCACCGCCATCAATCTGGCCACCGCTCTGGCCGCGATCGGCGAAAAGGTGCTGATCGTCGACCTCGACCCACAAGGCAATGCCAGCACCGGCCTCGGCATCGACCGCAAGGACCGCACAGTCTCGTCCTACGACGTGCTGACCGGCGAGCTGGAGCTGGAAGCCGCGGCGATTCCGACCGCCGTGCCCGGCCTGTCGATCGTGCCGTCGACGCTCGACCTGCTCGGCATCGAGATGGAGATCGCCTCGGCGCCCGACCGGGTGCTGCGGCTGCGCAACGCCTTGCGTGCGGCCTCGGCGCGGTCGGCCGGTTTCGGCTATGTGCTGATCGACTGCCCGCCTTCGCTCAATCTGCTCACGCTCAATTCGATGGCGGCGGCTGATTCGGTGCTGGTGCCGCTGCAATGCGAGTTCTTCGCGCTCGAAGGCTTGAGCCAATTGCTGGAAACCGTCGAGCAGGTGCGCCGGTCGATCAATCCGGACCTCACCATCCAGGGCATCGTGCTGACCATGTATGACGGCCGCAACAATCTCGCCAACCAGGTGGTGCAGGATGTCCGCCAGCATATGGGCGACAAGGTCTACGAAACCATCATCCCCCGAAATGTGCGGGTGTCGGAGGCGCCATCCTATGGCAAGCCGGCGATCCTTTACGATTTGAAGTGCTCGGGCAGCCAGGCCTATCTGCAGCTGGCCTCGGAAGTGATCCGCCGCGAGCGCAAATTGCGCGCCGCTTGATTAGATCGGATGCAGAATTAACGGCCGATTCGATACCGAAACGATCTCAAGACGATTATCCCAAATAGACCTGGAATAGACATGAGCGAAGACCTTTCGAGGAAAAGACTGGGCCGGGGACTGGCGGCACTGATCGGCGAGATCGATCGCCCGGCGGCTCCGGAAAAGCCCGGGATGAGCGCCGACGGCAAGGTGCCGATCGAGTTTCTCAGCCCCAACCCGAAGAATCCGCGCCGGCACTTTGGCGACGCCGAACTGACCGACCTTGCCCAGTCGATCCGCGAACATGGCGTGGTGCAGCCGGTGGTGGCGCGGCCGTCGCCGACGCAGGCGGGGCGCTACGAGATCATCGCCGGCGAGCGGCGCTGGCGGGCGGCGCAGCGGGCCGGGCTGACCGAGATCCCGGTCATCATCCGCGAGGTCAACGACCGCACCGCGCTCGAGCTGGCGATCATCGAGAACGTCCAGCGCACCGACCTCAACGCCGTCGAGGAAGCGCTGGGCTACCAGCAGCTGATCGACGAGCACGGCTACACCCAGGCCGATCTCGGCAATGTCATCGGCAAGAGCCGCAGCCATGTCGCCAACACGCTCCGGCTGCTGAAGCTGCCGGATGTCATCCGCGACATGCTGGTCGACGGCGCGCTGTCGGCCGGCCATGCCCGCACGCTGGTGACGGCGGAAGATCCGGCCGGCCTTGCCAAGCGCATCGTCGAGGAAGGGCTTTCCGTGCGCCAGGCCGAAGCGCTGGCGCAGATGCCGACCGGCCCCACGCCGGCCAAGCCGAAGCAGCCGCAAGCCGCGCCGGAAAAGGATACCGACACGCTGGCCCTGGAAAAGCTGATGACCGATACGCTCGGCATGATCGTGGCCATCGATCACAAGGGCAAGGGCGGCGAGCTGCGGGTGTCCTACCGCTCGCTGGAGCAACTGGACGAGCTGTGCCGGAGATTGAAGCAGGAGCGGTAGTTAGCCGGCGAATGACATCAAGCGGAAGCTTGATTTAACGCAGAAAAAGGGGGCTGGCAGTTGGGTCAGCCCTTTCGTTTTGCCAGGGCTGGCGACACGAGCTGATGGGGGCGATGCTGGCGGCGGCGGTAGGCGATTGGCCGATCTCCCCCTTGTGGGGGAGATGGCTGGCAAGCCAGAAGGGGGGCGCTGGCCCGCCGACATCTCAATGGATAGTGATGCAGCTTCAGGTAAGTCTCTCGGCCAGTCGAAGCTGGCCGAGGCAGCGCTCTACGGCGCCCCCCCTCTGCCCTACCGGGCATCTCCCCCACGAGGGGGGAGATTGCAGCGTTGCCGATTTCGCCAATCGCCAGCCCTGGTGCCCGCGGCTTGACAGTGCCAGGCAACGGCGTAATTAATATTAGATATGGCTTAAATTAATTGCCCTAGCGTGCCGGTTGCGGCGAGGGCTGTTTGCCATTCCAGCAATAGTCGTGAAATGGCATCGCCTCGCCAGAATGATATGCCGACGCGCCTGACGCATGGGAGGTGCAAGTGGCAGTCCGTTGGCAATTGTCCGGAAGTTACTTCGAAAATTGCAGCTGCGATGTCGTGTGTCCTTGCCTGCTGTCCACCAAGGCGCAGCTGACATCGAGGCCGACGAAAGGCGTTTGCGACGTCGGCCTGGTCTTTCACATCGATACGGGCAATTACGGCGACGTTCGATTGGACGGGCTCAGTGTCGCATTGGTCGCTCACACGCCGGGTCCGATGGCAGACGGCAATTGGACGGCCGCCGCCTATATCGACGAACGGGCCGATGACGGGCAGACAGAGGCGCTGGGGGCCATCTTCACTGGCGCCGCGGGTGGCCCGATGGCGGTGTTGGCACCCTTGATCGGCACGAACCTCGGCGCCAAGAAGGTGCCGATAGACTACCGGATAGACGGCAAGAAGCGGTCGGCGGCGATTGCCGGCGTCATGCAGATGGCGGTCGAACCGCTGCCGACGATGCGCGAGGACGGGCAGATGTGGGCGGCCACCGGCCATCCCGTCAATCCCGACTGGCTCGGCATGGCGATGGGGGCGGAAGGCAGCACGTTCAGCGATCATGGCATGAGCTGGGACAATTCCGGCCAAAACGGACATTACGCCCCGATCAATTGGTCCGGCCAGTAGCCGTTGGCGCCGCCGACCTTCCAACCGCTGGGCGCCATGACAATGGATTGACTTATAGGCAGCGCCCGGCGCCGAAAAGGCGAAGATCGACTCTTTGTTTTGGCGCAATTGCCAAGGGAAGGTGCTACGCGCTTCCCCGGGAAAACCGCTCACACTCTTCCTGGAATTGCTCTAACGCTGCCCCAGCCTGGCGCTTTCCACCGCAATGCCGAGCAGCGCCTGGCGCGCCAGTGCCTCGGACAGATCGGGCCGTTTGCGGGTCTGCAGCACCGCGGTCTGCAACCGGGTCAGTGCGCGGCTCAGCGCATCGCTGCTCCAGCGCTCCAGCGCCTTCTCCACCAGCTTGCGCCGCGAAAAGAAAACCGGCGGGCGCGCGCCGGCGACGACCGACGCGGCATTGCGTCCGCCAGAGTCCATCTGCCCGCGCATGATTTGAATCTGGTGGAACTGGCGCATCGCCGAGGACAGCACCAGGAAGGGCGGGCCGCCCGACTGGCAGTGGCGGGTGAAGGCGGTGTCGAAGTCGCCGATCTTGCCTTCGAGCAGCGCGTCGACGGCGTCGTCGAACGAGGCGCCTGACACGTCGCCCGACATCGCCCTGATATCCTCCAGGCCGATCTCCTTCTGGCCGTGGGCGTAGAGGATGAGCTTTTCGATCTCGCCGCGCGAAGCGAGCCTGTCGCCGCCGAGATTGCGGCGCAGCGCCTGTCTTGCCTCCAGCGTCATCGACATGCCGGCCTTGCGCAATTCATCGTCGATGACCGTGTCGATGTCGCGCGCCTCATCGGCGTAGCAAGGCAGCGCCATGGCGTTGTCCGCAGCTTCGACCACGGCCCGCAGGCCGACGCCCTTTTTGAGATCGCCGGCCTCGATGAGGATGATGGCATCGCGCGCGGGTTCCGCCGTCAGCGCCTTGACGTCCTCGGCCAGCGCCTTCTGGCCGGTGGCATTGCGCACCCAAAGCAGCCGGCGGTCGGAGAACATCGGCACGGTGCGGGCCTCGTCGAGCAGCCGGCCCTCGTCGCGGTCGACCTCCGAACCCTCGAGCCGGACCACGGAAAAGGGATCGTCGAGCGGCAGGCCGGTCTTTTCGGCAAAGGCCTTTGCACGCTCGGAGACGAGGCCGCGATCGGGGCCGTAGAGCAGGACGATGGACATGCGCGCGTCAGGCCGCGCGAGCCAGGAATCGACCTCGAAAGCTTTCTTCTGTGCCATGGGGGGTGGTTAGCATGGCACGAGGGCGAGGTGAACGACTTCGATAGACGGGAGGGGAGAAACGCGGATTTGGAAGCAAAGATCGACCCCCACTCCGTCTCGGCTTCGCCGAACCACCTCTCCCCCGATCGACGGGGGAGAGGAAAAGCGCGAGTTCGGCAAGCTTGGCGCCCACCAAACCGCTTGGCGCGGCGGCGGACACGTAGGGAGAGAACTGTTACCCATGTATCCGGTTCAAACTGTTGCCCACCTGTCGACAGGACAAGGCGCGGTTTCGTCGAGCTCGACGCGCTTCCTCTCCCTCCGGAGGGGGGAGAGGTGGCGCTGCGAAGCAGCGACGGAGTGGGGGAAGGCGGTCCTCAAATGCGCCGCCGCTGACAACTCATCACAGGGCCTCGATAAGGGCGGAGGGCATTGTCCGGCTTGAAGTAACGACGGGCGAGTCAGGTCGACCCCCACTCCGTCGAGCTTCGCTCGACACCTCTCCCCCGATCGACGGGGGAGAGGAAAGGCGCGGCGCCAATCGCCTTATCTGACGACAAGCCCGGCCCAAGCTTGCGCCAAATTGCGCGCCGCCGTGAAACATCGACAAGAAATTTCGCGGACATATCTTCATCTTGGCGCAGGGAGGCTGGATCGGCCGGCGCGGCCGGTCCGACGACCTTCGGCGAATTCGCACTGGACGCGCGGATGTGCAAATATCGGCGCCAGGCAACATTGGAGGACGAAGGTCATGGCCGATGCTGGGATGTTGCGTTTCCACGTTCCGGAGCCGGAAGTGCGGCCGGGCGGCACGCCTGATTTCTCCAACGTGACCATCGCAGCCGCCGGCTCGGTGCCGCGCCCCGACATCGATGTCGATCCGCGCACCATCCGCGACATGGCCTTCTCCATCATCCGCGTGCTGAACCGCGATGGCGAAGCCGTCGGCCCGTGGGCCGGGCTGCTCTCCAACGAGGAGCTGCTGGAAGGCCTGCGCCACATGATGACGCTCAGGACCTTCGACGCGCGCATGCAGATGGCGCAGCGCCAGGGCAAGACCTCCTTCTACATGCAGCATCTGGGCGAGGAGGCGGTGAGCTGCGCCTTCCGCAAGGCACTCGCGCCGGGCGACATGAATTTTCCGACCTATCGGCAGGCCGGCCTGCTCATCGCCGACGGCTATCCGATGGTCACGATGATGAACCAGATCTACTCCAACGAGGCCGACCCGCTGAAGGGCCGGCAGCTGCCGATCATGTATTCGTCGAAGGAGCACGGCTTCTTCTCCATCTCCGGCAATCTGGCGACGCAGTATATCCAGGCGGTCGGCTGGGCGATGGCCTCGGCGATTTCGAACGATTCGAAGATCGCGGCGGGCTGGATCGGCGACGGCTCGACGGCGGAATCCGATTTCCACTCGGCGCTGGTGTTCGCCTCCACCTACAAGGCGCCGGTCGTGCTCAATGTCGTCAACAACCAGTGGGCGATCTCGACCTTTCAAGGCATAGCGCGCGGCGGCTCCGGCACCTTCGCGGCGCGCGGTCTCGGCTTCGGCATCCCGTCGCTTCGGGTCGACGGCAACGACTATCTCGCCGTCCATGCGGTGGCCAAATGGGCGGCCGAACGCGCGCGCAAGAACCTCGGACCGACGCTGGTCGAATATGTCACCTACCGCGCCGGCGCCCATTCGAGCTCGGACGATCCCTCGGCCTACCGGCCGAAGACCGAATCCGACGCCTGGCCGCTCGGCGATCCGATCGTGCGGCTGAAGAACCATCTGATCGGGCTCGGCGTCTGGTCGGACGAGCGGCACGCGCAGGCCGAGGCGGAAATCCTCGACACGGTGATCGCGGCGCAGAAGGAGGCGGAAAGCCACGGCACGCTGCATGCCGGCGGCAAGCCGTCGACGCGCGACATGTTCGAGGGGCTCTACGCCGAGATGCCGCCGCATCTCAGGCGCCAGCGCCAGCAGGCGGGAGTCTGAGCCATGCCAAGACGGACCATGATCGAGGCCATTCGCGACGCCATGGACGTGTCGATGGAGCGCGACGAACGCGTCGTCGTGTACGGCGAGGATGTCGGCTTCTTCGGCGGTGTCTTCCGCTGCACGCAAGGCCTGCAGGCCAAATACGGCAAGAGCCGCTGCTTCGACGCGCCGATCAACGAATCCGGCATTGTCGGCTCGGCCATCGGCATGGCCGCCTACGGGCTGAAGCCCTGCGTGGAAATTCAGTTTGCCGACTACATGTATCCGGCCTACGACCAGCTGACCCAGGAAGCGGCACGGCTGCGCTACCGCTCGAACGGCGATTTCACCTGCCCGATCGTGGTCCGCATGCCGACCGGCGGCGGCATTTTTGGCGGCCAGACGCACAGCCAGTCCCCGGAAGCCTTGTTCACGCATGTGTCCGGGCTGAAGACGGTGGTGCCGTCCAATCCGCATGATGCCAAAGGGCTGCTGATCGCGGCGATCGAGGATCCCGATCCGGTGATCTTCCTCGAGCCGAAGCGGCTCTACAACGGCCCCTTCGACGGCCATCACGACCGCCCGGTGACGCCCTGGTCGAAGCATGAGCTCGGCGAGGTCGCCGACGGGCACTACACCGTGCCGCTCGGCAAGGCGGCGATCCGCAGGGCCGGCTCGGCGGTCACCGTGCTCACCTACGGCACCATGGTCTATGTCGCCCAGGCCGCGGCCGAAGAGACCGGCATCGATGCCGAGATCATCGACCTGAGGACGCTCTTGCCGCTCGACCTCGACGCCATCGTCGCTTCGGTGAAGAAGACCGGGCGCTGCGTCATCGTGCACGAGGCGACGCTGACCTCCGGCTTCGGCGCCGAGCTGTCGGCGCTGGTGCAGGAAAACTGCTTCTACCATCTGGAGGCGCCGGTGGCGCGGGTCGCCGGCTGGGACACGCCCTATCCGCACGCGCAGGAATGGGACTATTTCCCTGGTCCCGCCAGGGTCGGCCGCGCGCTCATCGAAACCATGGAGGCCTGACATGGGCGAGCACATCATCAAGCTGCCCGATGTCGGCGAAGGCGTCGCCGAGGCCGAACTCGTCGAATGGCACGTCAAGGTCGGCGACATGGTGCGCGAGGACACCGTGCTGGCCGCCGTCATGACCGACAAGGCGACGGTCGAGATCCCGTCGCCCGTCGATGGCGAGATCCTGTGGCTGGGCGCCGAGATCGGCGACACCGTGGCGATCGGCTCCCCTATTGTGCGGCTGAAGGTGGCGGGCGAGGGCAATGCAAAGCCGCAGGGCGATGCCAAGGCCGAGGCGGTGGCCGCCGAGCCGCCGACGAAGCTTCCAACGCCGAAGCCGGAGACCGCCGCGCCGATCGCGAAGGCCTCGCCAAAGGCCGACGCCCCGGAGGCGAAACCTGCTCCGGCCGTTGCGAAAAACACCGGGCAGAGGTCCGTCTCCGGCGCGCCACGCCCGGAGGGTGAAAAGCCTTTGGCATCGCCGGCGGTGCGGCTGCGCGCGAAGGAGGCGGGCATCGATCTGAGGCAGGTCGCGGGAAGCGGCCCGGCCGGCCGCATCGGCCATGACGACATCGAGGCGTTCCTGGCGCGCGGGCCGCAGGTCGCCAAGGCATCGGGCCTGGCGCGCAACGATTCGGTCGAGGATATCAAGGTGGTGGGCTTGCGGCGCAAGATCGCCGAGAAGATGACGCTGTCCAAGTCGCGCATCCCGCACATCACCTATGTCGAGGAGATCGACGTCACGGCGCTCGAGGACTTGCGCGCCGCGCTCAACAAGGAAAAGCGCGCGGCCAAGGGTGCTGGAGAGAGGCCGAAGCTGACGCTGCTGCCGTTCCTGATGCGGGCGATGGTCAAGGCGATCGCGGACCAGCCCCAGCTGAATTCGCTGTTCGACGACGAGGCCGGCATCATCCACCAGCATGGCGGCGTCCATATCGGCATCGCCGCACAGACGCCGTCCGGGCTGGTGGTGCCTGTCGTCAAGCATGCCGAGGCGCGCGACATCTGGGATTGCGGCGCCGAGGTCAACAGGCTGGCCGAGGCGGCCAAGTCCGGCACGGCGACGCGCGACGAGCTGTCCGGCTCGACCATCACCATCACTTCGCTCGGCGCCATGGGC
Organism: Mesorhizobium sp. WSM4308; assembly: GCF_002294905.1. Classification (NCBI taxonomy): domain Bacteria; kingdom Pseudomonadati; phylum Pseudomonadota; class Alphaproteobacteria; order Hyphomicrobiales; family Phyllobacteriaceae; genus Mesorhizobium; species Mesorhizobium sp. WSM4308. Next base: position 52,041 of record NZ_NSFW01000021.1, on the reverse strand, counting down.
GGCATCGCGACGACGCCGGTCATCAACCATCCGGAAGTGGCCATCATCGGCGTCAACAAGATGATGGTGCGGCCGATGTGGGACGGCACGCAGTTCATCCCGCGCAAGATGATGAACCTGTCGTCCAGCTTCGACCACCGGGTGATCGACGGCTGGGATGCCGCGGTGTTCGTGCAGCGCATCAAGGCGCTGCTGGAAACGCCGGCCCTGATCTTTGTGGATTGAGGGGCGGGACAATTGAGATGCCGCGGGACAGCGCCAATCTCCCCCCTCGTGGGGGAGATGTCCGGCAGGACAGAGGGGGGCGCGAAGGATCTCGACAGACTGTTATTTCCGATCCAGCGCGACAACCAGTTAGGATGCGATGATGAAAGAAATCTCCTGCAAGCTGCTGGTCATCGGCGCCGGTCCGGGCGGTTATGTCTGCGCCATCCGTGCCGGCCAGCTCGGCGTCGATACGGTCATCGTCGAGGTTGCGAAGCCCGGCGGCACCTGCCTCAATGTCGGCTGCATTCCGTCCAAGGCACTGATCCATGCGGCGGAGGAGTTCGACAAGGTCTCGCACATGGCCGGCGGCAAGAGCCCGCTCGGCATTTCGCTATCGGCGCCCGTGCTCGATCTTGGCAAAACCGTTGCCTGGAAGGACGGCATCGTCAGCCGGCTCAACAGCGGCGTCGCCGGCCTGCTGAAGAAGGCCGGGGTGAAGACCGTGCATGGCTGGGCGACGTTCCGCGACGGCAAGACCGTCGAGGTCGAGACCGAGACGGGAAGCCAGGTGATCCGGGCGGAGACGATCGTCATCGCCACCGGCTCGGCGCCGGTCGAGCTGCCGTTCCTTCCCTTTGGCGGGCTTGTGATATCGTCGACGGACGCGCTGGCGTTGAGTGCGGTGCCCAAGAAGCTTGCGGTGGTCGGCGGCGGCTATATCGGGCTGGAGCTTGGCATGGCCTTCGCAAAGCTGGGTGCCGACGTGACCGTGGTCGAGGCCTTGCCGCGCGTGCTGGCGCAATATGACGCCGAGCTGACCCGGCCTGTCGTGAAGCGGCTCGCGGCGCTTGGCATCGAAGTCATGGCCGGGGCCAAGGCCAAGGGGCTGTCGACCCAGGGACAGGCGGGCAAGGGCGACGCGCTGCTGGTCGAGACGGCGGACGGCAAGAATGCAAAAGTTTCCGCCGACAAGATCCTGGTGACGGTCGGCCGCAAGCCGGTGACCGAAGGCTGGGGCCTCGACCAGATCGACCTCGATAGGTCAGGCAAATTCATCCGGATCGACGATCAGTGCCGCACCTCGATGCGCGGCATCTTCGCCATCGGCGACGTCACCGGCGAGCCGATGCTGGCGCACCGGGCGATGGCGCAGGGCGAAATGGTCGCCGAGATCGTCGCCGGCCACAAGCGCAGCTGGGACAAGCGCGCGATCCCCGCGGTGTGCTTCACCGATCCGGAGCTGGTCACTGTCGGGCTGTCGCCCGAGGAAGCCAAGGCCCAGGGCGAGATCAAGGTCGGGCTGTTCCCGTTCGCCGCCAACGGACGGGCGATGACGAAGCTCGGCGAGGATGGTTTCGTCCGCGTCGTAGCCCGCGCCGACAACCATCTGGTGCTCGGCATCCAGGCGGCCGGGCAGGGCGTGTCGGAACTGGCGGCGGCGTTCGGCCTGGCGCTGGAGATGGGGTCGCGGCTGGAGGACATCGCCGGCACCATCCATGCGCATCCGACGCAAGGCGAGGGGTTCCAGGAAGCGGCGCTCAAGGCGCTCGGGCACGCGCTGCATATCTGAGGGGCGGTTCTTCCTTGTTCCTCTCCCTCCGGAGGGGGGAGAGGTGGCGCTGCGAAGCAGCGACGGAGTGGGGGAAGCCGCTCGTCAATCGCGCCGCCGCTGGTAAGTCACCGCGCGGCTTCAGTCAGAACTAATCGTCGGCCGGACTTGAAATCACAACGACCGAGCCGGGTCGACCCCCCCTCCGTCGAGCTTCGCTCGACACCTCTCCCCCGATCGACGGGGGAGAGGAAAGGCGCGAACCTATCCAGGCTCCTCACCCCGCCAGCCGGCTCACCATCTCATGCTGGGCATAGGCGCGGCCGAAGCGGTTGGCCAGAAAAGCATCGAGCGCGATGTCTTCCTGCTTGACGAAGCCGGTCGCTGGCAGGCTGCCGTCGGCCAGCATGTCGAGCACGGCGCAGATGCCGGACGCGGTGGTGATCTGGATGGCGCTGCGCAGCTGGTCGCCGACGCGCTGCGAATAGATCTTGTTGGCGTAGGTTTCCTGCAGCAGGCGGCCGTTGCGGCGACCGGAGACGGTGACGAAGACGATGACGACGTCCTGCAGCGTCGCCGGCAGCGCGCTTTCAAAAATGTCCTTCAGCACGTCGCGGCGGTGGCGCAGGCCGAGATCGTTGAGCAGCGCCTTCATGATGGCGGCGTGGCCGGGATAGCGGATGGTGCGGTAGTTCAGCGTGCGCACCTTGCCCTTCAGCGTCTCGGCCAAGGTGCCGAGCCCGCCCGACGTGTTGAACGCCTCGTAGGTGACGCCGTCGAGCGAGAATTCCTCGCGCTCTTCGAGCGGCGGCACTTCGATCAGCTCGCCCTCGACGATCGCCTCGCAGGGCTCGCAATATTCGTTGATGACGCCGTCGGTGCTCCAGGTCAGGTTGTAGTTCAGCGCATTGGACGGGTATTGCGGCAGCGCGCCGACGCGCATGCGCACGCTTTCCAGCGTGTCGAAGCGGCTGGCCAGATCATTGGCGACGATCGAGATGAAGCCCGGCGCCAGGCCGCATTGCGGGATGAAGGCGCTCTTGCCCGAACGCGCCAGTTCCTTGACGCGGCGGGTCGAGACGACATCCTCGGTGAGGTCAAGATAATGCACGCCCGCACTTGCCGCCGCCTCGGCGATGCGCGTGGTGAGATGGAAGGGGGCGGCGCTCAGCACCGCGAACTTGCCGGCGAGTGCGGCTTCCAGGGCGCCGGCCGCGGCGATATCGAGTTCGAGCGTCTCGACGCCGGCGGGGGCTTCGGCCGCGGCGAGCTGCGCCGCCGAGCGGTCGACGAGGGTGACGTGGTAGTCGCCGGTCGCGGCGAGCATTTCGGCGATGGTCGAGCCGATCTTGCCGGCGCCGACGATAACGATGTTGTTCATGGTCAAATACCCCTGCCAGTCTTGATTACCTAGCGTGAATCATCGCAGCTTGCCTGTCGAAAGGAAGCGTGAAATCTGGCAGAGTGTACCCTATCTTTAGTCGATCCGCCGAAGGAGATCGTCGAAATGCTCAGTGAAGCCGAACAGGCGCTGCTTTCCCTGCTGCGTTCCAACGCCCGCGCCTCGACCGCCGAACTGGCGCGGCGGCTCGGCGTGTCGCGCACCACGGTGCAGAGCCGGATCGAGCGGCTGGAACAGCGCGGCATCATATCAGGCTACGGCGTCAAGCTTTCACCGGATTATGAGCAGGGATTGGTCAAGGCGCATGTTCTGCTCACCGTGACGCCCAAGCTCGCCGACAAGGTGGTGCGCGCGCTGCAGGCGCTGCCGCCGGTCAGGACGCTGCATTCGGTGAGCGGCAATTTCGACATGATCGTCATCGTCGACGCGCCGTCGATCCGCGACCTCGACGCGCTGCTCGACCAGATCGGCGCCATGGACGGTGTCGAGCGGACCTCGTCATCGATTATTTTGTCAACACGGATTGACCGATGAGTGGGCCTCTCAAGGCTTGGGTTCCTCGCCCCCGCCAGAGGCGCTACGGCACACATTTCCAAGCGGCTGGTCTTTGGCGATAGCGTGCAGGGCAGCTTGGCGCATGCGTTCTCTTATGCGGCGCTGGTCGACCCCCACTCCGTCTCGGCTTCGCCGAGCCACTGCCGGGGCGAGCCACGGGTCTCGCCCGTCCTTCGGACCCCCCGATCGACGGGGTAGAGGAAAGGCGCCAAGCTTTTTGCCGTCAACGCTCGTCCAGCAAAGCTCCCTTCCTTTCCCTCCGGAGGGGGGAAAGGTGGCGCTGCGAAGCAGCGACGGATTGGGGGAACCACGTGGCAATCAAGCCTCGGGCCGATCAGTCATGCCAGTCACAGAAGATGTGTGCGTGGCGTAGGCCATCTCTCCCCCCTTTACGAGGGCGAGGAACCCGAGCTGGTGTTGGCCGGCACCGGTCATTTGTCGGCTAATCCGTCGCCAGCGGAAAGCTCACCACCACGCTGAGGCCAGGCGCGCAATCCTCAAGCGCAATCGATGCGCCGTGCAGATCGGCGATGGCCCTGACGAGGCTCATCCCAAGGCCGCTGCCCGGCGTCGAGCGGCTGTGATCCAGCCGGTAGAGCCGCTGGAAGACCTTTTCGCGTTCGTCCGGGGGAATGCCGGGTCCATTGTCGGCGACTGCGGCCAGGACATGGTCGCCGTCGCGCGCCACCGACAGCTTGATCGTCGTGCCGGGCGGGCAATGGCGCAGCGCGTTCTCGACCAGATTGGCGAACATCTGCGTCAACAGTTCCGGATCGCCATGGATGCGGCCGGCGGCCCGATGCAGCTCGACCGACGACAGCGACTTGCCGTCATCCTCGGCCACCTCGGAGTAGATCTCGGCGATGGTTTGCAGGATCTCGCCGAGGCCAACATCGGTGAACCGCGCCTTGCGCGCGCCGGCCTCGATCTGCGCAATGCGCAGCAGCGCGTCGAACGTCTCGTTGATCTGCAGGCTCTCGGCATGCGCCTCGGCCAGTTCACTGGCGACTTTCTCCCCCGACAGGTGCTTTTCCGACGCGCTGTCGAGGATCATCTGCAGCCGGTTGAGCGGCGTCTTCAGGTCGTGCGCGATGTTGGCGCTGACCTGCCTCATGCCTTCGACCAGCGCCGACAGGCGGTCGAGCGCCGCATTGACCTGGCTGGAGACGACATCGATGTCGTCGCCGTTGCCGGTCAATGGAATGCGGGTATCCAGCCGGCCATGCGAGACATCGACCATGGTGGCGGCGATGCCGTCGAGGCGGCGCTGGACACGCGAGGCAAGCAGGGCGCCGCCGGCGACCGCCAGCCCGGTGACGATCAGGGTCGCCCAGCCGAAGCTCATCAGCATGATCGTCTCCAGTTCCTCCGTCTCGGACAGGCTGATGGCGACCGTCAGGGTGTTGTTGCCGACCGCGCCCGAATAGGCGCGGTACTGAGCACCCTGGGGCAGGCCGGGCATTTCGGCGCCGAACATCGAAAAGCCGTCGGGAAGTCCCGCTGCGGTGAAGTTGCCGGCCAGCCGGTTGCCGGCAGCGTCGGTCAGCGAAAACAGCTGCTCCTTCTTCGGGCTGCGCGTGGCGTGGCTCTCGACGGTCTCGACCAGTTCCTTGGGATCATTGTCGGCATGGCTCGCGGCGATGACGGCGTAGGTTTCCTTGATGGTGTCGTCGAGTTGCTCGGCCAGATCGGCGCTCATCATCTGGTAGACGATGGCGCCCGACAGGATGAAGGCCAGCATGAACAGGAAGGCGAAAGTGAGGGCGAGCCGGAACGGTGTGCTGCGCAGCAGGCGAGACCAGCTTCCGGTCATGGCGCTAGCGGCGCGTGCAGGCTGTAGCCGGTGTTGCGGATGGTGTGGATGAGCTGGGCCTCGAACGGCTTGTCGACCTTGGCCCGCAGCCGGCTGATATGGGTCTCGACAACACTGGTCTTGGGATCGAAATGAAAGTCCCAGACGCGCTCCAGAAGCATGGTGCGGGTGATCACGCGGCCCTCGCCGCGCATCAGCACCTCCAGCAGGCTGAATTCGCGCGGCTGCAGGTCGATCGGCTGGCCCTGGCGCGTGACACGCCGCATGATGAGGTCCATCTCGAGGTCGCCGACCCGCAGCGTCGTCTTCTGCTCCTGCGCCGCCGGCCGGCGTCCGAGCGCATTGATGCGGGCAAGCAGCTCGGAAAAGGCGAAGGGCTTGACCAGATAGTCGTCGCCGCCGGCCTCCAGGCCCTCGACGCGGTCGTCGATGCCGCCGATGGAGGTGAGGAAGATCGCCGGCGTGCGCACGCCGGCCGCACGCACCGCCTTGATCATCGACAGGCCGTCCAGGCCTGGGATCATGCGGTCGGCGACGATCACGTCATAGTTGCCGCTGGTGGCGGCGAAAAGCGCGTCATGGCCGTTGCGCAGGAGGTCGCAGACATGCCCGGCCTCGGTCAGTCCCCTGACGATATAGTCCGCCGTCTTGTGGTCGTCCTCGACAAGAAGAAGTCGCATCGCTGTTCCGGTTGATCGCCGATATCGGGCACAGGCTATCACCGGCATGGCCCCGTTCCTAGGATGGCACGGACCGCCAAACGCCGAAGCCTAATCCTGTTCCAGCAGGATCTCGTCGGCATCGTCGGCGGTTTTCTTCAGCGTCATGCACAGAACCAGTGCTGCGATGCAGCCCAGAAAGATCAGGCTGGTGAAGGTGGTGCCGAAGCCGAGGCCGCCCTGTTCGGCCGGCTGCGACAGAAGATCGCCGAAGGAGGCGCCGAGCGGGCGCGTCAGTATATAGGCCAGCCAGAAGGCGAGGATGGCGTCGAGGTGGATGAGATAATAGGCAAGCGCGATCAGCGCGATGAGGCCGCCGAACACGAGGCCCGACGTGAGATAGCCCATGTCGAAACTCTCGGCGACGAGATCGCCGGCGGCGGTGCCGAGCGAGAAGGTGAGCAGGATCGCCAGCCAGTAGAAGATCTCGCGCCTCGTGGTGGAGATGGTGTGGATCGACAGCGTCCGCTCGCTTGCGTACCAGACCGCGAAGGTCGCCGCGAGCGCAACCGAGAAGGCGATCGTCGTCGTCTGCAGGCGCACGCCGAAACTGTCGACGAGGTTGTCCGTGATCAGCGTGCCGACGACGCTGATCAGCACCACCGCCAGCCAGTAGGCCCAAGGTATGTAGCGCTTCTGCGCGAACTGCAGGACAAGGGCGACGATCAGCACGCCGGTCATGATCAGCGAGGTGACGACCAGCCCGAGCCCGAGATTGACGGCGAGATAATCGGCGGCCGTCTCGCCCATGGTGACCGCCATCAGTTTGATCAGCCAGAAGTCGAGCGTGACCTCCGGAACCCTGTTACGGCTCGGTCCGGTGGTTTTGTTGGGAGAGAGCATGGCCAAGTCCCGAGGTTGCGACCGGATGGAAGCGATCCGGCATCCGACATTAGGCAAGCGATTTCACTGCTGCCTGTCCCGGGGCATACAAATTCGTAAGGATGGCCATGATTGGCGCAAAAGGCCTTTACGAACGCCGCGTGCTGCGCTGATAGAAGCAGCGGCCTTGTATCCGCCATCAATGGCGCGCCCCAGTGGCTGAACCCGTAATCCGTGGCCCAGGAAGACACGAATGACCTACGCGTCCCTCAAGCCTGTTTCACAGGCCTTCGTGCAGCGAAAGCGGCTGATCTTCGTGCGCGTGGCGGCGGTGCTGGCGGTGCTGCTGCTGTTTCTCACCAAGCCGGCGCTCGCCGAGGGTTCGAACGGTCACGAAACGCTCGAATTCTTCGGCTTCTGCCTGGTGCTCGCCTGCGTTGCCGGCAGGCTGTGGAGCATCCTCTATGTCGGCGGCAAGAAGAACGAGGAGCTGGTTTCGACGGGGCCGTTCTCGATGAGCCAGAACCCGCTCTATTTCTTTTCGACGGTGGGCGCGGTCGGCATCGGTCTGGCCTACGGTTCGCTGGTGGCGGCAGCCGCGCTTGGCGTGGCCAGCTTCCTCATTTTCCGCGTCACGGCGCGCAAGGAAGCCGAATATCTCCTGGGCAAGTTCGGCCAGGCCTATGCCGCCTATATCAAGACGACGCCGCGCTTCTGGCCGAACCCGCTGCTCTACCGCGACGACGACCAGTTGCAGTTCTCGACGCGCGCACTCAAGCGCACCTTCCATGACGGGCTCTATTTCCTCGCCATCTTCCCGGCCATCGAGCTGATCGAGTATTTGCGGCAGACGGGCCTGCTGTTCCCGGCCTTCGTCACGCTGTACTGATCGGCCATTGTCCGGCTAATTTACGGGTCATGCAGCACTTCGAGGAGCCTGTGGTATCGGCTGAAGGCGAAGGGGCCAGTATGACGGTCTTCACGGCCGGACACGCGGCCGTCTGGGCCGACCTGATCGCGGCGGTGCCGGCCGAGGCTGGCGATCGCCTGGCGGCGCTGCGGGAGATCGCCGGGGTCACCGGCGTGGCGCACTACAGCGAGGGCCGCCCGGAGGCGATCGTGGTCGGCCAGCGCCGGCCGGCGGCAGCAATGATGCGCATCGCCCTGTTCTGGTCTGCTCCGAACTTCATCGCGAGTGACGGCCCGCGCCTGCTGGAGGCGCTGGAGAAGGAGGCGCTCGCGCAAGACGTGCTCTGCCTGCGTGCCGACGAGGATATGGTGCAGCGCATCAGCGGCCAGTGGCAGCGCCGCGACGGGTTCCTGCAACGCTGGATCGGCAACGAACCGACCCGCCGGCAGGGGCAGGTTCCGCCATCCTGGCCGCAGACGGCGGGTTTTACGTGCGGGCCGTCGGCGCTGGCCATGGCGATGGCCGGGATCGCTCCGGCCTTGCTGCCGGACCGGGCGCTGGAGGTCGAACTGTGGCGCGAGGCCACCACCATCATCGGCCCGAGCGGTCCGGGCGGCTGCGACCCCTACGGCTTGGCGCTGGCGGCGCGCCGGCGCGGCCTGCGGGTCGAAATATTCATGAGCAGCGCCGAACCGGTCTTCCTCGACCGGGCCAGCTCGGAGGAAAGGCGCGGGCTGATGCGCTTCGTGCAGGCCGGTTTCAAGCGCGAGGCCGAAGCCGCGTCATTGCCGGTCGAGACGCGCGCCTTTGCCCTCGAAGAAATCGGCCAGGCGCTCGATCGTGGCTTGTCGGCGCTGGTGCTGATCGATCAGGCGCCGATGATGGGCCACACCTGCCCGCATTGGGTGCTCGTCCATGGCCATGGCGACGGCGTCTATTTCCTCAACGATCCCTGGATCGAGCCAGACCGGCTCGAACAGAACATGGATGTCGTCGACCTTCCGGTTCGGGCGGCGGAGCTCGACCGGATGGCCTGGTACGGCAACCCGGCCTATCGCGCCGCCGTTCTTGTTGGGCCGGGTCCAGCCACCCGGAAGCGCTAGGTCCCCAGCGGATACGGCATGTAGCCGACGAAGCCGGCGATCTTCCAGCTGCCTTCGACCTTGCGGCAGAAATACAGCGTCTGCCATTTCAGCCGGTCGACACTGCCATCCGCCTTGGCGACGGAGCCGTCGAACTTCTTGTGCAGCACGGCACGGTCGCCGTCGACGTCGATGTCGCGCAGATTGGTGACGCGAAACAGCGCTTCGCGCAGCGGCTCGGCGAATTTGGTCGCCGCCGTCTCCCCGGCCTGGCGCAGCCACTCGTCGCGATAGATCTCCAGCCGCGGGAACTGCAGCCGCCAGGCATCGGCATTGGCGAGGAAATGCGCATGCATGCCGAAGAAGCTTTCGGCGATGAAATCGTGCTCGACCATGGACCAGTCCTGGCCGATGAAGGCGTCGATGTCGCGCCGCACCAGCATCTCCCACAACGCATGGCGGTCGGCATCGCCTGAAGGAAACGGGTTCTTGTCGAAGGTCATTCTCGGTTTCTCCGGTCTGGCGCAGGCATGTGTTCGTGGCGGCGCGCAGGCCGCCCGGCCGGTGCGCACGATGCAAGCGCTTCTGTAATAAAGCAACACGGATTTCGAAGAATGTTGCTTTCCAACAAGGGCCCTATCGGGACCGCCCCGATCGCGGTAAATCTGCGTGGACGTGGGCGCCACCCTGGTGCCCTGCCGCGTCATCAGAGGAGGCGATCCCTTGCCCAAGCAGACTTTTGGAACATCCCATGTGCCGCTGTCGCCCGCCGTGCGGGCCGGCGACTTCGTCTATGTCTCGGGCCAGGTTCCGGTCGGCAGCGACGGCATCGTGGTCAAAGGCGGCATCACCGAACAGACCGAGCAGGTGCTCGCCAATGTGAAGGCGGCGCTGGCCCTGGCCGGTTGCACGCTGGACGACGTGGTGAAGACCACCGTCTGGCTGGAAGACGCGCGCGATTTCGGCGCCTTCAACGCGGTCTACGCCAGGCACTTCCCGAAGAATCCGCCGGCCCGCAGCACGGTCGAATCGCGGCTGATGATCGACATCAAGATCGAGGTCGAGGCGGTTGCCTACAGGCCCGTCTAGGAGCGACCGTTTGGAATTCTGCTCCGGCGGACATCCAGCGGCGTTTTCCGCGCTTCCCCGTTCTACTGCGTGCGGTAGAACGGAGCTTACGGACCCAAATGTCCGCTCCGCTCCGGTTCTCGAAACCACCACCATATGACTCGCCAGAGCGAATTTCGAAACAGTCTCTGAGAAGGCAAAGCAACGAACCGGAGGTTCCCCTCATGCAATTCGACCTCCTGCTGAAGGGCGGACGGCTCATCGATCCGGCGTCCGGCATCGACGCGCCGCGCGATGTCGCCATCGCCAATGGGCGGGTCGCGGCGGTCGACGCCGATATCCCGGCGGATCGCGCCAATGAGGTGATCGACGCGGCCGGCTGCATCGTCGCGCCCGGCCTGGTCGACCTGCACAGCCACGTCTATTGGGGCGGCACCTCGCTCGGCGTCGACGCCGACCGGCTCGCCGCCAAAAGCGGCACCACCACCTTCATCGATGCCGGCAGCGCGGGCGCCGGCAACTTCCTCGGCTTCCGCCGCCATGTCATGGAGCGGTCCAGGGCGCGCATCCTGGCCTATGTCAACATTTCATTCGCCGGCATCTTCGGCTTCTCGCAGTCGGTGTCGGTCGGCGAGTGCAGCGATCTGCGGCTCTGCGAACCGCGCGAGGTGGTCGCGGCCGCCCGCGAGCACGCCGATGTCGTCGTCGGCGTGAAAGTCCGCTCCGGCAAGCATGCCGGCGGCACCAGCGGCATCGCGCCGGTCGATCTGGCGCTCGAGGCGGCCGACAAGGCCGGACTGCCGCTGATGGCGCATATTGACGAGCCGCCGCCCGGCCGCTCGGAAGTGCTGCCGCGCCTGCGCCGCGGCGATATCCTCACCCATTGCTTCCGGCCGTTCCCCAACGCGCCGGTCTTCGCGTCCGGCGCGGTGCGGCCCGACATGCGGCTGGCGCGCGAGCGCGGCGTCATCTTCGATATCGGCCATGGCATGGGTTCGTTCGATTTCGAAGTGGCGCGCGCCATGCTGGCCGAGGGGCTGGCGCCGGACGTCATCTCGAGCGACGTGCATCTCTACTGCGTCGACGGGCCGGCCTTCGACATTCTGGTCTGCATGTCGAAGCTGATGGCGCTCGGCATGCCGCTGGTCGAGGTGCTGCGCGCCGCGACGCAAGCGCCGGCGCGGGCGATCGCCAGGCCGGACCTCGGCACGCTGGCCGTCGGCACCGTCGGCGATGTCGCAATCCTTCGCCAGCTGTCCGGCCGGTTCACCTTTGTCGACGCGGTCGGCGCCTCGCTGGTCACCGACCAGCGGCTGGTGTCGGAAGGCATCGTCATCGGCGGCACCTGGTGGCCGAACGAGGCGGTGAACGATGTCAGCGAGACCGAGCGTTTCGAGGCGCATGTCGCGCGTACGCATGTCGAGGTTGCCGCCCGGCATTTCGGGCACCGGCACGATTAGCCGATCTCCCGTCGTGGGATGGCCGGTAGGGTTGTGCCTTCCCTGTGGCGGCTGCGCGTTGGCGATGGCTTCCCCCACTCCGTCGCTGCTTCGCAGCGCCACCTCTCCCCCTCCGGAGGGAGAGGAAGGGGGCCAGCCCGGTTAAGCTCGCGCCTTTCCTCTCCCCCGCCGACCGGGGGAGAGGTGTCGAGCGAAGCTCGACGGAGTGGGGGTCGACCTCTCACCGAAGCATGCTTTCGCCTCACCGTCCGGCGTTGCTCGGCTTGCCGTAAACCGGCGTCGCAATGCCTTCCATACGCGCCTTGATCTGCAGCGCCACGTATTTCGAGTAAAAACGCGACAGCGCCAGATTGCCGCCGTGGAACCACAGCGCTTCCTGCGCCGTCGGCTTCCACATGTTGCGCAATTCGCCTTGCCAGGGGCCAGGGTCGCCCTTGACGCCGGAACCGAGGCCCCAGCAGGGCCCGACCTTGTCGGCGACTTCGCGCGAGACGAGCGCGGCGACATTCTCGTTCATCGACTGGTAGCCGGTGCAGGCGACGATGGCGTCGGCCTCGAGCTCGCTGCCGTCCTCGAACAGGATGCCGGTCGGCGTCAGCGCCTTGATGGCGACGCCGCTGCGGATGCCGATCTTGCCGTCGATGATCAGGTCGGAGGCGCCGACATCGATGTAGTAGCCGGAGCCGGTGCGGTAGGCCTTCATCAGGAGGCCGGTCTCGTCGTCGCCGAAATCGATGGCGAAGCCCGAGGCACGCAAGCGGTCATAAAAGGCGGCGTCGCGCGCCTTGATCACCTCGTAGAGCGCGCACTGGCCCTTGGGCACAAGGGCGAAGGGCGTCGAGGCGACGATCATGTCGGCCTTTTCGGTGGTGATGCCGCGCGCCAGCGCGCTCTCCGAGAAGATCTCGAAGCCGACCTCCATCAGCGTGTCCGACTTGACCACGGTGGTCGGCGAGCGCTGGATCATGGTGACGTCGGCGCCGCTTTCCCAGAGATCGACGCAGACATCGTGCCCTGAGCTGGCCGCGCCGATGACGGCGACCTTTTTGCCGCGGAATTTGTCGCCGCTGGCATACTGGCTGGAATGCAGCAGCTCGCCCTTGAACGCCGCGGCGCCGGGCAGGTCGATCTTTCGCGGCGGGCCGTAGGCGCCCGTGGCGAAGACGACATGCTTCGGTTTCAGCGTGATCTGCCGGCCGACACGGTCGACCACCACGGTCCACTCCTTCCGTGCCTCGTCATAGGAGGCGCTGAGGCATTTGGTGGCGACCCAGTAGTTGAGCTCCATGACGCGCGTGTACATTTCCAGCCAGTCGCCCATCTTGTCCTTGGGCGTGAAGACCGGCCAGTTTTCCGGGAACGGAATGTAGGGCAGATGGTCGTACCAGACCGGATCGTGCAGCACGAGCGTGCGGTAGCGGTTGCGCCAGGAATCGCCGGGCCGGGCGTTCTTCTCGATGACGATGGTCGGCACGCCGAGCTGCCGCAGCCGCGCGGCCAGCATGATGCCGCCCTGCCCGCCGCCGATGACCAGGCAATAGGGCTGCTCGGTGGCGCCGAGCTCGCGCGTCTCGCGCGCCCGCGCCTCCGACCAGGTCTCGCGTTCGGGGTCGGCCTTGTGGCGCACGCCGAGCGGCCGCGCCAAGCCCTTGCGCTCCTCGAACCCCTTGAGGTCGGTCATCGCCGTGAACAGGGTGCGGCAGCGGCCGTCGCGCAGGCGCATGATGCCTTGGCCGGAAGCCACAGCGGTCTCGAAGGTGAACCAGGCTTCGATCGTGCCATCGTCTGAGGTCGCCTCGCCGGCGAGCTGCCATGCGGTGGGCTTGGTCGTCGCCAGCGTCGCCTCGAGCATCTCGGTGATGGCCTCGCGGCCTTCCATGGTCGTGATGTTCCAGGTGAAGGTCAGAAGATCGCGCCAGTAGCAGTCGTCGACGAACAAATGGCTTGCCGCGGTCGCATCGCCGGCTGCGAGCGCCTGCGCCAGGGATTCCAGCCATGCGGCTGCCTGTTTCGTCGGTGCCATTTCCAGCATGTGTTCCTCTTCCTGCGTTGGCGCCGTCTTGTTCCCTCCTCTCGCAAGGGGAGAAGGAAAAGAGATGCCCTAATCCCCGAGCGGCTCCATCTCCTTGCCGGTGCGGTGGATCTGGGCGTTGTATTTGATGCGGCGGACCGTCTCGCGCGCCGAGCCGTCGAGCTTGTAGGCGCAGGCCACGGCCAAGAGGTCGATCGCCGCCAGGAAGGCGAAGCGCGAAGCGGTCGGCTTCAGCGTGTCGGGATATTCGGGCACCGCCACCGTCAGCCGGACATCGCAAGCGCGGGCGAGATCGGTGTCGGGCGCGGTAACGGCGATGGCGTTGGCGCGGTAGTGCTTGGCGAGTTCGACGGCCTCGATCACCTCGCGCGTGCGCCCGGTCGCCGAAATGGCGATCACCAGGTCGCCCGGCTTCAGCGTCGAGGCGGTCATGCGCATCAGATAGGGATCGCACTGGGCGCTGACGGTGATGCCGTAGCGAAACAGCCGGTACTGCGTCTCCTGCGCCAGCGCCGAGGAACTGCCGCCGAGGCCGAAAACGGTGACCTGGCGAGCCTTGGCGATGAGTTCCGCCGCCTTCTGCAGCTCGCCCGGATCGAGCTGGCGTTCAGCCTCCTGCAGCGCCCGGCGCGCCTCGCCGAAGACGGCGTTCCAGAACGGCATGCCATTGTCGTTGCTGATGGCCGGCGGCTTGGCCAGATAGAGCGCGCCGACGACGAGGCTTTGCGCCAGCTTCAGCTTGAAATCGCGCACACCCTCGCAGCCGATGGCGCGGCAGAAGCGGGTCACCGTCGGCTCGCTGACGCCGGCGCGTTCGGCAATCGCCGCATTGGAGGCGTCGACGGCGTATTTGACATCGTCGAGCACGACATCGGCGACGCGACGCTCCGCCGGGCTCAACTCCGCGTAGGAATCCTTGACCAGCGAGATGATGTCGGGGATGCGCCTGATGTCGCGTCCCTCCGGCTCGTGGCTTGCAACAGGCTCTTGCTGGCTGTCAGCTTCGGTCATGAAGTCGGTCTTCCCTGGCGTTTCGACCTGACCTCTTACCATGTTTGCACGCCGTCGTTCCATGCGCCTGGCCGCGCTGCAACCGTTGCGTGCCTGGCGATAAGCTCGCGTTTCCTTTTCAGAGTATGTAGGAAAGCAACACGAATTTCAAGGCCGAGAAAACTTGGCAAAAACAACATATTAGGCGAATACCGGAAATTTCATGATACGGTTACCACCGCGAACGCTTGACAGCAAAGTAGGATAGTTACAGACTGATTTTTGGCAGATGACCTACTGGATCATCACGCAATCTCCGAGGGGCGGATGAACGCGGGCGAGACAACAACGCCGAAGCTTGGCGTGCAGGCAGCGACCAAGATCTATCACACGGCGTCAGGCGACCTCTTGGCGCTGGACCGCTGCAGCCTCGATGTCAGAGCCAATGAAATCGTCTCGATCGTCGGCCCGTCCGGCTGCGGCAAGACCACGCTCTTGTGGTCGATGTCGGGCCTGCACCGCCTGACCAGCGGCGAGATCCGGCTCGACGGCGTAAAGATCACCGGCCCGCATCCCGATATCGGCATCGTCTTCCAGGAAGCCAACCTTTTGCCCTGGCGCAATCTCGACGCCAACATCCGCTTTCCCTTCGAGATCAAGGGCGAGAAGCCGGACCGGACGTGGATCGCGCATCTCCTGAACCGCGTCGGCCTCGACGGCTTCGGCGGCAAGTTCCCGCGTGAGCTTTCGGGCGGCATGCAGCAACGCGCGGCGATCGTGCGGGCGCTGGCGCTGAAGCCCTCGGTGCTGTTGATGGACGAGCCGTTCGGCGCGCTCGACAGTTTCACCCGCGAGGAGATGAACCGGCTGGTCGAGGAGATCTGGCTCGACACCAAGACCACCATCGTCTTCATCACCCACAGCATCGAGGAAGCGATCTTTCTCTCGGATCGGGTGGTGGTGCTGAGCGCCCGGCCGGGCAAGGTCGCCAAGGAGTATCGCGTGCCGTTCGCGCGGCCGCGCTCGCTGGAGATCATGGCGACCAAGGAAGTCTTCGATCTCACCAACCGGATCAAGATGGACATTGTCGGCGAGCGCGCCAGGCCGAAGGCGCCGGAACAGGAGCGCGCCAGCGCCGAGATCGTGAGGATCAGGCCGTGAGCGACGCCATCCCGGAATTCTCCAAATCCAAATCAGGCGATGGCCAGGAGGTCAGCCTGACCAATCTGTCGGCGTTCGCCAGCGGCCCCGGCGTCAAGTCGGGCAAGGAGGTGGCGGCCATCATCGCCGTCGCCGTGTTCATCATCGGCGGCATCGAACTGGCGCTGCGGCTGTTCCATGTGCCGCTCTACATCATGCCGCCGCCGAGCTCGATCGCCTATGCGCTGTTCGACGAGTTCCCGCTGATCGCGCCGCATCTCGGCTACACGCTGGTCGAGCTGGTCTCCGGCTTTGCCATCGGCGCCGTCGTCGGGCTGGTGCTGGCCGCCGTCATCACCCAGTTCCCCTTCGCCGAAAAAATCGTCGCGCCCTACATATTGCTGCTGGTCACCACGCCGATGCTGGCGCTGGTGCCGCTGCTCATCCTGCGCTTCGGCTTCGGCTACACGCCGCGCATCATCGCGGTGGCGCTGGCCGCCGGGCCGATGGTGATGATCAATGCCGCCACCGGCTTTCGCCGCGTCGACAGCGCCAAGATCGCGCTCGCCCGCTCCTACGGCGCCAGCACCTTGCAGATCTTCTGGAAGATCCGCGCGCCGATGGCGCTGCCGATGATCCTGGTCGGGCTGATGATCGGCGCCATTTTCGGCCTGCTCACCGCCGTCGGCGCCGAGATGGTCGGCGGCGGCTTCGGCCTCGGCAACCGGCTGACCACCTATTCGTCGATGATCCAGATGCCGCAATTCTTCGCCGTGGTGCTGATCCTGTCGACACTCGGCATCCTGATCTACGTGCTGTTCTTCCTCATCGGTAAGAAATGGGCGAGCTGGGAGGCTTGAAGACAAGGATTTGAAGCAAGACGCCCGGGAGGCGGGCGGCAGACCGACGTCAAACAAAAAGGGGAATGCCATGACCAAAGACCATTCGACGAACCACCCGGGCATCAGCCGCCGCTATTTCCTGCAGGTCACCGGCGCCGGCCTGGTGACGGCAACCGCGCTCGGCGCCACCGGCTTGGAGGCAAGGGCCGAGGCCTATGGCAAGTTCACCTGGATCTCGCCGCGCGGCACGCTCGAAGTGCTCGACGACTATCCCTATTGGGCAGCCAAGAAGGCCGGCTATTTCGACGGGCTCGACACCGACATGCAGCCGGGGCCCTCGGACGGCACGGCGACGGTCAAGTTCGTCGATGTCGGCCAGGCCGATATGGGCTTCCCCTCCCCCGGCGTGTTCTCCTTCGCCATCCAGAACGGCATGAAGCTGAAATCGGTGTTCCATATGGGCGCGCGCGACACGTTCAGCATCGCCTTCCGCAAGGGCGAGGGATCGAACGAT
This sequence comes from Mesorhizobium sp. WSM4308, assembly GCF_002294905.1. Taxonomy (NCBI): domain Bacteria; kingdom Pseudomonadati; phylum Pseudomonadota; class Alphaproteobacteria; order Hyphomicrobiales; family Phyllobacteriaceae; genus Mesorhizobium; species Mesorhizobium sp. WSM4308. The sequence continues at coordinate 34,936 of NZ_NSFW01000021.1, read as the reverse complement.
CTGAAGAAGCTCGAAGGCAAGACCATCCTGCTCGGCTCGGCCGCCTGGCAGTCGATCACCGATCCGCTGCTCGCCGCGCAAGGCGTCGACATCAAGAAAGTAAAGTATGTCGAGGCCGGCTGGCCGACCTGGGGCACCGCGCTTGCCGGCGGCCAGGGAGATGCTGCCCTGTCGTGGGAGGGGCTGCGCGCCGAATGGATCGCCAAGGGCCTCGACTTCGAATACTGGCTCGGCGTGAAAAACTCCAAGCTGCCGGCCAACACTTTTGTCGTGCGCAGCGCCGACCTCGAGGACCCCGACAAGAAGGCCTTCCTGGAAAAATACCTGCGCGGCTGGGCGATGGGACTCGAATTCGGCTACCAGAATCCGCGCGCGGCGGTCGAAGCGGTGTTCGAGCAGTTCCCGACGCTGGCCAAGAATCTCGGGCCGGAGCTCGGCACCACCTCGATCCTGCAGCAGATCAACGTCTTCCGCGGCGACATGGACAAGCGCGGCGGCTGGGGCTCGCACGACATGGCGAGCTGGCAGGGCTTCTTCGACGAGATCCACAAGATCGGCCAGATCACCAATCCGGTGAAGGCCGAGGATGTCTGCACCAACGACTTGATCCCGGCGGCCAACGATTTCGACAAGGCCAAGGTCAAGGCCGATGCCGACGGCGTCAAATTGTCGGAAGCCTTTGCCGCGCTCGATGTCGAGAAGATCAAGGCGCATCTGTTCGATTCGGCCGTCAAGTAGGGACTGCCGGCGACAGAACCGGGCGGCGACAGGGTTGCCGCCCGCAATTCATTGAAGAAAAGTGTGGGAGGTGGCGGTGGCCGACAAGGTAAAAGTGCTGGTGGTGGGTCTCGGCAATATGGGTGCGTCGCACGCCAGCGCCTATCACCGCTCCGAGGGTTTTCAGATCGTCGGCATCATGAGCCGCTCGATCAAGAGCAACAGCAAGATACCGGCCGAATTAGCCGGCTATCCGCTCTACGAGGATTTCGACCAGGCGCTGAAGGAGACGAAGCCGGACGCCGTCTCGATCAACAGCTGGCCGAACACCCATGCCGAATATGCGCTGAAGGCGATCGCGGCCAATTGCCATGTGTTCATGGAAAAGCCGCTCGCCACCAACATCGAGGATGCCGAGAAGGTCGTGGCGGCGGCGCGCGCCAAGAACCGCAAGCTGGTGCTCGGCTACATCCTGCGCGTCCACCCGTCCTGGATCAAGTTCATCGAGGTCGGCAAGACGCTGGGCAAGCCGCTGGTGATGCGCCTCAACCTCAACCAGCAGAGCAGCGGCAGCGCCTGGCACTGGCACAAGAACCTGATCGATTCGCTGATCCCGATCGTCGATTGCGGCGTGCACTATGTCGACGTCATGTGCCAGCTGACCGGCGCCAAGCCGGTGCGCGTGCACGGCATCGGCGCCAAATTGTGGGCGGAGGCCGACAAGCAGAATTACGGCCATCTGCACGTCACCTTCGATGACGGCTCGGTCGGCTGGTACGAGGCCGGCTGGGGCCCGATGATGAGCGAGACGGCCTATTTCGTGAAGGACGTGGTCGGCCCGAAGGGCGCTGTGTCGATCGTCGCCGGCCAGGCTGCCGGCACCGCCTCGGACGCCGAAGTGTCGAACTCGGCCGACATCGACCGCCACACCAAGACCGATGCGCTGAAGATCCATTACGCCCAAGTCGACGGCGACAAGAACTTTTCCAAGCGCGATGAGATCGTCAGCATGGAGGACGAGCCCGGCCACCAGGAGCTGTGCGACCGCGAGCAGGCCTTCTTCCTGCGCGCCATCCGCGAGGACCTCGATCTGACCGAGCAGATGGACGCGGCGGTCAACAGCCTGCGCATCGTGCTCGCCGCCGAACAGAGCATCGCGTTGGGACGGACGGTCGAGCTGGCCTGACGCAATCCGGCTGCTGGCGCTGGAGGCGGCACCGGCAGCGCGGAATTTCATCTTTCTCCCGGTCACTATACGGGGAGAAGGCGCCGGCAGGCGGGGCGGAGCTTACATTTGCAGTTGGCCGGTAACGACAGCTCGCGCATTCCTAAGCGAGGTGCCGAGGCATGCAAATTTGGGAGAGAGAAATGGTCACCGACAGTCTTTTGAAAACCTACGCGGACTCCGATGCGCTCGATCTGGCCGGGCTGGTGCGCGGCGGCCAGGTTTCGCCGGCCGAACTGGTCGAGGCGGCGATCACGCTGGTCGAGCGGCTCAATCCGGCGCTGAACGCGGTCGTCCATCGCCTCTACGACATGGCGCGGACGCAGGCGCAGACGGTCGACAGGTCCGCGCCCTTCGCCGGCGTGCCGTTCCTGCTCAAGGAGCTGGCCTCGTCCTGGACCGGCGCGCCGAACACCAATTCCTGTTTCTATCTGAAGGACGTCGTCGCCGACTCCGACACCGAAGTGGTTCGCCGCATGAAGGCGGCGGGACTGGTGCTGGTCGGCAAGTCGAACGCGCCGGAGAACGGCTGGTCGATCACGACCGAGCCGAAGCTCTACGGCGTGACGAAGAATCCGTGGAAGGAAGGCATCACGCCCGGCGGCTCGAGCGGCGGCGCGGCCGCGGCCGTCGCCTCGCGCATGGTGCCGATCGCCGAAGCCAGCGACGGCGCCGGTTCGATCCGCATTCCAGCCTCTTGCTGCGGCATTGTCGGCCTGAAACCGTCGCGCGGCCGCGTCAGCCTCGCGCCGTTCGGCGACTACTGGTATGGCGGCGCCTATTTTCTCTGCTGTTCGCGCTCGGTGCGCGATACCGCGGCCTATCTCGATGCCGTCGCCGGCGCGCTGCCGGGCGACCCCTATACGCCGCCGGTTCCCGATGCCTCGTGGCTCAGCCTGTCGGCGCAGGCGCCGAAGACGCTGCGCATCGGCTTCACCGTCACGCCGCCCAACGGCACAGCCATCGATCCGGAGGTCAAGGCGGCGGTGCTGGCGACGGTGATAACGCTCGAACGGCTGGGGCACCATGTCGAGGAGCACGACATGCCGCTCGATGCCAACGGCGTCTGGGCGACCTACACCAACATGACCTGCGTGCAGACGGCGGCGACCTTCGACTATCTTGAAACGGTGATCGGCCGGCCGGTGACGCCTGACGACGTCGAGGCCGTGACCTGGGCGATCATCGCGCGCGGCCGCGCCACCAGCGGTGTCAGGCACATCTCCGATGTCGAGCAGCTGAGGCAGATCGGCCGCGACATTGTCGGCGATCGCGATGCCTACGACCTCTTCATCACGCCGACGCTGACGCAGCTGCCGCGTCCCTTCGGCTATTACGACATGTCGGAGACGGACATCGACCGTTACAACGCCAAATGGACGGACGCGGTGTTTGCCTTCCCCTTCAACATTTCAGGCCAGCCGGCGATCTCCCTGCCGCTGGGCTGGTCGAAAGGCGGCGCGCCGATCGGCGTGCAGCTGGTCGGCCGCTATGGCGACGAGGCGACCGTGCTGGCGGCTTCGGCGCAGCTGGAGCAGGAGATGCCGTGGAGGGATCGGCGGCCGCAGGTGAGCGCTTAGTTAGCCGGCAAGGGTTGTGCAGCGGCGCTGCACTATTCGATCAAGGTCGCGGCATGTGGATCCTCGGGTCTCCGCGACGCCGCCACGCGACTGCTCCGTCCGTGGATGACAAACGTGGAGGGGCTCGGCCAATCTCCGGAGTGAAGCCTCCCGCTAGCCAAGCCTCTCCAGCCGCCTCGGCAGCCGGTTCATCGGCATCGGCCCATCTGCCGTGATCAGGAACTGGTCCTCGAGATTGAAGCTGGCGAGGCCGTCCATGTAGAGCGGGATTTCGAAGGCCAGCACCATGCCGGCCTCGATGACGACATCATTGTCGGCCGCGATGAACGGCCATTGCTCGGAAAACACCGACTGGCCGACGCTGTGGCCGAAATGGCCGCGGCGGAAGCTGCGCAGGCCTTGCCGCGCCAGGCTCTCGGTGGTGACGCGATGCACATGAGCGAGCGTGTTTGCGGGGATCAGCGCCGCCAGCCCGTCCTCGAAGGCGCGCTCGGCGATGGCATGCAGCTCGGCCTGGTCGGCGGAAGGCGGCCCGAAGGTGAAATTGCGCGACATGTCGGAAGCGTAGCCGCCGACCGTGCAGACCATGTCGCATTTCAAGGGATCGCCGGCCACGGCCCTGGCGTCGGCGCCCTTGGCGCGGGCGCCCAGCGTCACATATTCCGCCGTGACGACCGGATGCGACAGCCCGGCTGCCGCTTCGGCGACGCCCTTGCGGTAGAGCGCGATGAGATCGGCCTGGCGCATGCCGGCCATCGCGTCCACCTGCAAGCGCTCCAGCCCGGCTTCCGAGAGAAAGATGCCTTGCTGAAGGAGATCGATCTCGCGCTGGGATTTGACGGCCCGCAGCCTGTCAAGGACCGGCGAGCCATCGACCATCGGGCAATGCGGCAACAGCGCCTGGATGGCCGCGAAATCGGCGGCCGGGACGAAGTCAAGGTCGATGCCGAGCGTTGCGCGCTCCAGTCCGAATTCCTTGAGCAAGGCCTGCAGCTGGCGCACCGAGCCGGCGAGATCGAAAGTGGCGGGGCGGGAGAAATCCGGGGCGCGGCCAAGCGAGGCAAGGCCGGCCTCGATGCGTTCGGCCAAAGCGAGCCCGTGCGTTCCAATCTCGACCGGCGCGGATTCGATCCAGATCGGGTGCGACCGCACGATTGCTTCCGGCGCGGCGAGCCGCAGCTGCGCGGCGTTGAAGTCGGCGACGACAACACCGATCGGCAGGTCTTGTCCGGCCGGGATGATCACGAAGCCGCCACCGGCACGGCGGAACAGTCCCGCCGGGCCGATCCACGCACCGGTCGCATAGTGGAAGGCCTCGGGCGCGCAGAGCACCAGCGCCCCGATGCCGGCGCCTTCCATCAACTGCGCGGCGCGCTGGCGGTCGACAAAGCCTGTCATGGGTTTCTCCGGATGTCCGAAGCGACAACGGAGCATTGCGGGTGCGGACAATCAAGCCGGTTGCTCGTATTGACGCGCTGCATCGCTTGAGCGCGGAGCGGAGACGCCCACGAAGGGGCGGGATGTCGGGCAATGGTTGCCGGCGAACCCGCTACTTGATCGATTCCAGCTTGGCGATGGCCGTGGTGAAGCCGGCGAGCGAGACCGGGATGGTGACCGGCTTGCGGGTGACCGATTCCATGGAGATGTTCAGATTGGTTCCCGACTTCATCGTCTTGAGCAGTTCCGGCGACAGCGGCGTGGCGGCATAGGCGCCGTTCTGGTCGCTGGTCTGGATGGCGATGACGATTTTTTGCCCCTGGTCGACCTGATAGCTGACGCCGGACGGCAGGAACAGGCCGTGCGGCAAAGCGAGCAGCATGGCGGAGCTGCCATTGGCGTTGTCGCGGCGCACGGTGACGGTCAGCACGCGCTGCCCGGTCTTGGCCTCGGTGAGGGTCTGCGACACCTGGCACTGAAGCTCGTTGGTCGCCGAGCCGCTGGAGCAGTTCACCGCCCATGCATTGGCGTCGGCCGGCTTGGGTCCGGCCTCCTTGGGCTGAGACTGTTTGGCTTGGGACCCTTTGGCCGCGTCCTCGGCAAGCGCCGGGCCAACAGAAGTCGACAGCAGCCAAAGGGCAGCCGATGTCGCGATCATTCGCGCTAGATTAGCTCTAGCTAAATTACTTGGCATGTTCTTGACGCCCCACAATTTTCCTTGCCCCAGCAGGTATTCTCTCGGAAAAGGCTTGATACAACAATGGCGACAGCTCCGAAAGCCGAGTCCCGAGTCAAGCAAGCCGGCAAATCTACTGTGGCAATATGGTCACAGGACAGAACTTTGCGGTCCGACAACAACACGCACAACCTTCCGGACTCGCTATACAATAGAATTCGCGTAAGAATTAACACGCGGGACGTGCAGTCCCTGAAGGGACTCGCCAGGGATGGAAACTACCGAGACGTCTCGGCAGGTTGGTGGGATGGTGGCGCATGGGGAGGCTTTCCGCGTGCGCGCTGGTTATCGCCGTTCGCGCATTGTAAGCCATCTTTGGAAGACGACGGCGCTGACGACGCTGGCGCTTGGCCTTTCGGGCGTGATTGCCCATGCCGACCCCGACGGCCTCTGGCAGCCGCAGATCCGCGCCATCGTCGGTGCCGACAACAATGGCGGCAACGCCGCGCTCGAAGGCTTCATTCCGATCAAGCAGACGGCCGAGTCGGTGCTGTTCCTCGATGTCCGGGCCAAGCACGATTTCAAGGATGCTTCCGGCCAGGACATCGGCCTCGGCATTCGCCGCATCGTCAATCCCGACCTGATGCTCGGCGGCTACGCCTATATAAACCTCGAGAACTACGACAGCACGCAGTTCACCGCGGCCACGCTGGGCGTCGAGGCGATCACGCCGAACTTCGACGCGCATGTGAACGTCTTCGTACCGATCAAGGGCGACTCGACCGATCATTCGACCAGCTCGACCCTGTCGATGGTCTCGAACCAGCTGATCGAACGGATATCGGTGCTCGACCACCGTGATTACGCGGCCTGGGGCATCGAAGGCGAGATCGGCGCCCAGGTTCCGGTCAACCTGCCCGACAAGCACTCGCTGCGGCTCGACATTGGCGGCTACCATTTCGAGAACCCGCACGGCGACGACGGCAGCGTCACCGGCGCCAAGGCCGGGTTCGAATACACGATCGGCGATGTCTTCGGCAGCGGCACCGAACTGGTCTTCGCCGGCGAGGTCCGCAACGACAATCGCGACGACACCCAGTTCGCCGGCAGCGTGCGGCTGAACATCCCGTTCAACCCCGGCCACGGTTCGGACAAGACCGCGGCCATCAGTGCCGAACCGGTCTATCCGGTCAGTGAAGGCCTGCGCAAGCGCGTCAACGAGCGCGTGCGCGGGGATATCGGCGTCAGGATCCAGTCGCAGGAGATCAACGGCGGCTCGACGACGCGCGTCGCCATCAACGCCGCGACCAATGCGGCGTTCGGCAAGTTCTATTTCGCCGATGGCGGGCTGGCGGGCGCCGGCACGCTGGCCGACCCGACGACGCTGGACGACGCGGTCACCAAGGCCGGCAGCGGCGGTTTTGTGGTTGCGCTGGGCGGCAATGGCAATCTGACGACAGCCGGCGTGACACTTGCCAATGGCCAGACCGTGATCGGCGGCGGCGAAAGCGTCACCGCGAAACTGTCCGGCGGCGGCACCGCCACCTTCAATCTGGGCGGCAGCGACGGCACGATCCAGGGCACCAATGTCGCCAACAACGTCATCACGCTCGGCACCGGCAACACGCTGAACGGCATCACCATCACCGGCGGCGCCAACGGCATCTTCGGCAACAACGCCACCGGCACGACGCTGACCAACGTGACTGTGACGGGTGCCGGCGGCAACGGCGCCGCGTTCACCGGCAATTCGACCAACGTCAAGGCGTCCGGTTTCACCGCGACCGGCAACGGCCTCGACGGCCTGCATATCGAAGACAACGGCACTTACAATTTCACCGGCACGACGCTGCTGCAGGGCAACCACGACGACGGTCTGGATATATCAGGCCAAGGCACCTACACCTTCGCCACCGTCAATGCGCTTGATAACACCGATCGCGGCATAACCGTGCAGGGCACGTCGAGCGGCGGCAGCTTCACCACCACCGGCGGCACCGTGTCGGGCAATGGCGGCATGGCCGTGTTCATCGACCCGATCACCGCCCATGTGGTGCTGGATTCGATCAGCCAGACCGGCGGCACGTCGGGTGTCGTGCTCGACCATGTCTCGGGCAGCTTCACCGTCAACGGTTCGACGACGATTTCCAACACGACGGGACCGGCGATCGCCATTTCCGATTCGCCGGCAACGATCCGCTTCGGCGATGTCGCCATCTCGGCACCCGGCGGCGACGGCATTTCGTTTGCCGGCGTCAATGCGGCGGTGGTCGCCGGCAACATCGTCATCTCCGGCCTCGGCGTCGGCACCGGCCTCGACTTCTCCGGCAGCCACACGAACTTCACCGCGCAGTCGCTCAACATCACCGGCACCGGCTCCGCCGGCTCGATCGGTATCGATCTCTCCTCGCCGACCTCGGGCGGGGCAACGATCGTCATCACCGATGGCGGCGCCATCGCCGGGGTCGACACCGGCGTGCGCTTCGGCATAGCCGGCTCGCTGGCCGGGTCGGCCAATGCCGAGTTCAGCTTCGGCGGCGGTTCCATTGCCGGCATCACCGCGTCGCTCGACGCGCGCGGGCTGAACCAGACGCTCGGCCACTACGCGTTCGGCTCGACCACCTTCAGCGGTCCGCAGCTGTTCGACGTGCAGAATGTGATCTTCGTCGGCGCCACGGCGACCGGCTCGGGCACCGGCTCCTCCCTGCTGGACCTCGCCTCGATCGCGACAGCCGATGCCAACACCGACGGCACGGCGATCTTCGTGCTGGTCAATCGCGGCACGGCCATCGACGACACCGACGGTTTCTCGCTGAGCGCCGGGCAGACGCTGGCCTCGTTCGGCAACGGGCGGACCTTCTCGCTCGGCGGCATCCCGGTCAATGTGACCGGCGATAACATTTCGCATACCGGCACCATCTCGGACGCCGGCGGCGCGGCGACGCTGACCAGTTCGGCCGGCGCCGACACCGTCACGCTCGCCAGCGGCACCTCGCTGCTCGACTTCAACGTCTCGAACGCCAATCCAGGCGGCGGCACCGGCATCCATGGCAACAACGTCACCGGGGTGACGATAAGCGGCGTCAATGTCAGCGGAGCCGGCCTGGACGGGCTGCTGTTCGAAGGTGCCAGCAATGTCGCGGCCAACAACGTGACCGCGACCGGCAATGGCGGCGCCGGCCTGCGCATCGACGGCAACGGGACCTATGCCTTCAACGGCGCGACAGGGCTTTCGGGCAATGGCGCCGGCCTGGCCATCAACGGCGACGGAAATTACGCGTTCCAGACCCTGAACGCATCCGGCAATTTAAGCCTCGGCGTCAACGTCTCCTCCACCGCCGGCACGTTCACTACCACCGGCGGTACGATCTCCGGGAACGGTGGCGGCGGCGTCGCGCTATTCGGCGCCGATCTCGACGTGACGCTGACCAGCTTGACGCAGGACGGCGGCCTTTTCGGCGCGTCGTTTGCAGGCGTGTCGGGAAATTTCGCCGTTTCCGGCGCAACGACGGTCAGCAACACCTTGCTCGGCGGCCTCGGGATATTCGACAGCACCGGCGATTTCACGTTCGGAACCGTCGATATCTCGGACATCACCGCCCCGGGCGGTGTCGGTATCGACGTCCAGAATTCCGGCGGCGCGGTCACGTTCGGCGGGCCGGTCACCCTGACTCATATCGACAGCGAGGGCATCCTCGCCACCGACAATGCCGGCACGCTCACCTTCAGCGGACCGGTCAGCATAACCGATCCCGGCGACGGCATCTGGCTGGAAGACAACACCGGCGCTGTTTCGTTCAGCGGCGCGGTCACCATCGACCAGCCGTTCGGAAGCGGCATCGACGTCGTTGGCAGCAACGGCATCATCAGCTTCGGCGACATCGATATCACTGGCCTGTGTAACTGCTCCACCGGCCTCGACCTGTCGGGCAGCACCTCGACCTTCACCGCCGCTACGCTCGACGTCAGTGGCAGTTCCGGCGGCACCTCGATCGGCATCGACCTGTCGGGCACCAATGGCGGCTCGGTGACGATCGGCGGCGGCATCATCGCCGGTGTCGACACCGGCGTGCAGATGGGCACCAATGGCGCGGCCGGCACCACCGCCAACACGGCGTTCTCGTTCGGCGCGGCCGGCGGCGCGTCGATCACCGGCACGACGGCGTCGCTCGACATGCGCGGCCTGTTGCCAGGCAGCGGCACCTATGCCTTCAACACCACGGTGCTGAACGGTCCGCAGCTGTTCGACATCGCCAATGTCGTCTTCGTCGGCGCCGCCAGCACCGGCGCTGGCGACGGCTCCAGCGTCAACGACCTGATCAACGCCACCGCGGCGGACGCCCTGGCGGCTCCCGCCAACACGATCTTCGTGCTGGTCAACAACGGCGCCGGAAACATCGATACGGATGCCGACGGCTTTACGCTGGCCGACGGCCAGTCGATCGTTTCCTTCGCCAATGGCGCTTCGGTGAGCCTTGGCGCGCCGCCCGCCAATGTCACCGGCACGCATGTCATCAGTGGCACGCAATTCCAGGCCGATCCTTTCGGCAATGGCGGCGCGACGCTCAACAATTCGGCCGGCAACACCATCGACCTGGCCAATGGCAACCTCGTCGCGAACCTCACCGCCAGCAGTTCCGCCACCGCAATCGATGGAACGGGCATCGCCGGCGCAACGATCAACGGCGTGACGGTCAGCAGCGCCGCGACAGGCGTCGTCCTCGACAGCGTGACCGGCACGGTGACGGTCGACGGTCTCCACATCCAGAATGCGAGCCAGACCGGCATCGCGCTGGTTAATTCAAGCGCGACCGTCAATTTCACCGGCAATACGACGATCGCCAATGCCGGCAATGTCGGGCTGTTCGCCAACGATTTCGACGGCACCGCCACTTTCGACGACCTCGATATTATCGGCGGCGGCATAGGCGTCGGTATCGTTGCCGGCTCGAGTGGAACCCTGACCTTCGGGGCCGGAAGCTCCATCGCCGGTACGAGCAGCAACGCCTTCTCGATCACCAACTCCACGCCCAACGTCACCTACAACGGCACCATCAGCCAGACCGCCGCTGCAAGCGCGGTGAGAATTTCCAACATGACCGGCGGCACCGCCACCTTCGGCGGCAAGATCACCGCCAGCACCGGTGCGGCCAATGCGATCAACCTGACCGGCAACACCGGCGGTACGATCAACTTCACCGGCGGCCTCGACCTGACCACGGATGGCGGCTACGGCTTCAGCGCTGTCAATGGCGGCACGCTGACGGTGACCGGGACCAACACCGTAGCAACCGGCCTCGGGCCGGATGAGAAGGGAATTCTCATCGGCGGCACCGGAATGACCATCGGCGCCGCCGGCGTGAATTTCGCCAGCGTCAACGTGGATGGCTCGGGCGGCGGCGCTTCTACTGGCATCGTCATCGAGAACATCAGTGCCGGCAGCGGCAACGTCACCTTCGGCAATGTCGATCTGTTCCGTATCAGCGGCGACGCCATCCGCCTCACCAACATCGCCGGCGGCACGTACAGCTTCAACGGCACGACGAAGATCGATACCACCGCCCTCGGCGTTTCTGGCTTCGTGGTGCAGAACAGTGCGGCGACCGTCAGCGTCAACAACTTGGTTACGACAAGTGTTAACGCCGCCGATGTCAGCCTGGCCAACAACACCGGCACCATTGCCATCGGCGGCACGATCACCAACTCCGGTACCGGCAACGGCGTCGTCGTCTCCGGCGGCAGCGCTGCGATCACGGTCTCGGCCAATATTTCCAGTTCGGCGACCGCGCCCGGAACAGCGGTCAAGGTCGACGGCATCACCGGCGGCTCGGTGGCCTTCAGCGGCAGTATCACCTCAACGGGCACCGGTAACCTCTTCGCTATAGGCACATCGTCAACGCTGACCGGCGGTACGATCAGTTTCAGTGGCTCGGCGATGACGGCCACTGGCGGTGGCGGCGTAGTCCTCACCCGCCTAGGCGCCCCCGGCGAAAGCGCTATTTTCAACGCCACCGCGCCTTTGTCGATCACCAACGCGATAGGCAACGGGCTGTCGGTTTCGAACATCGCCGGCGGCTCCAGTGCCACCTTCGGCGCGGTCACGGTGTCGGGTGCCGGTGGCAATGGCATAGACATCGGTACCTTTGCGAGTTCGTTGACCTTCGGCACGACCAGCGTGACTCTAGGCTCGGCCGCCAACGCGGCCGGCATCAATTTCTCCGGCACCAATGCTAACGTGACCTTCGGCACAACCAACGTGACCATGGGTGCCGGTGCCAACCAGACCGGCATCGACTTCAACGGTTCGTCGACCACGTCCGATTTCGGCGTGACGGCAATTACCGGCAACGGCGACCTCACCTCGCGCGGCATCGACCTGTCGTCGACGACGGGCAACAGGACCATCAGCTTCCGGCGCGGCTCCAGCGTCACCAATCTCGGCATCGGCGTCGACCTGGCGCGCGACCACACCACGGCGACCTCGGCCAACGCCAACTTCACCTTCGGCGACGGCACTTCGGCCGACGGGCTGCAGTCATCGATCAGCGCCACGGCCGTTGGCGCCTTCACCGTCAACACGGTCGGCCTCGATCCGGCCTTGGGCAATTACGATTTCGACGATGTCGCCTTCACCGGCAACGCCAATCTGCCCAGCGCGGTTGGTGGGACCATCATGGTCTCGCAGAACGGTGGCGTGATCGCCGCCGGCACCTACGGGCTCAGCGCCGCGGTGACGACCATCTCGGTCGCCGCCGCCGATGCCCTGGCCGGCACGCAGACCTTCGCCTTCGTCGGCACCGTCGATCTCAGCGGCACGCCGTTCACGCTCGATTCGGGCCAGTCGATCACCGGGTTCGGCAACAACACCGCCATCACCGTCTCCGGCACGCTCCAGCCGGTCAATGTCCAGGGCAATCTCGGCGCCACCGGCGGCAACGTCACCGGCAATGAAGGCGTGGTCACCGGCACGGCCGACTTCCTGCATCTGCTCGGCAGCAACCAGGTCAGCAACACCGCTTTCAACTTCAATGGCGCCAGCGGCTCGGTCTTTGCCATCGACCAGAGCGCGGGTGGCTTCAACAATGCCGGCGGCATCACCATCCAGGGCGTGACGGTCAGCAATGTCGCCACCGGCAGCACGGCCTTCAAGGTCGCCAGCCTCGACTCGAACCTGTCCATTCTCGACAACAACATCAATGTCGCCGGCACGCTGCTCGACGCCAATGGCGGCGCCGGTAACATCACGCTGACGCGCGGCACTTTGCCCAACAGCGCGACACCGGGCACGCTGACCGGCGGCGGCGTCAGCATCGCAAACCATACCGGCGGCCTGATCACGTTCTCCGACGAGGTGACGGTCGGCGGCAATGGTGTCTCGCTCACCAACAACGCCGGTTCCATAATCACTTTCGAGGGTTTGGACATCACGACGAACGCCGCGACGGCGTTCAGCGCCAGCGGCGGCGGCACGGTCAGCGTCAGCGGCAGCGGCAATACCATCACCACCGGGACGGGCACCGCATTGGACCTCGACGGCGTGACCATCGCCGCGGCCGGCATCAATTTCGATACGATTTCGAGCAACGGTGCTGCGACCGGCATATCGCTCAACGATGTCAACGGCGGCTCGCTCGATCTCGGCGCGGTAAACCTGCAAGGCATCACCTCGCGCGGCGTCGATATTTCCGGCGCGCTCGGCTCGGCACTGGACTTCACCAGCCTGACGGTCGGGCTCAATGCCGCGAACGCTATCGGCTTCGACCTCAACGGCGCATCGCTCGGCACCAGCAACATCACGGCGGGCGATTTCGACGTCGACGGCGGCAGCTTCGCCGGCACGATCGGCATCGACATGGCCGGCACGACCGGCACAGGCATCATCCAGCTCGGCGACACGGTCAATCCCGGCGGCGCCCAGACCTCGACCATCGGCAATGTCGGCTATGGCGTCCAGTTCTCCAGCGCCACCAACGCCAAGCTGGTGTTCGGCGACGGCCAGGGCCCGGCCGAATCGACCATCGCGACCACGGGCGGCCAGGTCATCCACGCCACCGATAGTTTGCCGACCAACGGCGACTACAATTTCAACGACGTCAATTTCAGCGGCGACACGTCGAACCTTTCGCCCGTCCGCGTCTACTATGTCACATCCGGCGGCACCGGCGACGGCAGCCTCGCCAATCCGGGCAGCTATTTGGGAGCGCAGGCGTCCACCGCCAATGTCGTGGTGCTGATCGACCAGAACGTCAACGGTGCCCAAGAAACCATCGACCTCAGCGGCACCGCGTTCAACCTCGATGACGGTCAGGTGCTGCTCGCCTTCAAGAGCGGCGACGCGGCCATCGATGTCTCGCAGCTCGGTGTCGACACCAGCGGTGGCGCGTCGGCAGCGTTCCACTTCACCACGGTGCAGAATTCACCGATCGTTGCGGCGCCGGGCGGCATCGATACGCTGCGGCCCATCCTGCAGACCAACAACGCCACCTCGGTCATCAACCTGGCGACATCGGGCGCCGGGACGATCACCGGCGGCATCCAGAACCTCATCATCCGCAATACCGGCACCGGCGCCGGCATTTCCGGCAACGCATCGGCCGCCTCCAGTTTCTTCGTCAGGGACAACGACATCGCCGCCGGCGGCCGGGCGCTCGATTTCATCACCACCGGCGCGCCGGCCGACACGCTGCTGCTCTCGATCGATGGCAACACGCTGCAGTCGACCGGAGCCGCGCTGGCCGCGTCCTTCGCCGGCCAGAACATCGGCCCGACAAGCAACTCGATCGCCGTCAGGTCCTTCTCCGGCAATACGGTCACCGGCGGCACCGGAGGCGGCATTGCCTTCAACAACGTTACGTTCGATTCCACTGGAGCCGGCGGCACGGTCAGCGTCGGTACGCTCGATGTCGGCACGACGGGCGCACGCGTCCAAGGCAACGGCCTGGCCTTCACCAACACCAGCGGCACGCTCGACCTCGGCACCTTCACCGTCGCCAGCAATGGCGGCACCGGTCTCCTGGTCGACACGAAGGGCGCGAATACCAATTTCACCCTGAACAGCAGCGGCGGCTCGGTCGACACCACCAACGGCACGGCGTTCAACCTCGACCCATTGACCGTCAACATGACGGTCGGCAGCGTCACGGCCAGCGGCGGCGCGAGCGGCATCATTTTCGACGGCGTTGCCGGCACCTTCACCGTCACCGGCGCGACAAGCATTTCCAACACGTCGGGCGCCGGCATCAGCGCCATCAACGCCAACACCGGCACCTTCAACTTCAACACGGTGGCGATAAACAACACCGCCACCACCGGCGGCGGCATCGGCTGGGCCAGCGGCACGCTCAACGTCAGCGGCCTCGCCAACATCGACACGACGAGCGGCAGCGGTCTCTCGCAGGGCGGCGGCACGACCAGCTTCACCGGCGGGCTGACCGTCGACACCACGACCGGCACCGGCATCGCCAGCACCGGCGGCACGATGGGCATCACCGCCACCGGCGGCGCCGAGACCGTGAATTCGACCCTCGGCCAGGCCGTCAGCCTCTCCGGCGTCGCCGCCACCATCGCGCTCGATTCGACCTCGTCGGGCGGCGGCACCAACAATGTCGGCCTGACCAATGTCACCGGCACGGTCGACCTCGGCTCCGGCGCGCTGAGCGGTGCGACGGGCACAGCGTTCAACGTGACCGGCGGTAATGCCGTCATCACCTATGGCGGCTCGGTCACCAAGGCGACGGCCGGCAACGCCGTCAGCATCGCCAACCGCGGCGGCGGCAGCGTCACCTTCGGTGGGCCGGTCTCGGCGAATGGCGTGGCGAGCGGCATAGCCATTTCCGGCGCGACCGCGGCGAACACGGTCAGCTTCAACGGGGCCGTCAATCTCGGTACCAGTACGACGATGACAGGCACCGCGGTGTCGATCGACAACGCCGGCAAGGCTTCGACCGTCAACTTCGCCAATCTGAATATTCTGACAAACGGCACGGCGGGCTTCAGCGCCAGCAATGGCGGCACGGTCAATGTCACGACCGGCGCCGTGAATTCCGCCGGCGCGCAGGCGGTGAATCTCAATGGCATCGCCGCCGGCGTCACTTTCACCTCGACGACGTCGACCGGCGGCACCAACAATGTCAGCCTGACCGCTGTCACCGGCACGGTCAGCCTCGGCTCCGGTGGCTTGAGCGGTGCGACGGGCGCGGCGTTCCTGGTCAGCGGCGGCAGCGTGAACACCACCTATGCCGGCAACATCACCCAGGCCAACAACGCCGCCATGGTCAACGTCCTCGGCGCCCATACCGGCACGCTGACCTTCAACACGGGCACGCTGTCGGCCACCAATGGCACCGGCCTGCAATTCTCGAACGCCGACGGCACCTATAATTTCAACGGCACGACGACGCTGAACGGCGGCACCGCCAACATCAACATCCTCACCGGTTCGGGCGGCACCTTCAGCTTCGGCACCGGCACCTCGATCACCAATACGACCGGGACGGCGATGAACGTGTCCGGCAGCACGGCCAACGTCACCTACAGCGGTAACATCACCCAGGGCGGCAGCGGTGCCATGGTCAACGTGTCGACCCACTCCGTCGGCACGCTGACCTTCCAGACCGGCACGCTGTCGGCCAGCAACGGCATCGGCCTGCAGTTCTCCAATGCCGACGGCACCTACAATTTCAATGGCACGACGACGCTGAACGGCGGCGACGCCGGCATCGACATCGTTACCAGCTCGGACGGCGCCTTCAGCTTCGGCGCCGGCACCTCGATCACCAACCCGACAGGCGTGGGTTTCAACGTCGATGGCGGCGCCGGCAACATCACCTATGCCGGCACCATTTCGAAAAACAACGCCAACAACATCGTTGCCATCCAGAACCGCACCGGTGGTACCACGACACTGTCCGGCAATCTTACCGCCACCGGCGCCACCACCAACGGCATTCTCGTCAACGCCAACAGCGGCGGCACAATCAATTTCTCCGGTGCCGGCAAATCGCTGACGACCGGCACCAACACCGCCGTCAACCTGACCAACAATACCAATGCGACCATCAACTTCACCGGCGGTGGCCTGGTCATCAACACCACCAGCGGCACCGGCTTCAACGCCACAGGCGGTGGCACGGTGACGGTGCAGGGCAGCGGCAACACGATCACGTCAACGACCGGCACGGCACTCGATGTCGAGAACACAAATATCGGCTCGGGCAACCTGGTCTTCCAGAGCATCTCGTCGAATGGCGGCAGCGCCGACGGCATCATCCTGGTCAACACCGGCACGGCGGCCGGCAATGGCGGCCTGCATGTGACCGGAACGGGCTCGGCCGGCACGGGCGGCACCATCGCCAACAAGAGCGGCGCCGACGGCTCCGCCACGCAAGGCACGGGCATCTTCCTCAACGGTACGAAGAGTGTGCAGCTCGCCTGGATGCAGCTCAACGACTTCGGCAATTTCGCGATCCGCGGCAACAACGTCACCGGCTTCTCGCTGGACCACAGCGTCATCAGCGGCGACAGCGGCACCAGCAACAGCCTGTCCGACGGGCTGGCGTCCTTCGCCAATGTCGGTGAGGATGCGATCCGGCTGACCAACCTGCTGGGCTCCGGTTCGATCACCAATTCGAACATCAGCGGCGGCTATACCAACACCATCATGGTCGAGAACAACACCGGCACGCTGAACCGGCTGACGATCGACAGCTCCACCATCGGCGGCAGGAGCGACAACGGTACCGGGATGAACGACGGCATCAACTTCCAGGCCGACGCGGGCAGCACCGCCATGAACCTGACCGTCTCCAACAGCGCTTTGACGACAGCCCGCGCCAACCTCGTTGCCGCGACAGGCGGGGTCGGGACGAACATGGACGTCCAGCTGGTCGGCAACACGGTAACCAACAACCACCCTGTGACCGTGAGCGGCGGCACCGCCTTCGACATCGCCAGCCTTGGCAATGTCACCTTCAATATCGCCAACAACACGTTCGACATGCATGCCGCCAATGGTGGAACCGGCATCAAGTCGCACGTCATCGAAGTGAACAAGGGCAGCGGCAGCGGCAATTCGATATTCGACGGCACGATTTCGGGCAATACGATCGGCGTCGCCGGCACAGCCCATTCGGGCAGCGGCATCGGCTCCAACGATATCGACATCAACAGCCAGGACAACGGTACCTTCACCGTCGCGATCCTGAACAACATTCTCACGCACTACGACACGGCCGGCATACAGATCTCCCAAATTTCCGGCAGCAGCACGATCAATGCCACGGTGCAGGGCAATACGACCAGCAATGGCGATTCCAATGCCTTCACCGGCCTCTACGTCGTCGCGGGCTCGGGCCTGGCCGGCGACAATGGCGTCATCAACCTTTTGGTCGGCGGTTCCGGGACTCAGCGCAATGACTTCTCCAATGGCGATCCGGCGAACGGCAGTGACGTCTTCCTGGCGGTATCCGGCGGAGCCAGTACCTCGACGATCAACCTGTCGAGGGGTGTCTCCGCAGCTCCAACGGCCGAGCAGGTCGTCACGGACAACAACCTGAATCCGGCCACGACAACCGTGGCGACGTCGGGACCGATCAACATCGTCAATACGGTGCCACCGCTGCCCTGATCAAGTTTAGCGGTAGTTTAGCAGTTGCGAATACACAAGATTCATGTCGACATTTCTATCTGATCTGTCATATTAGCGGCATCGGATAGAAGCTGGAGGGGGCCCGTATGGCAGAGCCATATCTATCGGAAATAAAACTGGTATCGTTCAACTTCCCCCCCAAGGGTTGGGCGTTTTGCAATGGGCAGTTTCTGCCTATAAACCAGAACCAGGCGTTGTTTTCTCTTCTGGGCACGACCTATGGCGGCAACGGGCAAACCACGTTCGCGCTGCCAAATCTGCAGGGCCGGGTGCCGACGCATATGGGCGGCGAAGGATTTTTCCTTGGTCAACAGGGCGGCGAGCCGTCGCATACGCTTACCGTCCAGGAATTGCCGTCCCATGTGCATGGGGCCAGCGCCTCGACGGTGGATGGTGACCAGGTGATTGCCACCAACAATTATCTGGGCCCGGCCAATCAGCTCTATGGCGCACCGGCGAATCTGACGACCATGATCCCAACCGAAGTCAGCAGTATCGGCGGCAGCCAGCCGCACGAAAACATGCAGCCATACCTGACCTTGAATTTCTGCATCGCCCTGGTCGGCATCTTTCCCTCGCGAAATTGAAGGAGTTCGAACGATGGCAGCCTATGTGGGCGAGATTCGCATGTTCGCCGGCAATTTCAATCCGAACGGCTGGATGTTCTGCCAAGGCCAGACATTGCCTATCTCGGAGTATGAGACGCTGTTCCAACTTATCGGCACCACCTATGGCGGTGACGGGGAAGAGACGTTCAATCTGCCGAACCTGTCGGGCCGGCTGCCGCTGCATCAAGGCAACGGGTACGTGATCGGGCAGATGGCGGGTGTAGAAGAGGTTACGCTTACAACGCAGCAGATCGCCTCGCACTCGCACCCGTTCATGGCGACAACCAATATCGGTGGCGCCAGCGCCCCGGGCAACAACGTGCTTGCCCAGTCGTCCACGATCAAAGTCTACTCCGCGATCGCTCCCACCGTGGCGCTGGGGCCGTCGTCGATGACGCCAGCGGGCGGCAGCCAGCCGCACAGCAATTTGCAGCCCTATCTTTGCATCAATTTCATCATTTCACTGTTCGGCGTTTTCCCGAGCCAAACATAGGACAGGACCATGTCGGACCAATTCGTCGCGGAAATCCGAATTTTCCCGTTCAACTTCGCCCCCACGGGCTGGGCGACCTGCGACGGTCAGCTCATGCCGATCTCGCAAAACACCGCCTTGTTCTCGCTGCTGGGCACAACCTATGGCGGCGATGGCAAATCGAACTTTGCCTTGCCTGACATGCAGGGCAATGCGCCGATGCAGCCCGGCCAGGCCGCTGGCGGATCGGATCACTTCCTGGGTGAAACCGGGGGATCGACGACGGTAGCGCTGCTACAGACCGAGATGCCGCAACATGTGCATTCGCTGATGGCCGCCATTCCTCCGGCGCTGCTGTTCGCGCCGTCGGCCTCCACGGGACTGGCGCGGTCGGCGGGCGGACCGGTCTACCAGACCAGCAACGCCAATTTGACGCCGCTGAACAGCAATGCGGTGCAGCCAACGGGCGGCGACCTGCCGCACAACAACATGATGCCGTACCTGACTCTCAACTTCTGCATCGCCTTGCAGGGCATTTTCCCGGCCCGCCCCTGATCTGTCGATGACCGGTCTGCAGGTGTTTGAAGCGGCATCAATCGGCTGGATGCGGGCGGTTGGCGCCGGGCTGTCGTTTCGCCCGGCTACGGATGCCGATCTGCCGTTCCTGTCACGGCTCTATGCGTCGACCCGCGCCGAGGAACTCGCGGTGACGTCCTGGACCGACGAGCAGAAGGCGGCCTTCCTCGACATGCAGTTCCGGGCGCAACACGCGCACTACATCAAACACTATCCCGCGGCCGACTGGCTGGTGATCATGCGTGACGGAGACGACATCGGTCGCCTCTATATCGAGCGCTGGCCGACCCAGCATCGCATCATCGATATCGCCCTTCTGCCGGCGCATCGGCGCAAAGGGCTCGGCGCGGCACTGCTCGGCGACCTTATCGACGAGGCATGGTTAGCCGGCAAATCAGCGTCGATTCATGTCGAGAAGAACAATCCGGCCAGACAGCTCTATGCCAGGCTCGGCTTCGCCGTCGCCGAGGACAAGGGCGTTTACGACCTGATGGTGTGTCCTCCCCGGTCAAGCGCTGGTGCTCTCACGCGCCGCGATACCACGACACGATGGTGAAACGTTCGTTGCGCGTGACCGGTGTGACTTCGTGCGTCGTTTCCGAACGGAAGGCAACGAGCGAGCCCGGCAACGCCGGCATGGTGACGCGCAGGTTCGGACCGCTGTATGGCCCATGCAGGACCAGCGAGCCGCCGGAATAGCCTTCGGGCGAAGGATCGTCCGACTGACGGTTGAGAAAAATCACCGCCGAGATCTTTCTGAACCGCGACTCGTCGTGAATGAGCGGCGTGTTGCCATCCTGATGCGGCACGAAGAAATCACCTTCCCGGTAGTGAAGAAACTGCGGCTTTTCGCAGGTGCCGAGCGCGAGCCCGAAATGCCGTTCCAGAGCCGTCTTCTGCCGCGCCAACAGGGCATTCACCGGCCCTTCGGTCGCTTCCGAGACCTCGGCGCGCCTGGTGCGGCGGACTTCGGGCCATGCCGGTTTTTGATCGGGACGCCCCATCAGGCCGGCCGGACGGCCCGAGGCAGCCCGAATTTCCGCGCACAGCGCGCAGCATGCTGCTTCGTCAAGGACGCCGGCGATCTGGATATAGTCGATCATATGTCGAGCCGCCCCTCCGAACCGCCCTGTGCCCTGATCGTCGTCCTGACCGACCGGACCGTCGAAAATCAAAATCAGTTGAAGACAGCCTCGTACTGATAGCCGGTCGCGTCGGCTGAAACCGGCACGATGAAGATGTCGTCGGCGATCGCATCGCTGGTGAGGTGGTAGATGGCCTGCGGCAGGCCTATATCGCGCGGCCCCTTGAACAGAAGCGTGAAGCCGCCGCCAGGGCGTGGGCTGGAGGCGATCTGGTGAACGGCCGTCAGTTCGAGGCAAACCGCCCTGCCGCCAATCGCAACAGTGAAAACCGACCCAACCGCCTGCTTGAAATCCGATACCGACGCCATACCGTCTGTCTCACTCCGCTTGTTGCCGGGCGCAATGTCGCCGCTTCGCGGCAGGCTGTCCATAGGCTGGCAGCAGCCCCGAGGCCCGGGCGAGACAATTCATCGCAAAATACCACGGCGGCCGTGCTTTTATGCGCGCCACGGACACTGTAGTACTTTGTCCCTGCGCCGGAGTCTTGGCCCAACCAAGATCAGCGCAACAAGAGCAGATGCCAGTCCTGGGGTCTGATGTGGAGGAGCCGGCCTGATCGGCCGGCGGGAGAAAGGGACGGACCATGGCTGATATCGGGGCGAAGACGCAAGCGGCGCCGGCGGATGCTGCCATGCCGCTGTTCTATTCCAGGCCCGAAGCGCTCAACCCAGCGCGGCACGGCTCGCTGGGGCTGACCGCGCGCGGCGACTTTGCCTTCGCGCGCACCGCGCATGCCATTCCGGTGGTGGCGTCGGAAATGCCGGCGGCGATGCGCTCCTACCCGATCGTCTTCATCGGCCCGGCCAAATCCCCTGTCATCATCACCGGCGTGCGCCAGGGCGAGAACTTGTTCGTCGATGCCGACGGCCGGTGGACCGCGCCGCATTACGTCCCCGCCTATGTCCGCCGCTATCCCTTCATCCTTGCCGAGGACCCGACCACGGCAGGCCGGCTGACGCTGTGCGTGGACAGGGCAAGCGAGCGGGTCATCGACCAGCTCATGGCGCCATTCCGCGATGACAAGATCGCGCCGTTCTTCAGCGGCAACCAGCCGACCGAAGCAACCAGGCAGGCGCTCGCCTTCTGCGACAAGTTCCAGATCGACTTCAGAGCCACCCGCGAGATGATCGACAGGATCGACGCGCATGGCCTGTTCGCGCCGCGCCAGAGCAAGGTGACGCTGGACGGCGGCGAAGTGCTCAACCTCACCGATTTCCAGGTGATCGACGAGCCGGCCTTCAACAGACTGAGCGACGAGGCCTTCCTCGACCTCAGAAAGTCCGGCGCGCTCGGTCTGCTCTACTGCCACCTCGCCTCGACCAACAGCTGGACATCGCTGGTGCACCAGGCATCGCTGCGCGGTAGGCCAGCCGCCTGAAAAGCGAAAGAGCCGCGGTCCGCCGCGGCTTTTCGCTCCATGGAGGGATAGCTGCGCCGCGCGAGCTGTCCGCTCTCGCCGGTGGTCAGATCATGGCATTGGTGTGCAGAGTGCCCTGCGCGACAGGCTGACGGACCTCCCAGTGCTCGACGAGCTTGCCCTTCGCCAGCCTGAAGAAATCGACGATGGCGATGCCGGTTTCCTCGGGCTCTCGTTTGGCGTGCATGTGAACGATGACGAAATCGCCCTCGGCGAAGATCCGTTTGACCTCGCCCCGGACCAAGGGAAAACGTTGCCGAAGCTGCTGCAGATAATCCCGGAACCCCTGGACGCCATCGGCGATGTTCGGATTGTGCTGGGTGTAGCTCTCGCCAAAATGAACGGCGGCCGCGTCCAAATCTCCCTCATTCACCGACTTTTCAATGAAGTCGAGCACGACGGCCTTATTCGCTTCGAGCGTCGCATCGTGGAGCGCTGTGGACGTCTGGATGAATTGCTGATCACGCATGGATATCTGTCCTGTCTTGGGATGGCTTGAAGCCGGTTGCTGAATCGGTCCGGTTCACCGCGCCCCGCACTTTCATCGACCGAGATGCGATGATCGATGGCTTGAACTTGCATATCCTTATCCAATCGTCTCAAATTGCGCCCTGTTTGGTTTTCGCGAAAGGAATACGGACGTGGACGTCTTGTCGGATGTCCTGGCTTCCATACAGCTGGGAAGTGCGGTGATCGGCAAGGCCAGGCTGCGGCGTCCGTGGGGCATCTCGGTCGATCCCATGCGCAATACCGCCATTCATCTCGTGCAGCGTGGCGAATGCTGGCTGCGCCTTGCGGGCAATGACGGACCCGTTCGTGTGGCCGAGGGCGACGTGATTCTCGTCGGCAGCGGTGTTGGTCACACGCTCAGCGACCCGGCCAATGCGCAGGTGTCGCCAATAGGCGCCGTGCTTTCGGCAACGCTCGATCCCGATGATCGGCCAGGCGTAGACGACGGGACGACGCTTCTGTGCGCCAAATATGCGCTGGACGGCGCGGGGCCGAACCCGATGGTGTCGCTGCTGCCGCCATTGATCCATCTGACGCGCGCACAGATCGCCGCCAATGAACCGCTTCGGCTGGCAACCGATCTGCTGCGGGTCGAGGCAAGTGGCGGCTTGACCGGCCACGACATCGTAGCGCCGCGTCTTCTCGACAGCGTGTTGGTCTTCCTGCTGCGGGCCTGGATCGAAAGCCAGCCGATCGGAACGGCGGGCTGGTTCGGCGCCTTGCGCGACAAAGGCGTGGCGCAAGCGCTGCGTCTCATCCACGAGCAGCCGGCAGTCCCGTGGACCGTTGCATCCCTGGCGCAAGCCGCATCGCAATCGCGCGCCACCTTCGCGCGGCGGTTCGCCCGGCTGGTTGGCGAACCGCCGCTGGCCTATGTCACGCGCTGGCGCGTCAACCTCGCTGCCAAAGCCTTGCGGGACAGCAATCGAACCATCGACGAAATCGCTCATGCGGTCGGCTACGAATCGGCGCCATCGTTCTCGCAGGCCTTTGCCCGGCTGACCGGGCAGCCGCCCGGCGGCTATCGCAGAGGCTTTCGGTCGTCCGAACCGGAAATCCAGCGCATTGCTTCCCCGAACGATCCGAGCCCCGAAAAGCAAAACGGCCGCCCGAAGGCGGCCGATTTAGCACTTGATTCCCCTTGAGGAAATTGGAGCGGGTGAAGCGATTCGAACGCTCGACCCCAACCTTGGCAAGGTTGTGCTCTACCCCTGAGCTACACCCGCTCACACGGCGTCTTGGCCGCAAGCCGGGCCTATATGGCTGAAGAGCGCGGCGATTGCAACAGGGAAATCGCAGGCTTTTTTCAACATGCCAAAGGATGCCGGCAAACCGCCCGCGACGCGGGGATTTCATCGGCCTGTCGTGCGATGGCCTTGTGTCGGCCACCGCATTGGCCGTAAACGGCAAGGCGGAAAAACGACGAAGAAGACGATCGATGCCGAAGACCGAAGCCGAACTTTTTGCCTTTCTCGCCGAACTCGGCATCGCCGTTTCGACGAAACGCCATCCGCCGCTCTATACGGTCGCCGATTCGCAGGCGCTGCGCGGCGAAATCGCCGGCGGGCACACGAAAAACCTGTTCCTGAAGGACAAGAAGGACAATTTCTACCTGGTCACCGTCGGCGAGGAGGCGGTCGTCGATCTCAAGCAGATCCACCAGCTGATCGGCGCCGCCAGCCGTGTTTCCTTCGGCAAGCCGGAGATGCTGATGGAGCTTTTGGGCGTCTCGCCGGGCGCCGTCACCGTCTTCGGCGTCATCAACGACACGGCGCACCGGGTCAAGCTGGTGCTCGACGAGGATTTGATGGCGCATGCCGTCATCAACGCCCATCCGCTGACCAATGAGGCGACGACATCGATCGCGTCGGCCGATCTCATCAGATTCGTCGAGGCAACCGGGCACGATGCTGCTATCTTGAAAGTCTCGGCATGATCGCCACATGCATGGCGAAACCGACTTCCAATGACATGGCGCCGACCCGCGGGCCGGCGGCGCGACCGAAAGGGTGACGAGATGAGCGACAACAAGCCGTTTGGCGGGTCATTCGGCAGCAGTGGCGGCCAGTATGCGCCCACCGTTCAGTATGGCGGAACGGGAGCCGCGCCGGCAAAGGTCGCGCTTGGCGATGCCGCGCCTCCCGCCGCCACCGGCGATGTCATCAAGGACACCACGACGGCCGCCTTCGCCGCCGACGTCATCCAGGAATCGCGCCGCCAGCCGGTGCTCGTCGATTTCTGGGCGCCGTGGTGCGGCCCCTGCAAGCAGTTGACGCCGCAGCTGGAAAAGGCGGTGCGGGCCGCCGGCGGCAAGGTCAAGCTGGTCAAGATGAACATCGACGATCACCCCTCGATCGCCGGCCAGCTGGGCATCCAGTCGATTCCGGCCGTCATCGCCTTCAAGGACGGCCAGCCGGTCGACGGCTTCATGGGCGCCATCCCCGAAAGCCAGATCGCCGAATTCATCACCAAGGTCGGCGGCAAGGGCAATGAAGCTCCGGCCGTGGCCGAGGCGCTGGCGGCCGCGACGGAAGCGCGCGAGGCCGGCGACATGCAGACGGCCGCCGACATTTTCGACGCCATCCTTGCGCAGGCGCCGGAGACGATCGAGGCGATCGCCGGGCTGGGCGAGCTGCTGTTCGAGGCCGGCGACACGCAAGGCGCCGAGGCTTTGCTGGCAACGGCGCCCGAGGCCAAGAAGGACGCGCCTGTTCTCGCCGCGCTGCGCGCCAAGATGGCGCTGGCCGCGCAAGCGGCGGAACTGGGCAATCCGGCCGAGTTCGAGCGCCGCCTGGCCGAAAACCCCAAGGACCATCAGGCGCGTTTCGACCTGGCCATGATCCAGAATGCCAGGGGCGAACGCACGGCGGCAGCCGACAACCTGCTGGCCATCATCAAGGCCGACCGCGGCTGGAACGAGGATGGCGCCAGGACGCAATTGCTGCAGTTTTTCGAAGCCTGGGGCATGACCGACGAGGCGACGCTGGCCGCGCGGCGCAAATTGTCGGCGCTGCTGTTTTCCTGAGCCGGCGGCTGTTTCGTCGCACGGGCTTGTGGTCGGCGGCGGCTGCGCCAGATTAGGAAGCTGACTTCGGCCAAGCCGACGATCCCGGCGGCGGGCGGCGAATGAAGTCGATCGGAGGAATGTGGTGCAAGCGGGAAACGCGCATTACCGGCTGGCCAAGGATCTGCCGTCGACGATCCCGATCTTTCCGCTCGAGGGCGCGCTTTTGCTGCCGGGCGGGCGCATGCCGCTCAACATCTTCGAACCGCGCTATCTGCAGATGGTGGACGAAGCGGTCGCCGGCTCGCGGCTGATCGGCGTCATCCAGCCCCGTCTGGACGGCGCGCTGCGCGAGGATGGCGAGCCGGAACTGTGCAATGTCGGCTGCGCCGGCCGCATCATCGCCTTCTCCGAAACCGGCGACGGCCGTTACCTGATTTCTCTGCAAGGCGTTTTCCGCTTCCGCATCGCTCATGAACTGACGGTCAAGACGCCGTTTCGCCAGGCAAAGCCGGCGCCCTTCCTCGCCGATCTCGATGACGATCCGGCGGCGAACGAGATCGACCGGCCGGCACTGCTCAAGGCGTTCCGCGCCTATCTGCAGGCCAATGACCTCGAGGCCGACTGGGAAAGCGTCAGCCGCGCCGAAAATGCCATGCTGGTCAACGCGCTGTCGATGATGGCGCCCTACGGCCCGGCCGAGAAACAGGCGCTGCTCGAAGCCGCCGACCTGAAGACGCGCGCCGAAACGCTGATCGCCATCACCGAAATGGCGCTGGCGCGCGAGAATGAGGACTTTGGCTCGAGCCTACAGTAAGATGTGCCGATATTCAGGTGATGCCGGCCTGCAAATGGCGGCTTCCTGCGCTTCCGGTGCTCACGTACGGAAAGTACGCTCCGCTCCGGTTCTCGGAAGCCACCATTTTCGACTCGGCCTGACCTGAATCTCAACACATCTTCAGATAGTCGGTCAGGAGGCAATAGAGTGGCGGCTGATGGGCGTGACGGAAAGAAGATCAATGTTGATCCCAAGCTGCTGGAACTCCTGGCCTGCCCGCTGACCAAGGGGCCGCTGGCCTGGGATCCAGAGCGCGGCGAACTGATCTCGCGGGTCGCCAAGCTCGCCTATCCGGTGCGCGACGGCATCCCGATCATGCTGCCCTCCGAGGCGCGGACGCTGTCGGCGGAGGATGTGCTGGCGCCGCCGAAGCTGAGTGGGCCGTCTTAGGGTATATCGATATTCAGGTTATGCCGGCCTGCAAACAATGGGTTGCTGGGCTTGCGGCCTTCGCCGGCCGAAGCACTCATAAGTAGCTTGTCAGTCAAGGCTACGGCCGGCGTAGGCCGGTGCTCACGGGGCCGGTGTAGGGGCGGTACCATTCATCGCGTCGTTATCCCAGGGCGGAGCAGCCGCGCAGCGGCGTCGCGGAGACCCTGGGATCCATGCCGTGACGTATGCGACGCGCGAAAGCGGGCCAGAACCAGGTGCCTTTCTTCCCACGGTGTAGAGACGCAATTCTGGACCGTGGCACTCTTCGGTTGATGTCGCGGCATGGATCCCTTGAGCTGCGGAGCAGCTCCAGGGGTCTGCGCGACGGAGCTTCGCTCCTGCTCCGCCCGTGGATGACGAAGGTGCGTGTGGCCCTGTCTACTGAAAATTGCGCCCCTTGGGCATGACGCTTTCCGCCTCTTCCGACAGCATCGCAATATCCTGCCCGACCGGCGCGTTGCGTATCGCGGGTCGGCTGTCGCGAATCGGAGCCTCAGCTTTCGCTGCTGGAGGGGAAGCGCCCGGCGCTCCGGCCCCGCTGACCTTCTCCAGAAGCACGGTCAGCCAGGGCGTCAGATCCTCGATCTTTTCGGCGACGATATGGATGACACCGGATTCCGACTGCAATTTGCCGGTGACCTTGACGAAGCGCGCGCCCATGACGATCGGCCGGAAGCGGTTAAAGGTCCGCTCCCAGAAGATGACGTTGGCGACCGCCTTGTCGTCCTCCAGCGTCAGGAAGATCGCATTGCCCTTGCCGGGACGCTGCCGCACCAGGACGAGGCCGGCGACGGAAACCCGCCTGCCGTCGCGTACCGAAGGCAGGTTGGCATTGGGCGTGACCCCGGCGCGGTCGAGCCGCTCGCGCAGGAAGGCGACCGGATGCGCCTTCAGCGACAGGCCGAGCGAGCGGTAGTCGTGGATGACATGCTCGCCGAGCGGCATTTTCGGCAACTTCGTCTCCGGCTCCAGCTCGCGCAGGCGCAGCGCCGGCTGGTCGAACAGCGGCAGCTTTTCGGCCGCACTCCTGGCGCCCAGCGCGCGCACTTCCCACAGCGCGGCACGGCGGTCGAGGCCGACCGAACGAAAGGCATCGGCCTGCGCCAGCCGCTCGATCTCGTCGACATCGAGGCCGGAGCGCAGCCAGACGTCACGGACGGTTTCGTAACCTGAACCCCGCCGCTTTACGAAATCCTCCATGCGTTCCTTGGAAAGGCCCTTGATCTGCCGGAAGCCGAGCCGCACCGCATGGTTCGTCTCGATGACCCCGCGCATATCGGCATGGCGCGGCAGGATGCGGGCCGGATCGAACGGCGCTTTTTCCAGGGTGCAGTCCCAGACGGAATAATTGACGTCGACCTCGCGGATGTCGACGCCATGGTCGCGCGCGTCGCGCACCAGCTGCGCCGGCTGGTAAAACCCCATCGGCTGCGAATTCAGGATCGCGGCGCAGAACACGTCGGGATAGAAGGTCTTGAACCAGCAGGAGGCATAGACGAGCAAGGCAAAGGAGGCGGCGTGGCTTTCGGGAAAGCCATATTCGCCAAAACCCTCGATCTGCTTGAAGCAGCGCTCGGCGAAGTCCTTGGTGTAGCCCTTGCCGACCATGCCGTCGATCATGCGCTGGCGGTAATTGCCGATGGTGCCGGTGCGCTTGAAGGTGGCCATGGCGCGGCGCAGTTCGTCGGCCTCGCCCGGCCTGAAGCCGCCGGCGACGATGGCGATCTTCATCGCCTGTTCCTGGAACAGCGGCACGCCCAGCGTCTTGCCGAGAATCGCCTTGAGCTCCGGTTTCTGATATTCGGGTTTTTCCTTGCCTTGTCGGCGGCGCAGATAGGGGTGCACCATATCGCCCTGGATCGGGCCCGGCCGCACGATCGCCACCTCGATGACGAGGTCGTAGAAATCCTTTGGCTTGAGCCTTGGCAGCATCGACATCTGGGCGCGCGATTCGATCTGGAAGACGCCAAGCGTGTCGGCGCGGCCGATCATGTCGTAGACGCGCCTGTCTTCCGGCGGCAAGGTGGCGAGCACATAGGGTCGGCCATAGGGATCCCGGGCTTTTGGATAGTGGTCCGTAAGCAGAGTGAAGGCGCGCTGCAGGCAGGTCAGCATGCCGAGCGCCAGAATGTCCACCTTAAGGATCTTCACCGAGTCGAGATCGTCCTTGTCCCATTCGACCATCTTGCGTTCGTCCATCGCCGTCTTGACGATGGGGACGATCTCGTCGAGCCGGTCCCTGGTGATGACGAAGCCGCCGACATGCTGGGAGAGGTGGCGGGGGAAGCCCATGATCTCATTGGCCCGTTCCATCACATGGCGCGATGTGGGGTCGCTCCGGTCGAGGCCGCCGGCGCGGGCTTCCTTCTCGCCGACTTCGGAGGTAGACCAGCCCCAGATCGAGCCGGACAGGGACGCCCGGACATCCTCCGACAGGCCCATCGCCTTCGACACTTCGCCCAGCGCCGAACGGCCGCGATAGCTGATGACGGCGGCGGCGAGCGCGGTGCGCTTGGAGCTGTATTTCTCGTAGATGTACTGGATGACGGTCTCGCGCTTCTCATGCTCGAAGTCGACATCGATGTCGGGCGGCTCGTTCCTCTCCTCGGAAATGAAGCGTTCGAACAGCGTGTCGATCCGGTCCGGCCCGACTTCGGTGATGCCGATGCAGAAGCAGACGATCGAATTGGCGGCCGAACCGCGCCCCTGGCAGAGAATGTCCTGGCTGCGGGCGTATTTGACGATGTCGTAGACCGTCAAGAAGTAGCGGGCGTAGTTGAGGCGCTCGATCAGGGCGAGCTCTTCCTCGATGCGCTTGATCACCGAATGAGGCACGCCTGAGGGATAGCGCCTGGCCGCCCCCTCCCGCGCCAGTCTTTCCAGCTCTGCCTGCGGCCCGAGACCGGATTCCGTCGGCTCGTCGGGGTAATTGTACTGGAGGTCGCTGAGCGAGAAGGCCAGCTCTTGCGCGAACAGCAGCGTCTCGGCCAGCGCCTGCGGATGCCTGCGGAACAGGCGGGCCATTTCCAGCGGCGGCTTCAGATGGCGTTCGGCATTGGCGCTGAGTTCCAGCCCGACCTCGGCGACCGGCGTGTTGAGGCGGATCGCGGTCAGCACGTCCTGCAGCGGGCGGCGTTCGGCGGTGTGGTAGAGGACATCGTTGGTCGCCATCAGCGGGATGCCGGTGCTCTGGGCAAGCGCCGCTGCCTGCTCGATCCGGAAACGGTCATTGCCCGCATAACAGGGCGAGACGCCAAGCCGCAGGGCCCTGCCGAAACGGTCCTTGAGCTGGCCAAGCAAGGCAAGACAGTCCTGCGCGCCCGCTGCCAGATCGGGCATGACCGCCAGCGACATCAGATCCCCCCATTCGAGCAGGTCGCCGCGCTGGAGAAGGGTGGCGCCCTTTTCGGTCTCGTCGCGCAGATTGGCCTGGGTGAGCATGCGGCACAGATGCCCCCAGCCTGCCCGGTTCCTGGGATAGGCGAGAATGTCCGGCGTGCCGTCGCCAAAAACCAGCCGGCAGCCAGGGTGATAGGCAAGCTTTTCGACCTTGGCCTGCTGCCAGGCGCGCACCACGCCGGCCACCGTGTTGCGGTCGGCAAGGCCGATCGCCGAGAAACCCATGAGCTTGGCCGCGACCACCAGCTCCTCCGGCTTGGAGGCGCCGCGCAGGAAGGAGAAGTTCGACTGGATGCCGAACTCGGCATAGGGAATGACGGTCAGCGCGTTCATGCGAAGACCCCGTGCATGAACCAGCGCGGCGCGGCTTGCGAGCCGCCGTAAAGCCCTTGCCGGTAGAGCCAGTAGCGGCGGCCGTCGGCATCCTCGATGCGGAAATAGTCGCGTGTCGATGCCGCGGCGTCGCCTGGCGCCTGGCGCCACCATTCGGCGGCGATGCGTTCGGGACCCTCGGCGCGGGTGACGCGGTAGAGCGCGCGCCGCCAGCGGAAATGCAGCGGCGGACCCTCCGGCATTTCGGTGGCCGGCACCTCGATGGGCTCGGGCGCGCGGAACAGCCGGATCGGCCGTTCCGGCGGAAAGATGGTTGTAGGCGCCCGCACCCTGTCCGGTCTCTTCGGCGGCGTGGTCCGGCGCGGCGCTTCGCTGAAGGGGACGATGGCGACGGCGCGCTCCGGCAGATGGCTTTCAACCGCGACCGGCTGCAGCACGGCGCCCTCGCCGAGCCGGGCGCGGATGCGGTCGGCGAACAGCGCGATGTCGGCGCCGTCATCGGTCACCTCGCCCGTCAGATCGGCCTGCGCCATGTCGAAGGCGGCGGCCGCCAGCACCGAAAGCCGCACCAGATCGAAGCCGTAGCCGGCGTCGATGTCCTGCTCGAGGGCGGCCAGCCTTTCATGGAACAGTTTCTGGATCAGCCGGGGATCGCGCATCGGCCGCGAGGTGCCGAGCGCGATGCGGCTGACGGCGCCGTCGACGCGGAAGAGCAGCAGCGCCAGCCTCCGCGCGCCCTCGCCGCGGCGTTCGAGATCGGTCTTCAAGGTTGTCGCCAGCAGGCCGACCAGCCGCTCGATGTCCTCGGTCAGGGTGACGGGTTCGGCGAGATGCCGCTCGACCGAAAGCGGCGCCACGGGAAGGCGCGGCGAGACCGCTTCGTCGAGACGGCCGAGCGCCTGGTCGAGGCGCAGCAGCAAGGTGGCTCCGAAGCGGCGGGCAAGCGGCGCGCGCGGTGCTGCCATGACGGCGCCCGCCGTGCGCAGGCCGACACTTTCCAGGCTGGCGCGGGTTTCCGGCGCTATGCGCAGTGCGGCGAGCGGCAGAGGCGCCAGCAGCGCTTCCTCCTCGCCTGAAACAACGATGCGTTCGCCGCAAAAGCGAGCCGCCGCCCAGGCCGCGCCCGGCGTCGGGGCAAGGCCGGCGCGGACATCGAACCCCTGATGGAAGAAGCGCGACAGGATGTCGTCCAGCATGGCGCGTTCGCCGCCGAACAGATGGGTGCAGCCGGTGACGTCGAGAAACAGTCCGTCCGCCCCATCCAGCGCCACCAGCGGGGTGTAGCGGTCGCACCAGTCGGCAAGGCCTTCGAGCAGGCGCCGGTCTGCCTCCGGATCGGCCTCGACGATGTCGATCGACGGATGCATGGCACGCGCGTCGGCAATGCCCATGTCGCGCTTCAGGTGCAGCGCCTCAGCCCGCTCGTCGAGGGCTGAGATGCGCTGCGCGTTGCCCTGGCGGTGGCTGATCACCAGTGGCGGATGAGATGGCGTAGGGTGATCTTGGGGCCGGGAACGCCAGGACCGCCCCAGGCGCTGCCGCAGGATCCTTTCGGCCGCCAGATAGGGAAACCACAGGGACAGGATTCTTTGCCCGGCCTGTCCGTCCTTCCTCGCCCCTTCTTTCGTCGAATACGCGTTCATCGGGGTTCCACTCCAGTGTGAATTGTCCAGGCAAGGCCGTGCGGCTCTTGTCGATGCTGATGGTGAAGGCCGTGCGGCCGATCGATCCGGCGAGCGGCCCGGCGACGGTTTTGCGCGGCACGGCCGGCGCCGGCGAGACGATGAGGCGGACGGGCGCCGCCGTCGGTTCCGGCTCGGCCGCCTGCCGCAGCAGGAATACGGGGCGGCCGGCACTTTGCGCCCTCGCATGCAGCCGGCGCGTCGCGGTCAGGTCGAGCCGCAGCGGGTTGCCGCGGATTTCGAGGATGACGGCGGCGAGCGCCGTCATCCGCGCTGCTTCCTCGGCGACCCACAGCGCATCGACGAGTTTCGGCGCCTCGGAAAACAGCAATTGCTCAGGCCCGATGCCGAAGCAGGCCTGCAGTCCCCTGGCATAGGGAAAGCCCGCCTCGCGGAAGATCTCCGTGGTGCCTATCCACAACACCGGCAGCCCTTGCGCCTGCTTGAGGATCAGGCTGGCGAGCGACAGGGCAAAGCCGGCGACGGCTCCGGCATCGCGGGTTTCCAGGCCATGGATTTCGCTGAGCGCCGCTTTCGGCAGCCCACCGCTCAGGGCGGCATCGAGAGGGTCGACGCCGATCGGCAGGAAGGCATCCGGCAAGGCTGCGGCAAGACCGCGCCGGACGATCGTGAGATCGGCGCTGGCGTCGGCATCAAGCGGCGCGCCAGCCGGCGCCTGCAGGCGCTCGGGCAGCGTTCCCTCGATCTTCGCGATCTGGCGGCGCAGGGCAAAAACAGTCTCCCGCGCCACGGCTGATATCGCCATGACGGTCAGTGTCCACTCACAATTGTTCCTGTTATGTTCCTATTGATTCCAGAGGGTGACGGAAGAGTCAAGCAGAGTCATAAGGAATTTATTCCTGCAAACGCGCTTCAGCGCTGGCCGCCGAAAGCCAGTCGTGCGGCCAGGCCCGCGAATACGGTTCCCAGCAGGATCTGCGGCGCCCGCCGGAACCGCGTGCGTTTTGATAAGGCGGCTCCGATCCGGCTGGCGGTCAGGATGACCAGGCCGTTGACCATCAGCCCGATCAGATTGAGCACGGTCGCCAGCAGCAGGATCTGGCCGGCGACGGAACCGGTCTCGGGGCGCACGAATTGCGGAAACAGCGCCAGCACGAACAGCGCCATCTTCGGGTTGAGCAAATTGGTCAGCAGGCCTTGCCGGAAAATCCGGCTTCGCGAATAGCGCGGCAGGCCGGCGACCGGGGCAAATGCCGTTCCGTCGGAACGGAACGCCTTCCAGGCGAGATAGGCAAGGTAGGCCGCGCCGGCATAGCGCACGATGTCGTAGGCGATGGGCGCTGCCAGGAACAGTTGCGACAGGCCGAAGGCGGCGGCCAGCGCGTGGCAATAGGTGCCGGCGGCGATGCCGGCATAGGTCGCCAGGCCCGAGGCGCGCCCC
Source organism: Mesorhizobium sp. WSM4308 (assembly GCF_002294905.1). Taxonomy (NCBI): domain Bacteria; kingdom Pseudomonadati; phylum Pseudomonadota; class Alphaproteobacteria; order Hyphomicrobiales; family Phyllobacteriaceae; genus Mesorhizobium; species Mesorhizobium sp. WSM4308. Next base: position 837 of record NZ_NSFW01000021.1, on the reverse strand, counting down.
TGGCTGGCGCTGCGGGAGGCGATCAGCAGCATGTCCGGCCCTGGCGTCGCGGTCAAAGCGAGGCAGGCAATGGCGAAAAGTCCGATGGTGGAAAGGTCCGGCATGAGAACTCCCCAGGAGATGGCCGGAACCGACCCCTAAGCGATTCCTCGGCATCGGCAAAGGTGCCGCGGCAGGAATTGCCGCTTCATTTGCCTCGCCCGGTGCGAAAGCCTATATGCCGGATCAAAGGACAAAGCATGGCCCGCATCTACAAGACCCGCACCTGGCATGGCGAACTCGCCCCCTCGATGGAGGAGATAGAGTTCCTGGCGCTGGAGGCCTACGCCCATCTGCCGGAAGATTTTCGCAAGCTGACGGGCGAGATCGTCATCCAGATCGCCGAGTTCCCGACCGACGAGATCATGGACGACCTGTCGCTGGAAACGCCGTTCGACCTGCTCGGCCTGTTCGAGGGCCGCGGCATCGCCGAGCGCTGGAACCCGCAGACCGGCGAAGGCCCGAACCGCGTCACGCTCTACCGCCGCGCCATGCTCGACTACTGGGCCGAAAACGAGGAGACGCTCGGCGACATCGTCACCCATGTGCTGATCCACGAGATCGGCCACCATTTCGGCCTGTCGGACGATGATATGGAGCGGATCGAAGAAGCGGCTGAGTAGAGCCCACACTTCGCCATCCTAGGGTCTGCGCCGCGTCGCTTCGCTCCTTGCTTCGCCCTAGGATTGTTTGAGAAGGATCAGGTAGTCTGGCGGCCGGGACTGCGGCCCATCACAGCCGGCAGTCCCGGCGGCAGGCGACCGTCCCTGGGATCGGGCGAGCACCCGACGTCATCAT
>NZ_NSFW01000020.1:0-154527 GCF_002294905.1 Mesorhizobium sp. WSM4308 | reverse complement strand
TCCGCGACGGAAGGCGGCGCGGCGATCGTGGCGAACGCGGCCAATGGCGTTCTGGCGAACGACCATGTCGGTGCGGACCAGCCCGGCACGGTGACGGCGGTGACGGGCGGTACGGTCGGCAACCCGATCGCGACGGCTTATGGCACGCTGACGCTGAACAGCGACGGCTCCTATGTCTATACCCCGAAGGCGTCGGTGCCGGACGGGACAGTGGACAGCTTCACCTACACGATGAAGGACGCGGACGGGGACACCTCGCAGGCGGTCCTGTCGTTCACCTTCTCGGGCGACAACAATCATGCGACGGCGGGCGTGTCCGCAACCCTGGTCGACGAGGACGACCTTGCCACGGGCAACCATGACACAGCCCTGGGTGACGACACACCGAGCGCACAGCCCGGGACGCTGACGCACAATTATGGCGCGGACGGCGCGGGCCACATCGCGCTGGTGTCCGGATCGGAGACGGTGAACGGCACCACCTACACCTACACGGCGAATGGGGCGGGCACGCAGATCATCGCGTCGGCCGGCGGCGTCAATGTGTTCCAGGTCGACCTGACCAATGCGGTCACCGGCACCTATACGGTAACGCTGCTGTCGCCGGTCCAGCATCCGATCGCGGGCACCGAGGACAATCTCGCCTTCAATCTGAGCTACAAGGTCTATGACGCCGACGACACGGCTGCAACGGCCGCGACCGGCACGCTGACCGTGACAGTCGACGACGACATACCGGTTGCGGTGAATGACGGTCAGTCCGCGACGGAAGGCGGCGCGGCGATCGTGGCGAACGCGGCCAATGGCGTTCTGGCGAACGACCATGTCGGTGCGGACCAGCCCGGCACGGTGACGGCGGTGACGGGCGGTACGGTCGGCAACCCGATCGCGACGGCTTATGGCACGCTGACGCTGAACAGCGACGGCTCCTATGTCTATACCCCGAAGGCGTCGGTGCCGGACGGGACAGTGGACAGCTTCACCTACACGATGAAGGACGCGGACGGGGACACCTCGCAGGCGGTCCTGTCGTTCACCTTCTCGGGCGACAACAATCATGCGACGGCGGGCGTGTCCGCAACCCTGGTCGACGAGGACGACCTTGCCACGGGCAACCATGACACAGCCCTGGGTGACGACACACCGAGCGCACAGCCCGGGACGCTGACGCACAATTATGGCGCGGACGGCGCGGGCCACATCGCGCTGGTGTCCGGATCGGAGACGGTGAACGGCACCACCTACACCTACACGGCGAATGGGGCGGGCACGCAGATCATCGCGTCGGCCGGCGGCGTCAATGTATTCCAGGTCGACCTGACCAATGCGGTCACCGGCACCTATACGGTAACGCTGCTGTCGCCGGTCCAGCATCCGATCGCGGGCACCGAGGACAATCTCGCCTTCAATCTGAGCTACAAGGTCTATGACGCCGACGACACGGCTGCAACGGCCGCGACCGGCACGCTGACCGTGACAGTCGACGACGACATACCGGTTGCGAAAGTCGTGACGGCAACCCCCGTACTGGACGACGATGCACAGACGCTGTTTACCGGCAATCCGGGAGGGACGAGCGATGTCGCCGACGCGAAAGTCTTGTCGGGCGGCGCGGGGTCGCTGTTTACGGTGGGCGCGGACGGCCTGAAAGCACTCAGCTTTGCCGGCCCCAATGTAATGGCGATCTACAAGACCCCAAGCGGGCTCGCCGCACAGGAGGGAGTGCAATACGCTACGACGACGAATGCCGGGCACACGATTCTCACCGCGACCGGTGTGATCTCAGGCAGCACAGTGTTCGTGCTCGACGTTGCGCCAGACGGTTCCTACGCCTTCACTCTGTCGGAACCGCTGGTGCACCCCACCGTCGGCACGACGGAAGAGACCATGAATGTGACGATCGGCTTCACGGTCACGGATGGTGACTCCGATGCGGCAACCGGCTCGCTTACAGTGCAGGTGAACGACGACACACCGACCTTCACGCACATCACGAATGGTATCGTCGCCAATCAAGACAACAACGTTGTGGTTGGCACACACAACCTTGCCTTCGGTGCCGATGGCGAGCAGTCGATCGAGATCACGCCGCTAACCAACATCAGCGGACTGACATATCTGCCTGTCGTCCACAATGCTGATGGCTCTGCGGATCTCATCGCGCAGGCAGGAGGATCGAATTTCTTCGATCTGAAGATCAATGCTGATGGAACCTATAAGTTTACTTTGATCGAATCTCGCCCCGTTGCCAATCAGACATTCGATTTCAGCGGCGTGTCTGGCGGTGCTAGTACCATACAGTTCACACTGGGAGATGCTACCTTCAAGGCGGTTGATACCAACAACAACGGCAGCATCGGCAGCACCGAAGAACTGAAGCCGACAAGCAATGGCTTTGGCGTCCAAAATGGAAACCTGGATGTGGGAGAGCAATTTCAGGTCAACTTCGCAACAGCAATCGACAAGCTAAACTTCTTCGTGGAGCATGAGGCCGCCGGTGCTTTCACGATGACCTGGACAACGAATACCGGGCAGTCGGGTACCGCCACGACCAGCGTGGACGGCTTGCTCACCATCGATCCGACAGGCGATTTCACCTCCATCACGTTCACTGTCACGGAAGGCAAAGCCAAATTCGACAATTTCGGCTATTCGAAGCTTATCCTGCCTTCAGACCAGACGTTCAATTTCTCCGTGTCAGGCGTGGACGGGGACGGCGATCATTCCGCCAGTCAAACGCTGTCGATCACCGCTCTGGGCGAACACCCGGCAGGCACTCCGATCAATGGGACGGCAGGCGACGATGCCATAACAGGGACGTCCGGTAGCGACACCATCAACGGCCTCGCGGGCGCGGACACGATGACAGGTGGAGCCGGCGCCGATAGTTTCATCATCGGGACCGGCGAATCGACGCCCGTCATCGGCGGATCCGGCAATGCCGGCACGATCTCGGGCTATGACATCATAACGGACTTCGTCGCCGGGACCGACAAATTGACCCTGCCCGGTACGCTGGTGGCGGCCACTGCCGGCCTCGTCGACGGGGCAGGAGATTCCGTCCTGACGATCGGCGGAGACACGGTTGAGTCCCATTCGGTCACGAACGGCATCGCCAGTTTCTTCGGGACCGATGCCGGCGCCTCGCCCTTGGCGATCACCACAACATCGGGCGTGGCCGCGGCGGTCCAGTATCTCATGGGCACGGACATCGGCAATGCAGGGGCGACGCTCGCATTCACGGCAACGATCTCCGGGGTGAATCACACCTATGTCTATACCCAGACAACCGCCAGCGCCGGCGTCGGAGCGCTGGTCGATCTCCAGGGCGTCACCGTAGCGAACCTGAACACGTTGATCGGTGGATCGGTCGATCCCGTTATCCTCGACTTGAACCACAATGGCTTTACCTTCTCCGATGTCAGCCACGGTGTTCAGTTCGACATGAACGGCGACGGCACCAAGGAACAACTGGCCTGGAACACGTCGAAGGACGGCATGCTGGCGGTCGACCTCAACCACGACGGCAAGATCAATGACGGCACCGAGCTGTTCACGCCGAACTTCGGCGGCGGCCATTTCGCCAGCGGGGCTGCCGCACTGACTTCGCTCGACAGCAACCATGATGGCGTCATCGATCACAACGACGCGGCGTTCAGCAGCCTGCTGATCTGGAAGGACGCCAACGCCAACGGCACCAGCGACGCCGGAGAACTGTCAAGCCTTGCCGACAATGGTGTTGCCTCCATCAGCACCGCAGCGCATCCGGCTGTCGGCGAAATCGACGGGCAGGCCTTGACCGGCAACGGCACGTTCCAGATGACCGACGGCACGAGCGGCAACTATATAGAGGTGGAACTCGATACATCGCTGGTTGCCCCGGCGCAGCCATCGGTGGCCTCCGATGGTACCCGGACATTCGCTATCGGCTCGCTCGAAGTCGCCGATCTGATCGCCGACTTCCACGACGGCGCCAACGGCGACAAGATCGATCTCTCCTCGCTGCTGAAAGGTCTGGCCGGCGTCACCGATCTCGAAGCCGGCGGCTTTGTGGAGATCTCGCAGTCCTTGGCCAATGCGGCGAATGCCGAAGTCAAGGTCGACACGAATGGCGGTGGCGACAACTACCATACGGTCGCCGTGCTGGAGAACTATACGTTCCACAGTGCTGCGGAAGCGGTGAAAATACTCTACGATGACAGCCACGGCACCAAGACGGACGTGGCCTAAGGGGCGAAAGGGACGAGGTGGATGAGCATGAACAGAATTTTGCGTGTGGCTTTCGGGGCCGGGCTGCTGTCGATTGTTGCGACCGGGCTTGAAGCCGCGGACATCATCGAGGGACCTGTAGGCGACTATTGCCGCACCGTCGGCACGTCCAACCTGGTGTTGAACGACAATATCGTCGACCTCAAGCAGCAGGTGGTGAAGCTGATGGACGAATCGGTTGCGGTCGCCAAGAGCCCGGAATGGATCAACTCATCCCGGCCTGCCTTCGTCTGGGCTTCGGAAGCCAAGGTCGCCTGCGGCATGGCCTATGGCTATCTGAAGACGAACTACAAAGACGAAGACACGCTCAACAAATGCGAGTGTTTCCACGATCGCATGGTCGAGTACATGCACTGACCGGATGGGCCGCGCCTGTTGGCCATCATGACATCGGACGGATCAATTTCATGGGCGATCGCCGCAACGATCGCCCTGTCCAGCCTTGATCTGTCCGCCGCGCAGGCCGGCGCCAACTGGCTGGGCCGGTGCCGATTGCGTGCGCGGCGTGTTCGTACCCGGGCCACGACAGATGAAATGCTACCGACTATCGCGCCGCCAGGCGCGTCAAGGCGCCGACTCCCGGCTTTCGCCGATTAAAGAACAGCAAGACGGCGCGGCAAGTCCGCCGTAACATGAATTGAGGACCAGACCGGGCAATATCCGGCGGCAGACGAGTGGAGCAATCATGGAAGCTGTCCGGCAGGGCCGCAGTCCGCGGATCTGGGCAATCGCCCTGGCGCTCACCATGCCGTTGTCGGGCTGCCAGTCGAAAGGCGGCGTTTCCGAAGTGCTCGATCCGGCGGCCGTCGCCGCGCCCGCGGGACAGAATGGCGCCGCCGGCGCCGCTCCGGCCCGGGCGAGCCAGTCGCTCGGCACCGGTTCGGCCAAAGTCACGATGCTGCTGCCCTTGTCCGCTCCCGGGCCATCAGGGGAAACCGGCCGCAAGATGCTCGACGGCGCCAAGCTGGCGATGACGGATATCGGCAATGGGTTGCTGACGCTGACGATAGAAGACACGAAAGGCGACAGCGCGCAGGCCGGCAAATTGGCCGTGCAAGCCATCACGACGGGATCCAAGGTCGTCATCGGCCCGACCGAACTGCCGGCGGCCCAGCATATTGCCACGCTGTCCGGCTCGACGCGCCCCCCGGTTCTGGCGCTTGCCGACAATTTCGCCGGCAGCGCCGGGGTTTATGCGGTGCGCCTCAGCGAAGCCGACAGCGCCGCGGCGGGTGCCGCGGGGCTCGCCGCGAAAGGCCGCAAGAAGTTCGTGTTGCTTGTCGCGGAAGGCTCGAACGCCAGCGCCGTGGAGAAGCGGGTGGCGAACGGCCTCAGCATCTATGGCGCGACGCTCGCCGTCACCCTGCCCTATTCGGCCGGCGACGGGGGCAGCAAGGCCGTCGACCAGATGGGCTCACTCGTCGACGCTCCCGACGCGGTCATTGTTGCCAGCGGCGACGCCAGCCCCGCGCCCGTCCTTGCCGCCCTGAAATCAAAGGGCATTCCGGGGAAAGCGGTTTCAGTCGTCGGAACCGACCGTTGGCTGGAGCGCCCGATGGATCCACTGTTCGAGGGGGCATACATCGCCACGCTCGATCCAGGCGAAACCGGCCCGATCGCCGACCGCTTCAGGACGACATACAATTATCCTGCCGACGTCAATGTGGCCTATGCCTATGATATGGTCGCCCTGACTGCAGGGATTGCCAGCGCGGTCGGACCCGACGGCTTCAGCAAACAGACCCTCGAAAACCCGAACGGGTTTCGCGGATCGACGGGTTTGTTCCGCTTTCGCGCTGACGGTTCCAGCCAAAGATCGATGCCATTCTATCGGATAGAAAAGGGTGCGCTCAAACTGGTTGCCAAATCGACGTCGGGCTTCTGACCGGCCGCCGGCGGGACCTTGCGTGAACGCCGCACCGGCCTGATGGGCCGGCATGCCCGCCTGGTGATCGCGATCGGGGGCCTCGAGCTCGTGCTCGGAATTGTCCTGATCATGCAGGCCGGAGCCTTGCTTTCTCTCGGCCGGCCTGCCCGTGCGCCGTCCCTGGAAATTGCCGGCAAGCAAGCAACCCCGACGGCCGCGGCCATTCCCGACGGACAGTTGCGGGAACCGGCGCGGCGTATTGCCGAGGGCCTTATCGCTCCCCCGCCGGTCGACGTGTCGGAAATCGAGCGGGTCGAAGCCCGGCCGCCGCTCGGAGAACTCGGCCTAGCCGTCCGCCCCAAAACGCCCATGCCGCAGGACTGGCATGAAACCCTGCTCTACCGTCCGATTGCAACGTCGTCGGCGGTTTTCGAATCGATGGGGTGGAAGGTGGTCATCAGCGGGGCTCAGGACATCGGCGCGGACCAGACCTGTTCGTTTCGCGACGAGGCCTGGCCCTGCGGCCAGCAGGCCCGCGCGGCCTTCAATGCCTGGCTGCGGGGGCGCGCGCTGAACTGTTTCCTGCCGCCGGAAACCGAGCGCTTCGCCATCGCCGCGCCGTGCCGTCTGGGCAAGCAGGATGTCGGCGCCTGGCTGGTGTCCAACGGCTGGGCGATGGCGCTGCCCGGCGGTATCTATGGCAAGGCGGAAACAATTGCCAGGAATGCCGGAATGGGTATCTTCGGACCGCCGCAATAGGCAGAGTTTGATCGTCAAAATGCAGGGTTTTTCGCAGACCGGCTTCGTCCCCGGTATGGAAAAACACCATTCGGCCTTTTTCCATCAAATTGTACAGTTCGGCGAAACCGAAATTACGGCAGGCAGGCCTTATACCAGCCGACCTGACAGGAGATTGGCCAATGACGAGACCGATGGCGACCACCACTGCCCAGCCCTGGAAGCAGGTCGCGTGGCTGACATTGCTAGGGACCGCCGGAAGCCTCGGCCTTTCCCTTGGCCTCAACTACCTCCTCCTGTTCAGCGACGCGCTGACGCCATTCGCCCGCAGCATGATCACCGCGGGACTGCTGCCGGTCATCATCGGCCTGCCGCTTTTCGCGCTGATCGGCTGGAACCGGGTCGAGATCCACCGCTACCGGCAGGAACTCAACAGGTCCGGGACGTATGACAGGCTGACGGGCTGCCTGAACGGGCCGGTTTTCACGTCGATGGTCGAGCGACGTGCAGCCAGGCGATCGGGGCCAGGACCGCGCTCGGGCGCCTTCCTGATCATCCACCCCGAACACCTTCGATCCATCAACATGCGCTTCGGCCTTGAATGGGGCGACGAGGCCTTGCGGCTCATCGTCTCGACCATCCAGTCGTCGGTGCGCGAGGAGGACCTGATCGGACGCATCGGGGCCTCGATGTTCGGGGTTTTCCTCGCTGGCGCGACCGAAGCGGAGGCCAAGGAGATCGGCGAACGCATCCGCACCCGTATCGCGCAAGTCTATTTCGCGCCAAAAGGCACCGAGGATGTCCTCACCATCAAGGTCGGCGGCGTGATGCTGGAGAAGGAAATGGAGTTCTCGGACATGTTCCGGTCGGCCGAACAACACCTGTCCGACGCGCAGGATGAAGCCGGGTTCGAACTGACGCATCTCCACAGCTGACGACAGCCGGAGCGGCAAAGCGGGTCAATTCAGGGGAACTGGTGCTGCGAGAGAGGATTGAACGCTGAATACCTCTATATAAATCAATATCTTACGTCAATAGTTTGTAACATTGTGACGACCGACAAGATGACCTCGAAAGACACCTCCGGTGCCGTATTAAGGTCAGCACCCGCTGAAACCTTTACATCAGTCCATGCGCTATTAGTCGCGCAGCCGGCATCCGCCGCAGCGCTACCATTGCGACAACGCCAAGCAGCGGGCCAGGCGCGAGGATCAGGAAGCTCCAGCGCCAGCCGAAAACCTCCGCCACCGATGAAGTCAGGTGGATCGAGACAAAGGTGAGCGCGATGCCGACGCTCAACTGCAACGAGAGTGCCGTGCCGACATAGCGCGGGTCGCTCAATTCGGTGGTCATTGCGGAAAACTGCGCGGAATCGCCGATGACGGTCATCCCCCAGAGAATGGCGATGGCGATGAACAGCCAAAGCGGCCCGTCGAAGGCGAGGCCGATCGTCAGCGCGCAAAATCCCGAAAGCGTCATCATCATTGCTGCTGTTGCCGTGCGGCCGATGCGGTCGGCGACAATCCCGCCCAGGATCGAGCCGATCCCGCCAGACGCGACGACAAGGAAGGCAAGCAGGGACGCCATCCTTGGGCCATCGGTGCCTAGGCCGGGGCTTCCCGCCCTGATATAGGCCAGCATCCAGCCCCACATGGCGTAGAGCTCCCACATGTGTCCGAGATAGCCGAGATTGGCGAGAGCCAGCGGGCGGTTCTGCAGGACCGCCCGGATATGGCGGCGGTCGAAGGTAGATTTGGCGAAGGGATAAGGGCCTTCACTGCCAAGACACAGGATCAGGATTGCGCCTGCCAATGCAGCGAGCGAGGTCGCGATGATGACATCCTGCCAGGAGACATCGGTCGCAAATGCGGACAGCAGATGCGGAAACGCCGATCCTAGCGTCAGCGCCGCGAGCAAGGCACCCAGTGCCACGCCGCGCCCGCGGCGGAACCAGGTCGAAACCAGTTTGAGCGCCGGTGGATAGACACCTGCCAGGGCCGCGCCGGTGGCGAAGCGGGTAAGCAGCAGCAAGCCGACGGACGGGGTGACCAGCAGGCAGAGATTGGCAATCGCGGTGATCAGGGCACTGATGCCGATCACCTTGCGAAGCGAGACGATGTCCAGCAGGCCAGCAATGCTGGAGGCGAGCGCGCCAGCCGCGAAGCCGACCTGCACGGCGCCTGTGATCCAGGCGCCTTGCGCCGGCGACAACCCCCAGACTTGCGTCAGCTGCGGCGCGATCGCGGTAGCCGAGAACCAGGCAGTCATGGGCAGGAAGGCGCCGGCGCAGATCACCGCCAGCATCGACCAGCGCCGGCCGGCGCCAATGCCGACCGGGTTCGTGGCTGCCATGGGTTCCATCTGGCGGTCTCAGACGGTGACGACGTTTTGCAACCGCTTCAGCAGCGGAAGCAGCCCGGCCGGGTCGGGTCGGATTGTGTAGTCCGGGCTCACCTCCGCGTAGACGATGATGCCATCGCGCCTGATCACGAACCGCGCCGGCATCGGCAAGGTCCATGACGGGTCTTCGTTGATGGCAGGCAGATCGACGCCGAAGCTCTTGTAGAGCGCGATCAGATCGTCGGGCAGGCGGAAGCGCAGGCCAAAGGCGCTGGCGACCTCGCCGTTCGGATCGCTCAGCATCGGGAACGTTACCTGCTTGTCGCGCTTGGCCTTGCGACCGTTCGCCGGTGATTGTGGGGAGATGGAGACCAGTTGCGCGCCGGTGGCGTTGATTGCCGGCCAGGTTTCCTCCAGTGCGCCAAGTTCGATGTTGCAATAGGGGCACCAGACACCGCGGTAGAAGCTGAGCACCAGCGGACCGAGCGCCAGCAGGTCGGCCGACGAAACGAGGCCGCCGTCAGCCTCCATCAATGTGAAGGTCGGCGCGACAGCACCGACCCCCAAGGCGCGGGCGGCCTGACCGGAAGCGAGAAGCTCGGCGGTGGCGCGATGCATGATCTCGACCGCCTGTCTGGGCGCCTTCTTGCTCTCAAAGTCGGCCTTGAAGGCATCAAGCTTGTCTTGAAGCGACATGGAATTACTCCGAAGATTTCTCACCGCTCTCACAGCGGCGGAAACGTCCTCGCCTATTTCCCAAAACAGGGGTAGCCTGCCGGAAAGGATAGCAATCATTCGGAAAATGGATGGCTGACCGGCTCCAGGAACTTGAAGTGTTTGTTCGGGTGGCGGAGCGTGGCAACCTTTCACAGGTCGCCCGCGAAATCGGGCTGTCGCAGCCCTCAGTGTCGCGGATTCTGAACGATCTGGAGGGGCGCATCGGCGCCCGCCTCCTCGTCCGCACCAGCCGGAAGGTCGGGCTGACCGAGGCGGGGCATGGTTATCTTGGACAGGTCCGGCCGCTGCTTGCCGAGCTTGGGGCGGCGGCCGATACCGCGGCCGGGAATGAGGAGTTGCGCGGGCTGCTGCGCGTCGAGCTGTCCGTCACTTTCGCCGTGCGCGCGCTCATTCCGCGGCTGCCCGGCCTTCTTGCCGAGCATCCCAACCTCTCCATTGAACTTATGATGGACGATCGCAGGCGAAGCCTTGTCGAAGAAGGCGCCGATGTCGCGGTCAGGCTCGGTCTACTCGACAGCTCCAGCCTGATGGTGCGCAAGGTCGGGCAGACGCCGCGACTGCTCGTGGCCTCACCGGACTACATTGCACGGCGCGGTTTGCCGCAAAGCCCTGGCGATCTGGTTCAGCACGAGGTCATCTTCGGCCCCTCCGACAGCACCGGCGCTACTTTTCAAGAACTGATCGGCCCGGAGGCCAACTTTACTCTGCCGGAAAGCCCGCGCATCCGGGTATCGAGTTCAGCCGGCGTCACCGCCTGCGTGCTGGCCGGGCTTGGCGTGGCCTTCGGTTCCGGCTGGATGTTCAATGCCGAACTCTCGGACGGCCGCCTTCGCCGGCTGCTGCCGGAGTTTCCGCTACCGACCATCCCCATCCATGTCCTGTTCCCGGCCGGGCGCCAGCCGAGCAAACGGGCAAGAGGGTTTGCCGATTGGCTAAGCAGATCGCTCGGTTCGTCATGACTCTAGATTGTCAGAGTCTTGATTGTCTTGCCGCCGGCGGCCATTCGCACCATGGTGCAGGCCACTTTGCTGAAAACGACTTATTGCGTTAATCTTCGAATATGCACCGTCGCTGATAGCCATTTCGCTGAGGGGGCGAAAATTCATGGAGATGCAGCAGGTCCGCTATTTTCTGGCCCTGTCCAACACGCTTAATTTCACCCGAGCAGCGGAAGAGTGCAATGTCACGCAGCCGGCCCTGACGCGTGCCATCAAGACCCTGGAAGACGAGTTGGGCGGGGAGCTGCTTCGGCGCGAGCGCCAGCATTCCCATCTGACCGAGCTTGGCCGGCGCATGCTGCCCCTGCTACAACAATGTTACGATGCTGCCACCTCCGCAAAATCCCTCGCCAAGGCCGTGCAAAGCAGCGACGTAGCTTCTCTCAACGTCACCATTTCCAATAGCGTCAACATAGCGCTGCTGGTTTCACCGTTCACCGAGCTTTTCCGGGCCTACCCCGGAGTGCATCTCAAGATTAGTCGCGGCTCGCCGACCGCTGTTATCGACGCCCTCAAGAACGGCGAGGTCGAACTGGCGGTTGCCGGTCCGCTGGGACAGGCGTGGGATCGGCTCGACGCATGGCCGCTTTTCCAGGAAGGGATCGAACTCGTCGTGAACTCCGATCACCCTCTTGCCCGCCGAAACGAGGCGGACGTCGCGCTGAGCCAGTTGGCCGCAGAGCCCGTGCTCAGTCGGATCGACTGGGAAACGAGCGAAGATCTGTCGCGCGGTCTCTCAGCCAGAGGAATTTCGCCTCGCACCGCACATGAGGTTGAAACCGATCAGGACCTGTTGGCGCTGCTGGAAGCCAATGCAGGCGTTGGCTTTGTCTCCACAACTGCACCCCGCTCGCCCAACGTCCGCCGACTCAAGCTGCGTGATCTGGATGTTTCGCGGATCGTCGCCGTCTACGCTGTCGCCGGTCGACATCGCTCACAGGTGGCCATGACGCTCCTCAACCTCCTGCGATCGACCGACTGGTCGACGTTTGGCGTCAGCGAGCCCGCCTGAGCGCCGCGATCAAGTCGTCGATGTCCATCCGCCGACGGTAGTCGGGATCGACGAACCGATCTGTGATGGTGCCATCAGTTCCAACGACGAAAGTAGCAGGGATCGGCAGGAACCAGCTGCTGTTGCCCTGATAGTTCGGCAGATCGAGGCCGAGGCCCATCAACCGCTCCATCTCGGCTCCCACCCAGATCGCGAGGTTGAGGGACAAAGCGTAGCCATTGTCCATGTCCGTCAGGAAAGGAAACTGAGCACCAACCGAGGCCTTCATTGCCTTTGCGAATTTGCGCCGCTCCGGCATGATCACCACGACCTGGCCGCGCAGCGTCGTAATCTCCTGTTGGGCTTCGACGATGCCGATCGCATTCAGGCGGCAATAGGGACACCAATGTCCGCGCTGAAACGTAATGACGGCCGGCCCGTGGCTAAGGATTTCAGATAGGCTCACGAGCCTGCCCTCGTCATCAGGCAGCAGGAATGCGGGCATGACATCGCCGGGGGCGGGAGCACTTGCACCAGCTCCCTGTTCCCTGAGGCGCGCCACGAGCCGGTCAACCGCGTCAGCGAACTCCGAGTTCAGTCTGCGCACTGCGCTCGCGATCACCGCCAGCCTCTCGTTGAGAGGCGCATCGAGTTCGATGGCAGCCTGGACGGACTGTTCAAATGTCATTGGCTGGTCGTCGGCGGCCATTTCTGCACTTTCGCAATTTCCATGCAGCCTAACATTGAAGCCCCACGGAGACGGCCATGTTTTTCTTGCATGGAGTCGATGCCCTGCGTGCATCGAAGCTATCCGGATTCATCTTCCGTTCGGTATTGCGGCTCGAATCGTTACAGCAGATTTCCTGACTTCCGAAGCGGAAGTCTGAAAGCGGCAGCCAGGCATCGCGTGTGGCTACTGTCACAGCCATCCCAGCACCACCGCCACCGAGGATCGCGACATCATATTTTTTCACCGTCCCGGCCTACCGAGATTCAATGCAATTTGACCCGCGGTTTGGTGCGGTGCGACAGGATACCCACGATCGTATCCCGCATGGTCTTGAAGGTCCCGTGCACCGCCTTGAGATGCATCTTGTAGAGTGAATGATACATCAGCCGGGCAAGCAAACCCTCGACCTTCAGTCCGCCCACCAGGCTGCCAAAGGTGCCGTAGTCGGCCAGTGAAACGAGAGAACCGTAGTCGCGGAAACGGAACGCCGGCGCTGCCTGCCCTTCGAGGCGTGCCGCGATCACCTTGACTATATGATCGGCCTGCTGATGGGCCGTCTGGGCGCGCGGCGGCAAGGGGCCCTCGCTGCCTGGCAATACACAACTCGCGCAGTCGCCGATCGCAAACACATTTTCGTCTGCCTTTGCCCGCAGCGTCTCATCCACGACCAAGCGGTTGATGCGATCGGTATCGAGGCCATCGAGCCTTTTCAGAAAATCTGGCGCCTTGATCCCGGCGGACCACACGACGAGTTCGGCCGGCACGAACAGCTTCTCTCCAAGCCTGATACCGTCTTCTGTCACTTCGGTGACCTTGATGCCGCATCGGATCTGAACGCCGAGATCTACAAGCCGGTGCGCAGAAGAGCGCGCAAGGTGTTCCGGCAAAGCCGGCAGGATGCGCGGTCCCGCCTCGACGATGGTGATGCGGATCAGCCTCTCGAAATCGATGTTGTCGAGATTGTGCGAGGCGATTTCCCGCATCGACTTGTGCAACTCGGCGGCCAGTTCAACGCCGGTGGCTCCGGCGCCAACGATGATGCAATGGAGCTGGCCCGGTGAGAGCTGCTCGTATTGCGCATTGGCACGCAGACAGGCGTCGACCATGCGCCTGTTAAAGCGGGTGGCCTGGCCTGCGGTATCGAGCGCGATAGCATGACGCGCCGCTCCTGGCGTGCCGAAATCGTTGCTGACGCTGCCCACGGCCAGCACCAGCGTGTCGTAGCCTAGCACGCGTGGCGGGATGATCTGTCTGCCATCGTCGTCGAAGCTCGGCGCCACAAAAACTTGGCGCTTGGCGCGGTCGATGCCGACGACTTCGCCGATCCGGAAGCGATAGTGGTGGGTGCTGGCATGTGCGATGTATTCCACCGCATCGTTCGACGGGTTCAACGTGCCCGACGCCACCTCGTGCAGAAGTGGCTTCCAGACATGTGTGCGGTTGCGATCGACAAGTGTTACGGAAAGCCGCCGCTTGCCGAATTTGCTGCCAAGCCGCGTTGCCAATTCGAGTCCGCCGGCACCACCGCCGACGATGACTACGCGATGCCGTGAACTGTCGGCGTGAGATGGCGTCTCCGGTAGCGTGCGGAAAAGCGCGGCATTGTTGGCAAGCACAGCTTCCGGAACCAGCCGCATCCCTGGAGTGATGATCTGCATCAATATTCTCCGTCTTTCTTCTCGGCGCCGCGATCGAACCGATCATTCTTGCGATTCGTGGATGACGATGCCCTGCAGCATGTCGACGTCGCATTCCCACGGCTTCTCCGAGAGGACGCGCCGGCCATGTTCGTATCCCGCCTGCCAGCGCGTGCGGATGCCGGCGCGCGTGAAGTCGATGTCCTTGGTGTGATCCTCGCCGTCCAGGCGTGGCGAAAGCAGCCGAACAAGGTGCATAACCGAAGGACAACCGTAGGAAGCAAGTTCCTTGAACATCGGATCCTCGCGCCGTTCCTCTGGAACCAGCTTTCCTATTTCGCGCACGACGTGCCGCAGACGATGCAGTTGCTCCTGACGGGCAACATGGCTCCGGCCCCGGCTGGCGTATTGAAGGTCCTTTTGCCGGCCCATGACCTGCCAGATCGATTTCGGCTCGGTGGCGCGCGGCTGCCACATGTTGACGGCAAAGATCAGCGAGTCGCGCCTTGGACGCTCGTCCAGCACGACCTCGATGGGCGTGTTCGAATAGATGCCGCCGTCCCAGTAAGGCTCGCCGTCGATACGGACCGCCGGAAAGGCCGGCGGCAAGGCGCCCGACGCCATGATGTGCGCTGCCGACAAGGTCATCTCTCGGGTGTCGAAGTATTTGAGTTCACTGGTGTTGACGTTGACTGCGCCGACCGTCAGGCGGGTATGGCGCCCGTTGAGATAATCGAAGTCGATCAGGTCATTCAGCGTCCTCTTGAGCGGATCGGTCGTGTAATAGGAGGCGTTCTCGACGCCCACTTCGCGGTTCACTCCGAACATGGCGCCTGGATTCGGTTCGAAGAATCCCGGTATCCCCCGCATGACGGTGCCCATATTGGCGAAGACATTGCTTGGCACCATCATTCGAAAAAACTCATCGAGAGGGCTGATACGGCTGACGCCTTCCCAGAACTCCTGAAGCCTCGCCAGCCGAACCGTTGGATCGTTCCCGGCAATCAAGGCCGCGTTGATAGCGCCGATCGAGGTGCCGATGACCCAATCCGGCTCGATCCCGCCTTCGACGAGCGCCTGGTAGACACCGGCCTGATAGGCACCCAGGGCGCCACCGCCTTGCAGCACCAACACCGTTTGCCGCTGAACGGAAGCATCGGCCGGATGGGTGACCTCCGGCAAAGGTTCGGCGATCGGAGGATTTCGGGTGATCCTGTTCATGGTTCTTGCTCCTCGTTGCCGGTTCAATGGGCCGTCCAGCCGCCTTCGATCGGGATGATGGCGCCGGTGATCGAGGCCGCATCAGTCGAGGCGAGGAACAGGCAGAGCGCCGCGACCTCGGCCACGGTGACGAACTGCTTGGTCGGCTGGGCCGCCAGGAGCACATCCTTGATCACCTGCTCCTCGGTGATACCGCGGGCCTTGGCCGTATCCGGTATCTGCTTTTCGACCAGCGGTGTGAGCACGTATCCCGGGCAAACCGCATTGACGGTGATGCCCTGTTCGGCGACCTCCAGCGCAACCGTCTTGGTCAGCCCGGCAATGCCATGCTTGGCGGCGACATAGGCGGATTTGTAGGGCGAGGCCACAAGGGCGTGGGCCGACGCAACGTTGATGATGCGGCCCCATTTGCGTTCTTTCATAGCCTGCAGCGCACGCCGGATCGTGTAGAAGGATGACATCAGATCGATCGCCACGACTGCTTCGAATTTCTCGACCGGAAAGTCATCGATAGGCGCGACATGCTGGATGCCGGCATTGTTCACGAGGATGTCGACCGCGCCGAACTCGGCGATTGCCTTGTCCATCATCGCGGTGATTGTGCTGCCCCTGCTCATATCCGCACCGTCGTAGCGAACAGGCACCCCATGGTCCGCGGCAAGTCTTGCCCGCAGCAACTCAATCTCGCCGGGATCGCCGAAGCCGTTTAAGACGATATTGCAGCCCTTCGCGGCGAAGGCTTCGGCAATGCCTTGCCCGATGCCGCTGGTCGAGCCCGTGATCAGTGCCGTCTTTCCTCTGAGCATCGTTGTTTCCTTCGATTGGAACCGCAGCCAAAATGGCCCGCAAAACGCTGCGAGCACGGGCCCTGGGCCCGGGTCTCGAGTTCTGGACCAAGTATGGCGGGCAGCTGGAGACAGCGGAAATGCCGTTGAGACATGGATTCGATAGCCGACGGTCAGATCGTCAACCTGTCGCCTGGGACATCATCACCAGATCGGGTTGTTTGACGTCGGGGCAACTAGTAAGATCACGCGGCAACGTGGGTCGTCCCGCATGCCAGCCGCTGGGGAGCTCGCAGTGGAGATCAGCCAGGTAAGATATTTCTTGGCCGTCGCCAAGGAACTGAATTTCACCAGGGCAGCAGAGCTGTGCAACGTTACGCAGCCGGCACTGTCACGCGCGATCAAGCTGCTCGAATACGAGTTCGGCGGCGCGCTTTTTCACCGCGAGCGACGCTTTACACATCTGACGGAACTTGGTCGCATGGTCGAGACCTATCTCGAAGGCGTTTTCGAGAACTCCCGGCAGGCAAAGGAGATCGCCGAGCAATATGTGCACCTTAAGAAAACGCCTCTCCGGGTCGGCATCATGAGCACGATAGCTCCGGATGAAATCATCGAACTCATCTCGTCCGTGCGCACACACCATCCCGGCGTTGAGCTTCATCTATGCGATGCCGATGCACCGAGCTTGCGACGACGGCTGCTCGGAGGCGACCTTGAGGCGGCTATTTACGCGCTGCCGTCAAATGTGCCCGATGAGGAAGTTCACTCCTTGCCGTTGTTTCAGGAACAGATGGTGATGGCTGTTCATCTCAACCATCGCTTGGCCAACCAGCCCAGCGTTCGGGTGACGGATATGAGCAATGAGACCTACATCCATCGCAACAATTGTGAATTTGCCGGTTATGCCGACGCCATTCTTTCCGAGCAGGGCGTCACGGTCAGTCCTGTTTACTGGAGCGATCGTGACGATTGGACGCTCGCGATGATCGCCGCCGGGCTTGGTTTCGGGTTCATGCCTGAGCATACCGCCAAGCACCCCGGAGTGGTGCCGTTGCCGATCACCGATCCGGAATTCTGGCGCGAGGTCAATCTCGTCACGGTGCGCGGCCGCAGGCATTCGCCGGCGGTTGGCGCGCTCGTGCGCGAGGCCACGCAGAAGAAGTGGTTCGGCGAGCGTGCAAAGGCGTTATCCGCCGCGGAATAGCCTCTGCGCGCAAACGCGTTCTTTCGCATGCCGGAGCACGGGATCTCCGGTACGTGTCCAGGCTCAGTTCTTCCTGATCGTCGAGGTCACGGACTGGATGACCTCCGTCGCCATCTTGAACTGCGGCGAGCGGTCGGTGATACCATGGCGCTTGGCGATCCAGTCGAAGTCGCTATAGGCGGCGTAAACCGCACCATCCGCTGTCTGGTAGACCAGCACGCGCACCGGCCAGTCGAGGCCGGCTTCCGGATTTGACGTGATGAAGGTCGTCCCAAGCGCCGGATTGCCAAACATCACCAGCCGCGACGGCCTGACATCGTTGCCGGCATTCTTGCCAAGTCTTGCCTGGTCGATGACGCCAAAGAACTTGATGCCCTTCTTGAGAACATCCCTCTTGATGCGCGCGACCGTCTCGCCGACGGAATAGTCGCTCTTCACCGTCACAACGCCATCAGAAGCGGCGGCCGGGATGACGGCAGCTATCAGGATGGCGGCTCCGGCAATCACGGTTTTCAGGGAGTTGGTCATGTCAGTCTCCTTTGTTGGATAGCCATTTTCGGTTCTGGGTGTCACGTTTTTGAGGGTTGCAGCACGCGCGCCACTGCGATCGCACCCGCAAGGAAGGCGGCGAGCACGGCCACGCATGCGGTCCACCCGACTCGGTCGTAAATCTGTCCGATGACGAAGCTGCCAGCGAGCCCACCCGCGTAGTAGGAGGCCAGGTAGATGCCGCTCGCGGCGGTGCGATCACGCGAGGCGGTCCGGCTGACATGTCCGGTAGCTATCGCTTGCGCCAGGAAGGTTCCCATTGCGACCAACGCCATCCCTGCAAGGACGATCGGCAGGCTGGTCGTGAGCAACAGCAGCAGCCCGGCGATTGCCATCGCAAGCGTTGCACCGATGCCGATCCTCGGGCCGCGACCGGCCGTGACACGCCCGGCGAGTGGCGTGGTCAACATCGATGGCAGGAAAACGAAATAGATCAGTCCCAGTGCCATCGGCGACAGCGACAGCGGCGGGGCAACAAGCTGGAAATTCACATAAGTGAAGGTTCCTATGAAGACGAAGAGGATCAGGAAGCCGATTGCGAAACAAGCGCGCAGTTCGGCATTTTCCAGCGGGCCCTTCCAGGACGCACGGACAGTTTGACCGATCGTATCGGCGCGCGTCGTTGCGGAGGTCTTTTGCAGCGTGTGCCAGACGAGCGCCGCGCCAAATAGATTGAGGGCCGCGAAGGTCAGGAAGTTGGTGGAGATGCCGAACGTGTCGGCGACGGCGGCCGACATCAGGCGTCCGAAAAAGTTGCTGGCGACGTTGCCCGTCACATAGGCGGCAAGCGCACTCGTCGTCTGCCGCGCGGAGAAATGCTCGGCCAGGTAGGCCATCGTCAGCGTGAACGCGGTCGACATGCACAGGCCTTGCGCCACGCGCAAAAAGGCGAAGACGACGATGCTGTCTGTTTGCGAAAGCAGCGTCGTTGGGATGGCAAGGATGGCGAGGCTGATCCAGATGCCATTGCGGCGATCTATGCCGCGCCCGAACAGAGCGATGGCGATCCCGGCTACCGCCATGCCGAACGTGCTGGCATTGACGGCGAAGCCCATGGTCGCGCGGCTGACGCCGAATTTTATCACCAGTGAGGGCAGTATTGCTTGGGTGGCGAACAGATCGACAAGCGTAAGAAATGCGATCAACGCAACAAGGCCAAAACGCCAACTGTCGGCGGCCACCGTGTGCAGCCGCGCCGTCTCTGTCTGTTCACTGGTTGTCATGACGGGGCTCCGTGGCCGGACGTCCCCAGGAGATCACCCCGAGGACGCGCTTTCGGTTGCTGATGTTGGAATCTGTTCGCCGCGCCGAGCGGCTCACATCATGTGGTCTTCGTGCATTGCCGGCGGCAGGACGTCGGCTGAATACAGCACCGCCGGCACCTTGCCGTTGTTCTTCCACCAGTGAGCGAGCTGGCCGAACTCGGCGGTCACGTCGCCTGCCGGATGCTCGATGCCGACCTTGCAGGTGCTGCGATATTCGGTGATCGAGCCTTCGACGACGATAATGTTGGCTGGGCGGACATTGTGCTCATGCCACGGCACGACGCCGCCCGGCTGCACGACGAGCTTGCGCAGGCGCAGCATATTGCCTTTCCAGGCCTCGCCCTTGCTGCTCAGATCGATCGCGGAGAGAACCGTGTCGACGACGCCGACCGGCTTGCTTGGATGTTCCTGGATGTCGGTCGTGGCGGCCTGGCCGGCTGGGCAGTCGCCGGCGAAGGCCGGAGCAGCGGAAAAGGCAGCAGTTGCTGAAAGCAGCCCGACCGCAAACGCGAGGTTGAGTTTCTTGATGGCCATCTTGTATTTCTCCTTTGTCGGTGCCCAAACGCGGGAGGCGGGGCATGACAGGGAGAGTGATCGGAGCCGCGAAGAAAGAGAAATGCTGACTGGCTTTCGATTCGATACCTGAAAACTATCGTGGACCATCAGACTTGCATGTGAGGCACACGCGGCAAACCGCCTCGCGCGATCCTCTAATTCTTCGATTTTGCTTCAGGCAGCGGTCTTTTGGATCGCCTGGACAATCGCGCTCTCAGGCCAGCCATGCGCCTTGACGCTGTTTACGAAAGCCGATGCCGCAGGCGAGAACCTGCGGCCCGCAACGACAACCAGGGATACTTCCCGCCAGACCTCAGGATCAATGACGGGACGGACCTGCAACCCTGGAATCACCGCGCTGAATTCGGGGATGAAGCAGATGCCCAGTCCTCCGGACACCATATTCTGGATCCAGTCCTCGCGTTCGCTGGCGTAGGAGATCCTGAGCTTCACACCCCGATCCGTGCACAGGCCGGCGAGGTGATCGCGATACTCGCAATTGAGACGTCTGAGATAATTTTCGCCATCGAGTTCGGAGATGGCCACGTTGTCATTGCGAGCCAGCCGATGGCCGTTTGGAAAGGCGAGGACAAAGCGCTCGCGATAAAGCGGTGTGACGTCGAAGCGGTCCGGGAAGCTGTCGCTTGACGCCATGATGGCGACGTCGATCTCGCCGGACTCCAGAAGTTGGGATAGCGACGCCGGCACGCCCTCAACCAGTTGCAGCTGGATGCCCTGTTGCCGCCGATTGAAGTCGGTCAGCAAGCCGGTGAAGCGACGCGGGCCGATGGTGCACATGACACCGACCTTGAGGTTGGCGTTTTCCAGGCACAGGAACCTCGATGCCTCCTGCCTCACTCCTGTCAGTTCGTCGAGTATCTGCTGAAAACGGGGGCGAAGAAGCACACCCAGGTCGGTCAGGTGGGTCAAGCTTCGTTCACGACGAAACAGCAACCCTCCGACCTCTTCCTCGAGCTGCTGGATGGCGCGAGACAGCGCCGGCTGAGTGACGTTGCACTTTTCGCCTGCCCGCGTGAAGTTTCGTGTCTCGCACACGGCCAGGAAGTAGCGGATGTGGTGAATGTCCATGCCGATTTGTCCCGAGTTGCATACGAGGCTGTTCGTGCGTCGGAGACTGCAGCAAGGCTCGCTTTGGCGCCAATGCACTGCGGCTATAAAGTCGATAGCGGTCCGTCATGGCGCCCGTGACGGTGCGCGCGGCGGACAGCTTGTGTTGCTGACACGCTCCTCTTTGTGCTGAAGGCCCGCCGGCGACCGTCTTGGCCTCCGTTCCGAAGCGAGATCGCGGGATTCTCGCCAGCCTGGCAAAACCTTGCAGTGCGCAAGGGATTGCAGCCAATGCAATCTCCCTATGGAGTTCATGCCACCTTGGCATTTCGCTAATGGAGGATCATGCGGCAGTGTCTCCATCGAACGCCCTGCCTGGCGTTTCGGGAGGAGACCCAAGATGCAAATCCAGGCCACAACCGACGAAGCCTTCATTGCCGGTGCAAGACCCGCGATGGAAGACCGCCAGCTTATCGACATTACCCTGGCAAGCGAGGCGCACGGCGCATTTGTCTGGGGCGTTCTCGATCGCTTGCTGGATGAACCTCGCCTTTCCTTCCGCAGCATCACCGCATCCGGTTTCGGAGGCATGGAAGCAGCGGTTCTTGCCTACGGACTTGCTTTGGGCGGCAGGCGTGGGGCAAAGACGGCGCTTACCAATTTCTGGCGGCGCGTCAGCCACGCATCGATGTCTGTGGCCGCGATAGCCAATCCATTGAAATCGATCCTGGAGCAGTCGATCGACATTGCCGAATTGCACAAAAATAGCTGCCAGTTGAAGCTCAACATCCTGGCTTCGAATGCCAGCACCGACACCGTGACGATTTTCTCCGGCGACCAGTTGTCGATCGACGCGATCCTGGCGGGAGCGACAGTCCCATTCCTCTTTCCGGCCGTGGAAATCAACGGCGATACCTATTGGGGCGAAGGCGATTTTTCGGCATTGCCGCCGATGCAGCCGATCGAGGCTGGGCATTGGCTCATCGTCAGCGGCAAACCCTCCGGTTGCATGACACCTTGTGCGGCTTACCGCCCCGCCGCGAATGCCGTGAACCCAGCATCTGTCCTCTTCGACAGTCATCACAGAACAAGCGCTGCCCTGTTTACCAGGCCTTGGACCGACTGGGGCGAATTGACCGACATGCGTGACCGCGGACGGCAGCGAGCCGAGGACTGGCTTCTCGCCGACCACTCGACCTCAAGTGAAAGCTCCGTCGTCGACAGCAAAAATCGATACGTCTAGGCGCCTCCCTCCGCCTGGCCGCGCCTGCTTCGCCCGCTCACGAACGCAGGCGCCAAGCCCTCCGGTTCCCCGCCGGAGGGCTTTTGCTTGGCAGGGGCTTCAACATAGTGACCGCGTATCAATTCCATGCCGAGACAGCATTTCAGCTCGGCTGCCGGATCAGGGACACTGCTTGCAGACAGGCCGCAAGGTCGGTCTTTCCCTCGAAACGCAACCAGGAGACACGTCTGTGATCAACACCAAGACCCTCATCGGATCGGCCCTCGCGGCCGCCACTTCGCTTGCGACAACTGCAGCCTATAGCGGCCCGGCTGCCAAGCCCGCCTTCGCCTTCGAAAAGTGCTACGGCGTCGTCAAGGCTGGCCAGAACGACTGCCAGACCGCGACGCATTCCTGCGCCGGCACCTCCACCGCCGACAACCAGCCGGATTCGTGGCTCTACGTGCCCGCCGGCAGCTGCGCCAAGATCGCTGGCGGCAGCGACAAGCCAAAGGCCTGACCGATCAGACTTCGAGCCAACCCCCTTGGAAGGAGCAGACCGATGTCCCGTGCATTTCAGCGCCTCTCGATCCCCCCATCAGCGGGCATCGGTCTTCGCTCACCCCACATCAGCGAGATGCTGATCCGCAGACCCTCCGCTGGCTGGCTCGAAGTGCATGCCGAGAACTACATGGGCCACGGCGCCGGCGTCGAGGCGTTGGACCGACTGCGCCAGATCTATCCGCTATCGGTTCATGGCGTTGGCCTCTCGCTGGGCAGCGCGCGAGGGGTGGACCGCGATCATCTGGAAAGGCTGCGCAAGGTCTGCGAGCGCTTCCAGCCCGATCTCGTCTCGGAACATCTGGCCTGGAGCGTGGCCGACGGCGCCTACCTGAACGACCTGTTGCCGCTGCGCTATGACGAAGAGGCGCTGGCGATCGTGGCGCGCAATGTCGAGACTGTCCAGGGCGCTCTGGGGCGGCAGGTGCTGATCGAAAACCTGTCCGCCTATGTCGCGTTTGCAGACTCCTCCATGAATGAAGCTGAATTTCTGGCCGAACTGGTGGCGCAAACGGGCTGCGGCCTGCTGCTGGATGTCAACAATGTCCAGGTTTCGGCGCACAACCTCCAATATGATGCAAAAGCCTTCATCGATGCGCTGCCAGTAGAGGCTATCCGTGAGATCCATCTTGCCGGACATGCGACCAATCACGTCGGGGCCGACACCGTCCTCATCGACGATCATGGCTCGCGCGTGCCACCGGTTGTCTGGACGCTCTACCAGCATGCCATAAGTCGGCTTGGACCGCGCCCTACCCTGATCGAATGGGACACTGATGTTCCTGTTCTCGATGTGCTGCTCGGCGAAGCGATGTGGGCCGACATGCTTTCCGCTTCGATCATGTTCAACCGCAAGCAGGCCGCAAGGCAGGCCGTCCCGACCATGGTCCTGCCAGTGTCCAGCCTGCCAACTTTCGAAAGCACGCGAACCAGCATGCCTGTGCTTGCGGCATTTGCCGCCGCCAGAACAAGGCCGGCGATGCCCGTCGCCTTGCCGACAATCGGGGGAGGATATCATGCTGCCGCTTGAACATCTGCAGACCATCGTGGCGCGCTCGGTGCTGGCCATGGAGCCTCTGATCGACGCAAAAATGCTCACCGCCGGCAAGGCCGACCCAATGGCTCGCCTGCGCATCTACCAGAACAACACACGCAGTTCTTTGACTGCCGTGCTGATGGCGGTGTTCCCCGTTACGGCCCGCCTCGTCGACGAACGTTTCTTCCGCTTCATGGCGAGCGAGTTCATTCGACGGCATCCGCCGGTGGAGTCACGCCTGGCGCGATATGGCGCGGGCTTCCCTCGCTTCCTGAAGACCATCGACACCCTGTCCGACATGCCGATCGTCGCCGAAACGGCGCGGCTCGAATGGGCCATTGCCGAAGCGCTCGATACAGCTTCGCTGTCGGCCCGCAGTCTCTCAGAATACGACAGCACCGACCTTGGCCTGTCGCCGGATTTCCTGCTCCAGCCCTCACTGCGACTGATCGTCTCGCACTGGTCGATCCTATCGGTATGGATGGAGCATCAAAAGGAGACGGCGGCCGATGAAAAAATCACCTGGACAAGGCGCCCCGAACGCGTGGCGCTGTGGCGATCGGGGAACTACGTGCGGCTTTTTCTGCTCGACCGCGCGAGCTTCGCCTTCTGGCATTCGCTGAAGCACGGCTTCGGCCTTGAGCATGCCGCTGGTCGCGCCTTGGCGCTCGACCCGGCCTTCGACCTGGTTTCAGCGCTTGTGCGTCTTTTCCGCGACAGGCTCGTCACCGACGTGCGCGTCCCGGTGCTCCCCCTCTCAAACTGAAGGACACGATCATGACTGCGATACCGGAATATTCCACCCCTCGCCCTGCCGGCCTTGTTGGTCTTTACCGACGAGTGATCAAGTTGCCGGAGCATGTCCCATTTTCACTGGTCCAGCTCGCAGCTCGAGTCGCGATTGCGCATGTCTTCTGGCAGTCTGCACAATCGAAGCTGGCGTCCTGGCCGGTGACGCTGCAGCTGTTCGCCAGCGAATACAATCTACCCCTCATCGATCCGTCGATCGCGGCGCCGCTGGCGACAACGGCAGAGATCACCGGGGCGGTGCTGCTTTTCCTGGGGCTGTTCTCGCGTCTCGGCGCGCTGATGCTGCTCGGCGTTGTTTCAGTGATCGAGATCTTCGTGTTCCCGGAGAACTGGGCCGAGCATCTGCTGTGGGCCTCGCTGTTGCTGCTCGTTCTAACACGGGGCGCCGGCGTCCTTTCGCTCGACTACGTCGCAGAGCGGACCTTTTCAGCGTCTAGAAAATGACTGAGGAAGCACGGTGCGCATCCGAGGCTCGCCGACTTCCAGACACCTATGTCCTGAAATCCATGTGAATTAGGGCTCGTGCAGAAGACAACCTCGACCATCAATGGCGGGTGGCCATCACTCATGCTTTGGCGGCGCGAGGGCTTTTCGCAAACGCGGGGCTACGAAATCAAGAAAGAATCGCATCTTGAGTGGCAAAAGCCCCTGGCCTGCATGGACGAGGCTGACCGCCATGGGTTCCGGTTCGAACTGTTCAAGAACGGCCACCAACTTTCCTTGCGCGATCGCCTTTGCCGCCTGATAGGAGAGCACCCTGGTGACGCCTACACCTGCCACGGCCGCGTCGACTGCGGCTTCAGCCGTATTCACTGAAAGGCGTGAGCGAATAGCTACGGTCTGCTCGACATTCGAGCCTGGCGTGGCAAAACTCCAGGATGTGGCGGACGCCAGAACATCGAAGGTGACGCAAGAAACTCCAGCAAGATCGGCCGGCGCCTTTGGCACGCCATGGTCACCCAAATAGGCCGGACTGCCGCAGACAACGCGACGCACGGATCCTACCCGCGTAGCCACCATGCTGCTGTCTGGCAAAGGGCCAATCCGCACAGCCATGTCGACATGATCGTCGACGAGATTCACATTGCGGTCTGACAACAACAACCGGACATTGATGTCCGGAAAGTGCGACAAGAAATCATTTATCGCCGGCAGCACATGCAGTCGTCCGAATACGACCGGAGCCGTAATGATCAGATCGCCCTTTGGCGCGTTGTATTCACCAGATGCGGTTCTCTCCGCCTCGCCCACCTGCTCCAGAATTCTCTTGCAGGCGGCGACATAGGCGGCTCCGCTGTCGGTCAAGATGAGCCGGCGTGTCGATCGGACGAGCAATCGGGTGTGCAAATAGGCCTCCAACTCCGCAACTTTGCGACTGATCGTTGGAAGGGGTGTTCCAAGTTTGCGCCCTGCAGCGGAGAGACTGCCGGTTTCGGCCGCGGCGATCAGAATTGACATGGCTTCGAGGCGGTCCATGCGCAAGCCCTTCCACATATTGAGAGGCCATATCTCCAAGTTATCCAATACTCTCGTCTTCTGGAAGATAATAGGTAGCACCTGTCGCACCGACATCATCGAACAGGAGAGCTATAAAATGTCGCGCATTGCCATCCCGACCCGTGAAGCAGCCCCGACCGCCTCGCAACCCATTCTAGACGCCGTGAACAAGCAGCTTGGCGTCGTTCCCGGCCTTTTCCGCCTCGTATCCATAAGCCCTGTCGCTCTGGCGGGCATGACCAGCCTGTCCGGCGCGCTCACCAGAGCACTGGACGTGAAAACCCGCGAGCGCATTGCATTGGCTGTTGCCCAGGTGAACGGCTGCGACTACTGCCTGTCCGCTCATACCTATCTCGGCCTTAACCTGGCAAGGATCAGCCCCGAGGAGATCGCGCTTAACCGCAAGGGCAAGTCGAGCGATTCGACGGCTGACGCGGCGGTGCATTTCGCTGCCAGGGTGGCGGAGACCCGCGGCAAGGTAACGGACGCCGACATAGCGGCCGTGAAATCGGCAGGTTTTACCGAGGCTCAAGTCATCGAGATCGTCGCCATCGTAGCCGAGAACTTCCTGACCAATCTCATCAACAATGTCGCCGAGACCGATATCGACTTTCCCGTCGTTCTCGCCGCCGAAGCCGCCTGACCGACCCCGCTCCCACATTACGCCCGGTCCGCCGGCTAAGGTGGGCAGGGCGATTTCGGTGGTCTCGTCGAGACTCCCGCAGCGGCGGTAACGATGCCGTGAGGCTGTAACGGTCGGTCCCATGGGCGAATAAGAGGTCGTCTCCCTAGCCCGCCGTGGCGGGCTTTTTTCGGATAGCGCCGAACTCAGGCACGCCGCCCACAGAAAGGTATACCGGTAATGCATCTCCGTGGAATTATCACGAGAACTAAACTCTCCTCGTCCACCGCGGCAGCCGGATGGGCGCCGTTGCCGATAAGGTTGATCGTGGGCTTTGGCTTCCTTGCCCATGGCTATGCCAAACTCAGCAGAGGGCCGGGAAGCTTTGGCGTCGTACTTCAAACACTTGGTGTCCCAGAGCCTCAAGCGCTAGCATGGTTGACAACGCTGGTTGAACTTGTCGGCGGCGGTGCTGTCCTAGCGGGCGCATTCATTCCGCTCGTTAGCGTGCCGATGGCTATTGTGCTTTTGACTGCATTGTTCACGGTCCATTCCCAGTATGGATTCTTCTCGGTGAAATTTGCTGAGGTGACGGCCGAGGGGATCCGGTTCGGGCCTGTCGGCTACGAAATCATCCTGCTTTACCTAGCCGGCCTTGCAACGCTTGCAGTAGGCGGTCCTGGCCCTTTGTCGCTTGAGACGGTCTTGTCTCGAACCAAGGGAAATGAGCGCTCGAAATGACCACCCTTGCCCAACCCCAGCACGATCTTTCTGCAATTGAGATCGACGCCTTCGAAGACAGGATCTACGCCTACAACCGGGTAGCTGTCGGGCGTGATGACGCTTCAGGGCCCTGGTTTTGTGATCCGCGACGCGGTTGGACGTATCGTCGGCGTTGCAACGGGATTTTCCTGGGCAGACACTTCCGAACTCAAACAGATGTGGATCGACGAGGCGCATAGGGGACGTGGCTATGCGCGAGCGTTGTTGAACGCCTTCGCGGCCGAGGCCGAAGCTCGAGGCGTTCGGCGGATTTGGGTGCAGAGCCATGATTTCCAAGCCAGGAGTGTATGAAAAATCCGGCTTCGTGCGCGTAGCTGAGTTTGCGGATTGGCCCGAGGGACACTCAAACGTCATTCTCTGCAAAATACTTGAAGAGCCGACTGCAACCCAATGACCCCCATCCGAATTGCGCAAGACCCTGACGCGGAAGCACTACCCGATATCGAACAGTCGGCGGGTGAAGCTTACCGTGGGATCGAGGAGCTTGCCTGGATTGCCGATGGCGATAACCAGACAGTCGAGCGCCACCGTGAACTCATCGCCAAGGGCACGTGCTGGGTCGCGGCGGAGCTCGACGACCCGCCGATCGCATTCCTGAGCGCGGAGATCCAGGATGACACGCTGCACATCTGGGAACTTGCCGTGCGCCTTGATCGACAACGCTTGGGTATCGGACGCGCCTTGCTAGAAAAGGCCATTGCGGATGCGAGGCGTCGCTGCCTTGTCGCTCTTACTCTGACGACCTTCCGAGACGTGATCTGGAACGCGCCATTCTACCAAAAGCTGGGTTTTCGGGTGATGGATGATGCGCAGGCCGGAGAGCGGCTTCGCCAGGTGCTGCGCCGAGAGGTCGAACACGGAATGCCGGCAAGCCGACGTTGCGCCATGCGCCTTGTTCTTTCTGAAACTTGAGCGCCTTAGCATGAAGATTCACATCCCTTTGACGCGATGAGCCAGGCGCCCCCTGAGCTAGCACATTCGCTCCGATGCTCTGCCGACGTATAGGCCCGCTCTCGCTGAGAATTCCAAGGCATCGGTCACGTTCCTGTGAAGCTGTAACAGTCAATCGCTACGGGGCGAATAGCGGACTGTTATGGCGAGGCCTTCCCCGGCGACGGATATGGCTTGTCGCCCATGGCAAGTGTTTGGGATCGAGCCGGAGGAGAAAGCCGATGCTAAAGCGCAATCAGGAAAAACTGCCCGACCAGGAAAAGCTGGAGGCCCTGCTAGGAAGGATGGTCGGCGATCTCGGTGCCATCACCACCGGGGCGGCGGTCCTGCTGGGAGACAGGCTCGGCCTTTCGCGGCAATGAGCGCGGGCGGCAAGATGACCGCCGCACAGCTCGCCAAAAGGACCGACACGCAGGAGCGGCTGGTCCGCGAATGGCTCTCGGCGCAGGCGGCGGCAGGCTATGTCGAATATGACGAGGTGGGCGACAGCTTCTACCTCAGCCCCGAGCAGGAGCAGGTCTTCGTCAACGAGGACAGCCCCGCCTTCATGGCCGGCGCCTTCGAGGTCGTCTCGGCGCTGTGGCTCGACGAGGAGAAGGTCAGACAGGCGTTTCGCTCCGGCAACGGCCTCGGCTGGCACGATCACAGCGCCTGCCTGTTTCGCGGCACGGAACGGTTCTTCCGGCCCGGCTACAACGCCAATCTGATCGGCTCCTGGTTGCCAGCGCTCGATGGCGTGGTCGAGAAGCTGGAGCGAGGCATAGACGTCGCCGATGTCGGCTGCGGCCATGGCGCCTCTACCGTGCTGATGGCCAAGGCCTTCCCGAACTCGCGCTTTACCGGCTTCGACTATCACACCCCGTCGATCGAGCGCGCCCGCGCCGCCGCGAAAGAGGCGGGCGTCGCCGGCAACACCCACTTCGAAGTTGCGGCAGCCAAGGATTTCCCAGGCACCTACGATCTCGTCGCATTCTTCGACTGCCTGCACGACATGGGCGATCCGGAGGGTGCTGCCAAGCATGTGCACAACGCGCTCAAAGCGGATGGCACCTGGATGATCGTCGAGCCCTTCGCCCACGACCAGCTCTCGGCGAACCTCAACCCGGTCGGCCGCATCTATTACGCCGCCTCGACCTTCATCTGCACGCCTGCCTCGCTTTCGCAGGAGGTTGGTCTCGGCCTCGGCGCCCAGGCGGGCGAGGCCAAGCTGCGCAAGGTGGTGTCGGGCGGCGGGTTCAAGCGGTTCCGCCGCGCCACCGAAACCCCGTTCAACATGGTTCTCGAGGCACGCCCATAAGGCTGGCCAAGCAAGAGAGTCTTCGCAATCGATTGGAGGAAGGCATGACTGCTTACAACGTCGTTCGGTTCCGCACCAAGCCGGGCAAGGAACAGGCATTCATCGATGCACACAAGAAAGCGAGCCTCGACGCCACGGGCTTCCGAAAGGCCGCTCTGATCAAGACCGGCGACCGGACCTTCTGCGTCGTCGGTGAATGGAACGACTTGGACAGCCTCGCGGCGGCACGGCCCCAGATGATCGGCCTTTTGGACACCATGCGAGACATGCTGGAGGATCTCGGCGGCGACCTTGGCATGACCGATCCTGTCTCCGGAACGGTCGTCGCCGATATCAGGGCCTGAAGGGGCCTGGCTGCGGGCTTGGTGTGCACCCCCCTCGACCGCTTATGTGGGGGCCGGTCCATCAAAATCAGTGAGCGACGCACGAATTACTGGAGTGCGCTGAGCCTTCGACGTATAGGCTGTCGTGAGGCAAGGTTGAGGATCCGGCGTGACGATAGTCGACGATCGTCTTCTTGAAAGCAAGATGACCAAGGTGGAGCAGGCGCGAGCCTGGAGCCCACGCGTCATCTCGAAATTCGAGACGCTGATCAAGAGCGCCGACGACCACTCACTCTATCGCGTTAATCCGCTGACCTTTGCTCGCGACCGCGCGATCGCCGAGCCTGAAGCAATCGACCTCTTCCTGCATGCCGCCCGTTGTGGCTTGTTCGACATGAGCTGGGATGTGCTGTGTCCCCAGTCCGGGATGGTGCTCGACAGTTTCGGCGCCCTGCGCACGCTGAAGACCCACTACGTCTGTGGCCTGTGCGACGTATCGGGCGACACCAACCTCGACGACTTCATCGAGGTCACCTTCTCGGTATCGCCGAAGTTGCGGCGCCTGCCTTACCACGATCCCGAGACACTCCCTGTCGAGGATTTTCACTGGAAGCTCCACTTCGGACATGACGGGCGGCTACCGGGGCAAGACGTTCGCTTTCTTGACGTTCTGCGCGGCTTCGTTCGGGGCATGACGTTTCTGCCGCCCGGCACCACCACAGTTCTCCGCGCCGACCTGGGACCGGGCGGCCTTTCGGGCGTCAACGTACAGACGCAGGCCGCATTCGCTGTGCCAATATCAGGCGATCCGGTGTTGGCGCCGACACTTCTGAAGATCGATTATGACGGCAAACGCTTCTTGCCGGCGTTGCCCGCTGTGCCACCTGGTCCGATTGTCATTGAGGTAGCGAATACGGGGACAGTGCGAGGTTCGTTGCTTGTCATCAACTGGCCGCCCGAGCTTGTCGCGCTGACCACCAAGCCGGCGCTCGATTTCGACCCTTATGTTTCCGGTGGAGCGCTGCTTGCGCGGCAAACCTTCCGCCAGCTCTTCCGGTCCGAACGTGTCGACGAGAAGGAGGGGCTCGGCATCCGGCAGATCACCTTCCTGTTCACGGACCTCAAGGGTTCGACCGCCATGTATGAGCGCCTGGGTGACCTCAACGCCTATGCCTTGGTCCGCGAGCATTTTGCTCTGGTCAACGCGGCGGTTCAGCAACACTCCGGAGCGGTGGTCAAGACGATTGGGGATGCGGTGATGGCTGTATTCTCGCAGCCTTCGGATGCGATTTCGGCTGCACTCCACATCTTTGAAGAAATCGATCGCTTCAACGGCGACCATGACGGGCCGGGGATCATCCTCAAGATCGGGGCCCACTGTGGACCGTCGATCGCCGTGACGCTCAACGACAACCTCGACTATTTCGGCCAGACCGTGAATGTCGCCGCGCGCGTGCAGTCCTTGGCGGAAGCCGGACAGATCTGCATTTCCGAGGCGCTCTATTGCGCGCCCGGGGTTCGCGAAATGCTTGCCGGCCATCGTGTCGTGGCTTTTGACGCGCCTCTTCGAGGTGTGGAGGGTGATGCAACCGTCTATCGCATCATGCGCGAATAGACACCATTGCGTGCCAACGCCATTTCGCACAGCCTAGGAGTTGGACCTCAGGTCGTCCGCCAAGGTCTTGAGCAATTCAAGGGGATAGACTGGTGCTGCGAGAGAGGATTGAACTCTCGACCTCTCCCTTACCAAGGGAGTGCTCTACCACTGAGCTACCGCAGCCGCTGATGGCGGGGCTTCTGCCATATCGAACCGGCAAGCGCAAGGCCAAGAACAACGCTTCTGTGAAAGCCTTTGCCGGATAGCTTTCAATGACATGGCGGTGCCACAATGTTGGCTATCCCTGAACGGCAGGTTTGGCCGGGTCGCCGGCCGGGACGGGACGATGAGCGACAAGACGATATCAGCGAAAAAGGGCGGCACGAACCGCAAGGACCGGCTCGCCGAGCAGTTGCGCGCCAATCTGCAGAAGCGCAAGGCGCAATCGCGCTCGCGCCGCACGGGTGAAGCCGACCAGAGGCCGGACGGGCTCGGTGCCGCCAAGGAAATACAGAAAGATTAACTCAAATCGGCCACTCTTGGCCCGGATGCGTGGAAATCCTATTTCTTGAACCACACCGGCCAATGGTCTAGACGGGCCGATACTCAAACGATTGAACCGGCCTTTTTGGCCGAGAGGGACATTCTCCAATGGATCGCATCAGAATTGTCGGCGGCAACAAACTTGCCGGAAGCATTCCGATCTCGGGCGCGAAAAACGCCGCTTTGCCGCTGATGATCGCCTCGCTCTTGACCGACGACACGCTGACGCTGGAAAACGTGCCGCATCTGGCCGATGTCGAGCAGTTGATACGGATCCTCGGCAATCACGGCGTCGATTACTCGGTCAATGGCCGCCGCGAGAAGCAGAATGAGGGCTATTCGCGCACCATCAACTTCTCCGCCCGCAACATCGTCGACACGACGGCGCCCTACGAACTGGTGTCGAAGATGCGGGCGTCATTCTGGGTGATCGGGCCGCTGCTGGCCCGCATGGGCGAGGCCAAGGTATCGCTGCCCGGCGGCTGCGCCATCGGCACGCGCCCGGTCGACCTGTTCCTCGAAGGCCTGCAGGCGCTTGGCGCCGATCTCGACGTCGACACCGGCTATGTCATCGCCAAGACCAAGAATGGCCGCCTGGTCGGCAATCGCTACGTCTTCCCCAAGGTCTCGGTAGGCGCCACCCATGTGCTGATGATGGCGGCTTCGCTGGCCAAGGGCGAGACAGTGCTGGAAAACGCCGCCTGCGAGCCTGAAATCGTCAACCTCGCCGAATGCCTCAACGCCATGGGCGCCAGGATTTCCGGCGCCGGCACGCCGACCATCACCATTGACGGTGTCGAATCGCTGTCGGGCGCGCGCGTGCGCGTCATTCCCGACCGCATCGAGACCGGCACCTATGCCATGGCCGTCGCCATGACAGGCGGCGACGTCGTGCTCGAAGGCGCGCGGCCGGAGCTGCTGCAGACCGCGCTGGACGTGATTTCGCAGACGGGCGCCGAGATCACCCAGACCAATTCCGGCATCCGCGTGAAGCGCAACGGCGCCGGCATTTCGCCGGTCGACGTGACGACCGCGCCCTTCCCGGCCTTCCCGACCGATCTGCAGGCGCAGTTCATGGGCCTGATGACGATGGCCAAGGGCAAGTCGCGTATCACCGAGACGATCTTCGAGAATCGCTTCATGCACGTCCAGGAACTGGCCCGACTCGGCGCCCACATCACGCTTTCTGGCCAGACGGCGATCGTCGACGGCGTGGCGAAGCTGAAAGGCGCGCCGGTCATGGCCACCGACCTTCGCGCGTCCGTCTCTCTGGTCATCGCCGGCCTCGCCGCCGAAGGCGAGACCACGGTCAACCGCGTCTACCATCTCGACCGCGGCTTCGAGCGGCTGGAGGAAAAACTGTCCAACTGCGGCGCGGTGATCGAGCGCATTTCCGCCTGACGATTGAAAGCCGCCAGCTTTCGCATAGAGACAGCCCCATAGGCCTTCATCCCCTGCCGGCACCGCAAACCCGAGGCAATTGCCTCGGGTGGAAGTCGTGTCGCGGTTGCACCGGCCGGAAAGACCGCCTAACAGAGGGCTCAAACCAACCTTAGGTACAAATTCCGCATGGCCCTCAAGCTTATCGCGCTCGACGACCAGGATCTGAGCATCGTCTCGGCCCATGTCCAGGACGCCGTGATGAAGGTGTCGGACCTCGAATTCCTGCCTGCGGCCAAGCGTTTCGTGCTGACCATGAACCGTTTCGTCTGGGAGGCGAAGTCGGGCCTGTTCCGCCAACACAATGAGCGGCGGCAGGCCGTGCTGCATTTCGACCGGGTGCTGGGCGCCAAGACCAACGGCATTGCCCGCGACAAGCCGGCGGAGGTGCTGTCCCTGCTGGCGATCAGCTTCATCGAGATCAGCAAGCCGGCCGGCATCGTCGAAATCATCTTTTCGGGCGGCGGCACCATCATGCTCGATGTCGAATGCATCGAGGCCCGCCTTGCCGATATAAGCGGCGCGTGGGAAGCCACGTCGCGCCCCATTCACAAGGCTTGAGCGCGCCATGGCCATCACGCTTCGCCAGTCCGACGCCGATTTCGAGCAGCGCTTCGCCGCTTTCCTGACAACCAAGCGGGAAGCGTCCGAGGATGTCGACGCAGCGGTTCGCCAGATCATCGCGCGCGTGCGCGCCGAGGGTGACGCGGCCCTGATCGACTACACGCAACGCTTCGATCGGGCCGATTTGACGAGCCTTGGCATTGCCGTGTCGAAGCAAGACATTGCAGCCGCTTACGAGACGGCTGATCCAAGGGCGATCGAAGCGCTCGAATTCGCACGCGATCGCATCCGCTCCCACCACGAGCGGCAGCGACCGAAAGACGATCGCTACACGGATGCCGCCGGCGTCGAGCTCGGCTGGCGCTGGACAGCGATCGAGGCCGTCGGGCTCTATGTACCGGGCGGCACGGCGAGCTATCCAAGCTCGGTGCTGATGAACGCCGTACCGGCCCGCGTGGCCGGCATCGAGCGCGTCGTCATGGTTGTGCCGGCCCCGGGTGGCATCATCAATCCGCTGGTGCTGGTGGCGGCCGACATATCAGGCGTGACCGAAATCTACCGCGTCGGAGGCGCGCAAGCGATCGCCGCCCTTGCCTATGGCACAGAGACCATAAGGCCGGTCGCCAAGATCGTCGGACCGGGCAATGCCTATGTCGCGGCGGCCAAACGCCAGGTGTTCGGAACGGTCGGCATCGACATGATCGCCGGTCCGTCGGAAGTGCTCGTGGTGGCCGACGGCAACAACAATCCCGACTGGATCGCCGCCGATCTGCTCGCCCAGGCCGAACACGACGTGTCGGCGCAATCGATC
Source organism: Mesorhizobium sp. WSM4308 (assembly GCF_002294905.1). Lineage (NCBI taxonomy): Bacteria > Pseudomonadati > Pseudomonadota > Alphaproteobacteria > Hyphomicrobiales > Phyllobacteriaceae > Mesorhizobium > Mesorhizobium sp. WSM4308. Next base: position 119,512 of record NZ_NSFW01000020.1, on the reverse strand, counting down.
CTGATCACCGACGATCCGGCCCTCGGCAAGGCGGTCGAACAGGCGGTCGAACGCCAGTTGCAGACCCTGCCGCGCGGTGAAACCGCAGCGGCGAGCTGGCGCGATTTTGGCGCGGTGATCGAGGTCGCGACCATCGAGGCCGCGCTGCCGCTGGTCGACCGCATCGCCGCCGAACATGTCGAACTGGCCATCGACGATGCCGAAGGGTTCCTGTCGCGGATGCGCAATGCCGGCGCCGTCTTTCTCGGGCGCCACACGCCGGAAGCCATCGGCGACTATGTCGGCGGCTCCAACCACGTGCTGCCGACCGCGCGCTCGGCGCGCTTCTCGTCGGGCCTGTCGGTGCTCGATTTCGTCAAGCGGACCTCGATCCTGAAGCTCGGGCCGGAGCAATTGCGCGTGTTGGCGCCAGCGGCGATCGCGCTCGCCAAGGCGGAAGGGCTCGACGCGCATGGCCGGTCCGTCGCTATCCGGCTGAACATGTAGGCCGAGATGACGGGCTCCGATCAAACCCGCGCAAAACTGATCGATGTCGAACTCGATGAATCGATCGGCCGTTCGACACCCGATGTCGAGCATGAGCGGGCGGTGGCGATCTTCGACCTGATCGAAGAGAACAGCTTTCAGCCCGTAAACGACAGCGGGGCCGGCCCCTACCGGCTGAAACTGTCGCTGGCCGAGCAGCGCCTGGTCTTTGCCGTAGCACGCGAGGACGGCACCGCTGTGGTCACCCACATCCTGTCGCTGACGCCGCTCAGGCGCATCGTCAAGGATTACTACATGATCTGCGAAAGCTATTACGACGCCATCCGCTCCTCGACGCCCAGCCATATCGAGGCGATCGACATGGGCCGGCGCGGCTTGCACAATGAAGGTTCGCAGACGCTGATGGACCGGCTCTCCGGCAAGATCGACATCGACTTCGACACGGCGCGCCGGCTGTTCACGCTGGTCTGCGTGCTGCACTGGCGGGGCTAGCCCTGGTAACCGGCGCCCTACCCCGCTCGATCCTGTTCGTGTGCGGCATGAATGCCGTGCGCTCGCCAATGGCCGAGCAACTGGCGCGCCGGATGCTGCCCGCCACCATCTTCGTCGCCTCGGCCGGCGTACGCGCCGGCGAGCGCGACCCGTTCGTCGATGCCGTGCTGGCGGAGGAAGGCCTGTCGCTGGGCGAGCGTCATCCCAGGACGCTGGACGATCTCGAGGACGACTATTTCGACCTGATCGTGACACTGGCGCCGGAGGCGCACCATGCAGCGCTGGAACTCACCCGCTCGCTCGCCGTCGAGGTCGAATACTGGCCGACACAGGACCCGACCAATGCCGGCGGCACGCGCGAGCAGATCATGGCGGCCTACCGCGACGTGCGCGAGCGGCTGAAGTTGCGCATAAGCCGACGTTTCTTGGCTTCAGAAGCAAAAAACGCGACAGATTAAGCGTGTTCACAAGCGGACGATTATCATATAGGTTCCGCCGAAATTCCGGCTAGAGTCGGATGATTTCAGGTCTGTTCGACCTGAAATCATCCGACTCTAAACCAAGAAGTAGAGCATGATGTCGTCCGAAAACCGCTTCACACTTTTCGGCATCATGCTCTAAACGCTGGAACTGCAATCCAAGCAAAGGTATCGAATGCCGAAGGAAGAAGTCCTCGAGTTTCCGGGTGTCGTGACGGAATTGTTGCCCAACGCGATGTTCCGGGTGAAGCTCGAAAACGAACACGAGATCATCGCCCATACGGCCGGCCGCATGCGCAAGAACCGCATCCGCGTGCTGACCGGCGACAAGGTTCTGGTCGAGATGACGCCATACGACCTGACCAAGGGCCGCATCACCTACCGCTTCAAGTAAGATCGAGGCTTGGCCGGAACGCGATGAGCATTTTGCAGAAGCTGGTGCTTGCCTCGGGTTCGCCGCGCCGCATTGAACTGTTGCAGCAGGCCGGCATCGAGCCGGACCGTATCCTGCCAGCCGATATCGACGAAACGCCGCTGCGTGCCGAGCATCCGCGCTCGCTGGCCAAGCGGCTGTCGAAGGAAAAGGCCGAGAAGGCGTTCGCGTCGCTGAACACCGAGACGGATCATGCGCCGAGCTTCGTGCTGGCCGCCGACACCGTGGTTGCGGTCGGGCGGCGCATCCTGCCCAAGGCCGAGACGCTGGACGATGCCGCCAACTGCCTCGGCTTGTTGTCCGGCCGCTCGCACCGGGTCTATTCCGGCATCTGCCTGATCACACCGGGCGGCAAGCTGCGCCAGCGACTGGTCGAGACGCGGGTGCGTTTCAAGCGGCTGCCGCGCGAGGAGATCGAAGCCTATGTCGCCTCGGGCGAATGGCGCGGCAAGGCCGGCGGCTATGCCGTCCAGGGTCTCGCCGGCTCGTTCGTCGTCAAGCTCGTCGGCTCCTACACCAACATCGTTGGCCTGCCGCTCTATGAGACGGTGGCGTTGCTATCGGGCGAAGGCTTCAAGATCCATCAGAGCTGGCTGACCGCACGGCCATGAATTCCGACTCCAAAATCACGCCGCTGCGGCCGAAGCGCCCCTGCCCCGAATGCGGCAAGCCGTCGGCGCGCGACACCTTTCCGTTCTGCTCGGCCCGCTGCAAGGACATCGACCTCAATCGCTGGCTGAAGGGCGCCTATGTCATTAAGGCCCGCGACGACGAGGAAGAACCCGACACCGACGAGCCCAAGTAAGACCGGGATCGCCTGTCAGGCGGCCTCGGTCTTGCGGCTCACGCGCGCCCAAGCCGGCAGCCAGTCGCCGTGAGCAGCCAGGAGATCATCGACCAGTGACCAGATCTGGTCGAGGTCGAGTTCGGCCGCCGTGTGCGGATCCATCATCGCCGCATGGTAGATGTGCTCGCGGTTCTCGCTCATCAGCGCCCGCACCGTCAGTTCCTGGACGTTGATGTTGGTGCGGATCAGCGCCGTCAATTGCGGCGGCAGGTCGCCTATGTAGGTCGGCTGGATGCCGGAGGCATCGACCAGGCATGGCACTTCGGCGGCGCAGTCGCGGGGCAGCGAGGTGATGCAGCCATTGTTGCGGACATTGCCGTAGATCACCGACGGTTCGCCGGTCCAGACCGAGTTCATGATCGAGGAGGCATACTCCCTGGACTCCTCGACCTCGATGCGCTGGGCCGAGCGGTAGGCCTGCGCCTGGTCTTTCCAGCGCTCGATCTGCTCGATGCAGCGCTTGGGGTATTCGTCGAGCGGAATACCGTATTTCTCAATCAGATCGGGGCGACCCTCCTTGATGAAGTAGGGCGTGTATTCGGCGAAATGCTCCGAGCTTTCGGTGACGAAATAGCCGAGCCTGGTCAGCATCTCGTAGCGCACCTTGTTGGGGCAGCGCGGATTCCAGCCGGGTTTGGGCGCGCGGCCTTCGCGATAGGCGCGCACGAGATCCGGATAGAGGTCGTGGTAGGAGCCGTCGGGCTGGCGGTGCTCGAATTTCAGGTAGAAGGCCATGTGGTTGATGCCGGCCGAGCGGTAGCGGATGTCCTCGTAGGGAAGGCCGAGATCATGCGCCAGTTCCATCGCCGTGCCCTGCACCGAATGGCAGAGCCCGACCTGCTTGATGGTGGGGTATTTCTCCGAAATCGCCCAGGTGTTGATCGCCATCGGGTTGACATATTGCAGCATGATCGCTTCGGGGCAGACGGCGAGCATGTCCTCGCAGATCTTCCACAGATGCGGCACGGTCCTCAGGCCGCGCATGATGCCGCCGACGCCGAGCGTGTCGGCGATCGTCTGGCGCAGGCCGTATTTCTTCGGCACTTCGAAATCGGTGACCGTGCAGGGCTCGTAGCCGCCGATCTGGAAGGCGACGACGACGAAATCGGCCCCGGCAAGTGCCTTGCGCTGGTCGGAATAGGTCTCGGCCTTCGCCTTCACGCCGAGCGTCGCGATCAGCTTGTTGACGACGATAGCGCTCTCTTCCAGCCGCTGCGGGTTAATGTCCATCAGCGCGATCGTCGCGCCCGAGAGGGCTGGCCGCTGCAGCACGTCGCCGACAATGTTCTTCATGAACACGGTCGAGCCGGCGCCGATGAAAGTGATCCTGGGATGTCTTGCCATGCTAACCTCCGGCATATGTTCAAGCCACATCGAAAGCGGCTCGGACGAGCCGTTCGGTGTAGGCGGTCTTGGGATTGGTGAGGACCTCGTCGACAGGTCCCTGCTCGACGATCTTGCCGTGCTGCATGACGATGACGCGGTGGCACAGCGCGCGCACCACCTTGAGATCGTGCGAGATGAAGAGGTAGCTAAGGCCGCGCTCGTCCTGCAGCTTGCGCAAGAGGTCGATGATCTGCGCCTGGACGGAGAGGTCCAGCGCCGATGTCGGCTCGTCGAGCAGGATGAATTCGGGCTCAAGCGCGATGGCGCGGGCGATCGCGACGCGCTGGCGCTGGCCGCCGGAGAATTCGTGCGGGAACCGCGACAGGATATCGCCCGGCATGCCGGCGCTGACCAGCGCCTCGCGCACCCGGTCGACCCGCTCGGCTCGCGTCGCGCCGATGCTGTTGACGATGAGCCCTTCCTCGATGATCTGGCCGATCGTCATGCGCGGATTGAGCGAGGAGAACGGATCCTGGAAGACGATCTGCATGCGCGAGCGCAGCGGCCGCATCTCGTTGCGCGACAGGCCCTGGATCGGTTGGCCGTCGAAACGGATCTCGCCGCGCCTGGCGTCGATCAATCTCAGCAGCGCCTGGCCGAAGGTGGTCTTGCCGGAACCGGATTCGCCGACCAGCCCCAGCGTCTCGTGGCGGCAAAGCCTAAGGCCGAGATCGTCGACGGCGACCAGCTCGCGCCAGTCCGGCTTCAGGAAACCGCCGTGGCGCAGCATGAAGCAGACGCGCACGTCATTGGCCTCGAGGATGGCGCCGCTGCCCTCAGGAAGCGGTTGCGGACGCCCGCGCGGCTCCGAGGCGAGCAGCCGCTGCGTGTAGGGGTGCTGTGGGTCCGCAAACAGCCGTTCGGTGACGTTGTGCTCGCACATCGCGCCATGCTGCATGACATAGACATAGTCGGAGAATTTGCGCACCACGGTGAGATCGTGGGTGATCAGGATCACCGCCATCCGCAGCTCTTTCTGCAGATTGCGGATCAAGTTCAGGATCTGCGCCTGGACGGTGACGTCGAGCGCGGTGGTCGGCTCATCGGCGATCAATACGTCGGGATCGTTGGCCAGCGCCATGGCGATCATCACGCGCTGCCGCTGACCGCCCGAAAGCTGGTGCGGATACTGTTTGAGCCGCGCCTCCGGCTCGGGGATCTGGACATGCCGCAGCAGTTCGAGCGCCCGTGCCCAGGCCTCCCGGCGGCTCACCTTGCGGTGCACCCGGATCGCCTCGACGATCTGGCTGCCCACCGTATAGATCGGGTTGAGCGAGCTCATCGGCTCCTGGAAGATCATCGAGATGCGGTTGCCGCGCAGCTTGCGCCGCTCGCTCTCGGGGAATTTCAGGATGTTCTGGCCGTCATAACAAATGCTCGACCGGGGCGACACGGTGGCCCGCCGCGACAGCAGCCCCATGACGGCGCGCGCCGTCACCGACTTGCCGGAACCGGATTCGCCGACGATGGCAATCGTCTCGCCGCGATAGAGCTGGAACGAGATGTCCTTGACCGCTTCGACAACACCGTGCTCGACCTTGAAGGCGACCTCGATGTTGCGGGCATCGATGATGGGCTGGTCCTGGCGACCGTCATGGTCATGACGAACGGTCGGGGCGAAGGAATCGGCGAGTACGACGGTCATCCCAGCCACCTCAATACGGATCAACGGCGTCACGCAGGCCGTCGCCCAGCGCGTTGAAGGCAAAAACGGTGGCAAGCACGAAACCGACCGGCGACAGGATCCAGGGATAGGTGCCGATGACGGAATAGGTCGCGGTGTCTTGCAGCATCAGGCCCCACGAGATCAGCGGCGGCTTGACCGCGAAGCCGAGGAACCCGAGGAAGGATTCGAGCAGCACCACCGTCGGGATCGCCAAGGTGACGGCGACGATCACGTGGCTCATCACATTGGGCAAGATGTGCTGCAGGACGATGCGCCGGTCAGTGGCGCCGACCGCCATGGCGGCGCGCACATATTCGATGCGCGCCAGCGCCAGCGTCTTGCCGCGCACCTCTCGCGACATCTGCGCCCAGCCCAGCGCCGACATGACGATGATGACGAAGGCGAGGAAGACGTTGGTCGGCGCGGTGACGGGGATCAGCGTCGTCAGCGCCAGATAGAGCGGCAGTTGCGGGAAGGCCAGCACCAGTTCGACGAAGCGCTGCATCCAGACGTCGAACCGGCCACCGAAATAGCCGGAAACCATGCCGACGGTGGTGCCGATGACGGTGATGATGAAGACGACGGTCAGCGCGATCATCAGCGAGACCCGCGAGCCGTGGATGGCGCGCGACAGCACATCGCGGCCGAACTTGTCGGTGCCGAGGAAATGTACAGGCTGGCCGTCCGTCGAAGCAAAGAAATGCCGGTCCGCCGGGATCAGCCCGAAGAGCTTGTAGGGCGCGCCCTCGACGAAGAAGCCAAGCAGCCTCGGATGGTCGTAGTCGGGGCCGACGACGGGCTGGAAGGTGACCGGATCGAGGTCGGCCGAATCGGCCAGCGCATAGACCCGTGGCCGCGCGACGAAATTGCCGTCCTTGTCGTGGAAGGAAGGCAGTTGCGGCGGGGCGAAGCCGACATCGGTCGCCTTCGGATCCATCGGCGCCAGGAATTCGGCGAACACAGCCATCACCAGCAGCAGCACGACGAGCCAAAGCCCTGCCATGCCGGTCCAGGAGCGCTTCAGCCGGCGCCAGACGAGCGCGACATAGCTCTCATTGCCGCGCGCCGGTTTGGCGACGATGGGTCCTTCGGCCGGCAGCGGCGGGGGTGATGGATCGCGGGCAAGCATCTAGCTCTCTCCGTATTGGCGGATGCGCGGGTCGAGCAGGACGAGCAGCATGTCGGCGATGATGTTGCCGACGATCAGCGTCGCCGACAGCACCATCATGAAGGTAGCGGTGACATAGACGTCGCCGACCGCCATCGAACCGACGATCGCCGGGCCGACGGTCGGCAACGCGAAGATGATCGCCGTCTCGATCTCGCCGGTGAGCATGTAGGGCAACACCACGCCCTGATACATGACGAGGGGATGCAGTGCATTGGGCACGGCATGGCGCATGACGACAGCGCTGCCGGTCAGACCCTTGGCTCTCGCCGTCTCGACATATTGCGCGTTGAGCGTATCCAGCAGATTGCCGCGCATGACGCGCATATTGTAGGCGAGGCCGCCGAAAGTGGCGATCGCCACGACCGGCCAGACATGCTTGACCAGGTCGACGAACTTCGCCCACGACCACGGCGCGCCGCCAAATTGCGGCGAGAAGAATGAGCCGATCTCCGACACGTTGAACTGGAAGACCAAGAGATAGACGATGATCAGCGCCATCAGGAAGCGCGGCACGGTCATGCCGAGGAAGGAGATGGCCGAGAGCGTCGAGTCGATCCAGGTGTATTGCCTTGTCGCCGCCCATATGCCGAAGGTGATGCCCAGCACCGAGGCCAGCAGATGACAGACCAGCGCCAGGAGCAGCGTGCGCGGCAGGCGCTCGCCGACGACATCGGCCACCGGCTTGTTGTAGTAGAGGCTGTAACCGAAATCGCCGCGGGTGATGATGCCGCCGATCCAGTTGAGATACTGGACGGGCAGCGGCTTATCGAGGCCGTGTTCGACGCGGTAGGCCTGCGCCTGTGCATCGGCCTCGGCGAAGGACGCGCCACCCTGGTTGATCAGCTGCGAACGGATGTAGTCGGCATAGTCGCCGGGCGGCGCCTGGATGATGGCGAAGGTGACGAGGCTCAGGATTGCGAGGACCGGAATTGCCGACGCTATGCGCATAGCCAAGAATCGCAGCATGGACGGTCGGCTTCCTCATTTCGCCGGACGCTCCCATTGAGGGTCGTTCGGAGGGTTGGTCTGTCCCGGCCGCGCCAGCGGCGCGACCGGGTCTCTCTTGGTCAGGGGAGGTAAACTTACATCGGGCCCTTGTCCCCGGGCTTGCCGGGAAGCTCCTGCGGGAACAATTCGTATTTCGCCTGCTTGCCGGCCGCGACGAAGACGCGTTCGCGGACAATCGAATCCTCGGCCCAGTTGAACATGAAGATCGGCGTGCCCTGCGGAATGTTCGAGAAGCGCTTGTTGACGATCAGCGCGCCGGGATATTCCGTCAGGCCGACATTGTAGACGTGTTCGGTCGAGATCTTCTGGAACTCTTTCATCAGACTGGCGCGTTTGTCGTTGTCCTCTGACGCGACGAACTTGTTGACGATGTCGACGAGGTCTTTTTCGAAAGGCATCAGGTCGACCTCGCCGCTTTCCGGCGCACGGTGATTCCAGCTGGTTTTCGGGCCGACGGGCGCAAGCTGTTCGGTGTTCTGCACGACCGAGGTCAGTTCCTGGTCGTTGCGCCGGATCAGCCAGTCGAAACGGCCGGAATATTGCGAGGCGTCGCGCTGGGTTCCGTTGAGGCCGTTCAGCACGACCCTCAAGCCCAGCTTTTCCATTTGCGCGACGACACCTTCGGCAAGGCTTTTGTCGGTGCCGTAGTCGTTGTTGACCAGCATCACGATCTCGACGTTCTTGCCGCCGGCGGTGCCGGCCGGGAAGTTCACGAAACCGTCGCCGTCGGTGTCCTTGAGGCCGGCCTTGGCAAGTTCGGCCTTGGCGCCCGCGAGGTCGAACGGATAGTAGACGGTCGACTTGCGGTCATAGAAGCTGGTGCCCGAGGAGAAGCCGCCGGGATAGATGGCGGTGAACGGCCCCTTGACCAAGGAGGCGCCCAGCGCCTTGCGGTCGAGCGCCATGGTGACGGCCTTGCGGAAGTCCTCATTGCGGTTCAGCTCACGAACTGCCTGGCTTCGCTCGTCCGGGTTGCCCCAGCCATTGGCGGAATAGTTCATGCGCAGATTGTAGCCGATGAGGCGTGGACCGAAGGCGAGCCGTGCCGGCGCGTTCGCTTCAGCGGCGCGCTTCAGCGAGGCGACAAAGTTTTCCGGCTGCTCGAGGTTGGAGAAGTCGCCCGAGCCGGCGACCGCCTGGACGTCGCGGTCGGCCCAGGTCGACAGCTTGTATTGCAGTTCGTTGAGATAAGGCAGCTGGTTGCCCTTCTCGTCGACCTTCCAATAGTAGGGGTTGCGGCGCATGACGATGATGTCGTCCGGCCGGTATTCGACCGGAACCCAGGCGCCCATCACCGGCATGTTCATATATTCCGGCGGGAAGGCGTTCTTGAACTGGTCGTAGGTGTTCTTCGAATATTTCGGATGCTGCGGCTTCAGTATGTGCGCGGGGCCTGGGCAGAAGGTGCCGTAGGCCATGGCGTAGAGGTATTGTTTCGGGAAGGCTTCCTTGAACGTCCACTCGACAGTGTAGTCGTCGATCTTCTTCAGCGTCGTGCCGACGCCGAAGGTTTCCGGCGTCGCGCCATTGAGCGGCGAGACGTTCGGGTCGACCACCTCGTCATCCCAATAGAACATGACGTCGTCAGCGTTGAAGGCCACGCCATCGGACCATTTGGCCCCCTCGATCAGATGCATGGTCAGCTTGTGGCCGTCCTTCGACCACTCCCAGCTTTTGGCGAGGTTCGGCAGCGGCTCGGTGTCCTTGGCTTCGACCTGGAACAGCGGCGCCGTGCGCGTCAGGCATTCGGAGAGGCCGATATCGATGCCGCCCCAGCCTTGCGTCTGGCCGGCGCCATAGTTCCAGCCTTCCGGCCGGCCGCCGATGACATGGCGCATGGTGTCGCCATAGACGCCGACGCCGTCAGGCATGTTGGCCGTCTTGAAGACCAGCGGCTCCTTCGGCAGCCTGTCCTTCACCGGCGGCAGCTTGCCGGTCTTCACGTATTTTTCGGTCACCCAATCCGGCTCGTGATATTCCGGCAGGGCCTTGAACTCCAGGATGGAGTCGCGCGCGACGTATTTGATCTTGCCCTCGGCCGGAAAGGTCGCCGGCACCGGCGGGACTGTCGGCTCTGAAGCGAAAGCGTTGAGTGCCGGAACCGAGACGCTCAGCGCCAGTCCGGCGGCAATGCCAATGCTGCGTAGGTTTCTCATAATCTCCTCCCTCATGTTCAGACGTTTTCTGCTGCTCGTCTTCTGCCCGAAACTGGCTGCGGTGGACCTGCCTCCCGTGTGTCCGCCGCGCCCGGATTTTTCAGCCGGCCTGTTTGAGCGCGGCTTTTTCGGCACGCAATTCCTCGATCGAGCGCACGTTTCGCCGCGCAGCACCGGCCCATTCACGGGTCTTGACCGCAGATTTCGACAGCCGCTCCTTGGCGGCCGGAACCGCATGCGCATATTGCGGCAGCCATTGAGCCTGGGCGACGACCATCTCGTCCACCATCTGCCAGACTTCCTCCGGCGTCGACACCGCACCGACCAGAGGGTCGTGCAGCACGGCGAGCTTCAGGAGATCGATGTCGCCTGATATCGCGGCATGGACCGACATGCGCTGGACGTTGATCGAGGACATGCAGGTGGCCGCACAGGCTTCCGGCAGCGTGATGCCGGCGGCCATGTTGATGCCGAAACGGTCGACGAAGCCGGGCGACTCGATGATGGCGTCCTGCGGCAAATTGGTGATCACCCCATTGTTCCTGACGTTGAAGTGGCCGCGATAGACGCGGTTGGTCTCCAGCGCCTCCAATATGTGGCTGGCATGCTCGTTGGAGCGCTTTTCCGGATCGATCGGCTTCGACGCCGCTTCGAGGAATTGCGGATACTCCGTCTCGAACCAGTTGCGGGTTTCGGTGGAGTAACGGAGATAGCCGCCGGTCTCGCCATGGATCCAGTCCGACATGTCGATCCAGCGCGTGATCTCGTCGGGGCGCTTACGGTACCATGGCAGGTATTCGGAGAGATGGCCGTTGCTCTCGGTCGAATAGACGCCGAAGCGCTTCAAGACATCGATGCGCAGCTTTTCCTGCTGCGAATAGACCGGATGCGCCTCGAAGGCGGCGATCAGCTCATCCTTGCCGATCCTGCGGCCATTCAGCCGCAAATCGATGAACCAGGTCTGGTGATTGATGCCGGAACAGACATAGTCGAGCTCGTGCCTGGACTTCGCACCCAGCACCTCGGCGATCTGCTCGGCGCCATGCTGGACGCCGTGGCAGAGGCCGACCGTGTCTACCTTGCCGTATTCGATCGCCGCCCAGGTGTTCATGGCCATCGGGTTGGCGTAGTTGAGGAATTTGGCGCCCGTCGCGGCGACCTCACGTATGTCCTTGCAGAAGTCGAGGATCACCGGGATGTTGCGCTGACCATAGAGGATGCCACCGGCGCAGATTGTGTCGCCGACGCACTGGTCGATGCCATATTTCAACGGAATGCGGATGTCGTCGGCATAGGCCCCCAGACCGCCGACCCGCACACAGCTGATGATATAGCGCGCGCCTTCGAGCGCCCTGCGGCGATCGGTTGTCGCCGTCACCCTCGTTGGCAATCCGTTCGCCTCGACGACCTTGTCGAGGATCGCCTTGATCATCCCGAGATTGTGTTCGCTGAGGTCGGTCAGCGCGAATTCGACATCCCTGAATTCGGGCACGCACAGGATGTCCGTGAACAGTTTCTTGGTGAATCCGACACTGCCGGCACCGATGATAGCGATTTTGAAACTCATCTGCCGCACCTCATCCTATTCCAGTGACAGGCCGGGAGTGACAGGGGGCGGGTCGCAGCCACATGCCATGGCATGTGTGCGGGACAAGCCGGATTCCGGCCTGTCGACCTCCCTGTCCGCTCCTCGCCTGCGGATCTCTCTCGCTTTTCGAGGGGGATTATGCCCTTATTCACGAGCGCGACCAGAGAAGGATTATGCTTTCAAGGGTAATTTTGTGCTACGAGATTTGATCGCCAACGGACAGTCGATGCGCACGATCTCGCTGCCGCGCGGCCGGCAGCGCCTGCATGCCATGCCGACAAGCACCGGCTATGAGGTGCGCGAGGACGAGATCTATGACTGGGACGGACGCAAACGCGGCCAGACGCCGTTCACCGTGCTCCAGCACACGATCAGCGGCACCGGCCGGCTGCGCTACGAGAACCGCAACTACCGCCTGCAGGAGAACGACACGCTGCTGGTGCTGGTGCCGCACAACCACCGCTATTGGCTGGCGAGCGACGAGCGCTGGGAATATTTCTGGATCTCGATGAACGGCGAGGAGGCGCTGCGCATCCACAAGTCGATCCTCAGCATCTCCGGTCCGGTGTTCCGGCTTAAGCCGGCTACGATCGACCACCTTGCCGATTGCAGCCTGCGCCTCATCAAGGGGGCGGCCTCAGCGGGTGCCGCGTCCGCTATCGCTTACGAGGCGGCGATGGCGCTCTATGACGATGTCTTCGGCTCACATGCCTTTGCCGAAAAACAGAGCGCCATGCAACCGGTCATCGACCATATCAACGCCAATCTCGACAAGCCGCTGCCGGTGGCGGAGCTCGTCCAGATCAGCGGCCTCAGCCGGGCTCATTTCTCGCGCTGCTTCGCCGAGAGCGAAGGCCTGCCGCCCGCTGAATTCGTGCTGCAGCAGCGCCTGCAGCGGGCGGCGAAGCTGTTGACCAAGGCGGACTTCCTGCCGGTGAAGGAAGTCGCCATCCTGTGCGGCTTCGAGGATGCGAACTATTTTTCGAAGGTCTTCCGCCGCCTCTACGGCACCACGCCCAGCCAGTTCCGCACCACGGGCATGTATGCCAGTCTGCGAACGCCGGCCAGGCGCGGCGTCAGGGTGTCGGACGACGAGACCTGATGCCGCTTTGAGGCCTGTTCCATCAGGCCGCGTGCAGGCTGCCGCCGTCCAGCCACTCGAGATCGGCAGGCGAAAGGGCGATGTCCAGCGCCCGCAGACTGTCCTCCAGCTCGCCCAGCGTGCGCGGCCCGATCAGCGGAACCGACGGGAAAGGCTGGTTGAGCACATAGGCCAGCGCAACATGGATCGGGCTCTTGCGCAGCCGCGCGGCGAGCTCGATGGCGCGGTCGCGGCGGCCGAAATTGCGCTCCGAATACCAGACCCGCACCAGTTCCTCGCTGTCGTGCCTGTCGCGCCCGGCGCGCTCGGTGAAGAAGCCACGGCCCTGGCTCGACCAGGCGAAATTCGGCATCTGCCTGGATGTCAGCCAGGCCTTCCAGTCGTCGGTGGAAGAGGCGACACAACCCGCCCAGATCGGCTCCAGCATTTCGGCCAGCGAAAAATTGTTGGAAAGCGCGCCGGGCTTCTGCTTGCCGGTGCGCTCGGCATAGGCAATCGCCTCGTCCATGCGCTGCATCGTCCAGTTCGAGCCGCCGAACGGGCCACGGATGCGACCGGCCTTCACCTCACGGTCCATGGCATCGACGAACTCGCCGACCGGCACATCCGGATTGTCGCGGTGCATGAAATAGATGTCGACATGATCGGTCTGCAGGCGATCGAGCGACTGGGCAAGCTGCTTGCCGATCACGTCGGGATAGCAGAGCGGAGAATGCGCGCCCTTGGCGATGATCACCGACTGCTCGCGCACGCCGCGGCTCTGCAACCACTGGCCAAGCAGTGTCTCGGTGTAGCCGCCACCGTAGACATAGCCGGTGTCGAAGAGATTGCCGCCGGCCTCGAAGAAGGCATCGAGCAGGATCGAGCCCGAGGAGAACGTGCGGAAATCCTCGAAGCCGAGCGCCACCACCGATGCCGGCTTCGCCAGGCCCGGAATGGCGCGCTTGCCGATCGCCGTGCCGCCCGACCGCAGAGGCCGGCCGGAGATGGTGCTGGTGCGCAGCGGGGCCTTTTCGATTTCGTACTCCAGTCCAACGGCAGCGCGCCATCTGTCGAGCACGCGCAAGGTGCCGAGACTGTCGGCCCAATCCATGCCCGGCCAGGCGAACTCCTGCCGGCCGGCAAGGATGGCCTCGCCGGCGCCGTCGACCTCGAAGGAATAGACATGGCGCTTTTCATCGACGCTGATCGTCTCGCGCGACCCGTCGGCGCCGATCACGTCGATCCGGCCGAGGCCGACATCGCGATTTCCGCCGGCGAACCAGAAGTCCGGCACTTCGATGCGGCCCTTGGTGCCGAGGATGCGCAGCACATTGTCCTGGTTCAGCGAGATGCTGCAGGAAACCTCGGCGACGATGCCTCCGGGAAAATGCAGCAGCGCCGAGGCCCATTCGTCGACGCCGGACTGGCCAAGATGAGCGGTACCAACCACCTTGTCGGGCTCGGCGAAAGGTTGTCCCGATGCCGCCCCGGCAATCAGCCGCGCCATCGAGACGGTATAGCCGCCGACGTCCAGTATGCCGCCGCCGGCGGAATCATTGGCATAGAGACGGTGTTCCGGCATGAAGCCCGGCATGGCGAAGCCGAAGCTCGACTTGATCATCCTGACCTCGCCGATGACGCCCGACCTGATCAGTTCCACCAGCTTCAGAGTCTGCGGGTGCAGCCGGTACATGAAGGCTTCGCCGAGAAAAGTGCCGGCCTTGCGCGCGGCATGGAACATGGCGTCGGCCTCGAAGGCGGTCAGTGCCAGCGGCTTTTCGCACAGCACGTGCTTGCCCGCTTCCGCAGCCCGGATCGCCCATTGCGCGTGGCCGGGATGCGGGATCGCAATGTAGACGGCATCGATGTCGGGATCCGCAAGCAGCGCTTCATAACCGTGGACGATGCGGGCGCCGGGAAATTTCCCGGCAAGGCCCGGCTTGTCGGGATTGCGCGCGCCGATGGCTACCAGTTTTCCGGTGCGCGAAGCGGCCAGGCCGCCGGCGAACGCCTGGGCGATGCTGCCCGGGCCGAGAATGCCCCAGCGAATGGGCGTGGTTGCGGTCATTGTCATTCTCCTTGAAGGCTGGAAGGGGGCAGCCGGTCAGCGCAGCCGCAGCCCTTTTTCGTCGAACAGGTAGGATTTGCGGATGGAAACGGTGACCTCGGACGTCGTGGGAACCTTCGCCGCGTCGCGTTGGATCACCACGTCTTCGCCATGGGCCGTTCGGGCGTAGAGAAAGCTCGTGCCACCGAGATGCTCGACCACGTCGATGGCGACGACAAGGTCGGTGCCACCTTCCCCGGCACTGCCGAAATGCTCGGGCCGCACACCTACGATAACCTTGCTGCCCGCTTCCGGCGCGGCGCCGGCCAGCGGCTGGGTGATACGGGTTTTCTCCTGGCCCGCAAGCTCGACCACGACCCCACGCGCATCGTGCCCGACGATTTGCGCCTTGATGAAGTTCATTTTCGGCGAGCCGACAAAGCCGGCCACGAACAGATTGTCGGGATCGTCATAGAGATCGAGCGGCCGGCCGATCTGCTCGATATGCCCGGCGCGCAGCACGACGATCCGGTCGGCGAGCGTCATCGCCTCGGTCTGGTCGTGCGTGACGTAGATCATCGTGGCGCCGAGTTCCTTGTGCAGGCGCGAGATCTCGACGCGCATCTGGACGCGCAGTTCGGCGTCGAGATTGGACAACGGCTCGTCGAACAGGAACACTTGCGGCTCGCGCACGATGGCGCGGCCGATGGCAACGCGCTGGCGTTGGCCGCCGGAGAGTTTCTTCGGGCGCCGGTCCATCAATTCGCTGATGCGCAGGATCTCGGCCGCGCGCTTCACCCGCCGGTCGGTGTCGGCCTTGGGATTGCCGGTCATGCGCAGCCCGAAGGAGAGGTTTTGCTCGACGCTCATATGCGGATAGAGCGCATAGGACTGGAACACCATGGCGATGCCTCGATCGGCCGGCTCGACATCGTTGACCAGTTTGCCGCCGATGGCAATCTCGCCGCCGCTGATGTCCTCGAGCCCGGCGATCATCCTGAGCAGGGTCGACTTGCCGCAGCCGGACGGACCGACGAAGACGACGAACTCGCCGTGCTTGATGTCGATGTTGGCGCCATGGACGACTTCGAAGACGCCGAAGCGCTTGACCACATTGCTCAGCGTAACGGTTGCCATGCTGCCTCTTACTTGACTGCGCCGGCGGCGATGCCGGCGATGAAATGGCGCTGCAGGAGCACGAAGACGATCAGCATCGGCACGGTGAGCATCACGGCCCCTGCCATGATGCCGCCCCACGACACTTTGGTGAGGCCGATCAGCGTGCCGAGCGCCACCGGCGCCGTCATCGAACCCGGCTGGCTGTTGATCAAAAGCGGCCAGAGGTAATTGTTCCAGGAGGCAAGGAACAGGATGATGGCGAGCGCGGCCAGCATCGGCCGCGCCAGCGGCAGCGCGACGAAGAGGAAGATGCGCCACTCCTTCACGCCTTCGACACGGGCGGCGTCGAACAGATCGTCCGGCATCATCGAAAAACTTTGCCGCATGAACAGCACGCCGAGCGAATTGAAGAGCGGCGGCACGATCAGCGCCACCCAGGTGTTGGCGAGCTGGAAGTCGCGCGCCACCATGATGAATTGCGGGATCAGCACCACCGCATAGGGAAGCGTGATGGTGCCGAAGATGATGCCGACAACCACACCTTTGCCGAAGAACTGGTAGCGGGCCAGCGCCCAGCCGGCCATCGACGTCAACAGCACCGACAGGAAGGTGTAGGTCACCGCCACCGAGACGGAGATGCCGATGGCGCCGACGAAATTGGTGTCGCGCTGCAGATTGTTGAAATTGTCGACGAAATTGCCGTGCGGCAAAAGCTCGATGCCAGGGCTGAAGATGCCGTTGTCGGGCATGGTCGAGAACACCACCATCATCCACAGCGGGAACAGCCAGATCAGCGCCAGCGGGGTGAGGACAAGATGCAGCGCGATGCTGCGCCTCAGGCGGGCGGAGGACAGCGAACTCATTGCTTTTCCCTCGTCAGCCACAGTTGCACCAGCGTGATCGCGATCGCCAGCGCCGCCATGGTGTAGGCGACGGCCGAGGCATAGCCGAAATTGAGCGAGCGGAACCCCTGGCGGTAGAGCAGCAGGCCGAGCGTCTCGGTGCCGCCGCCCGGCCCGCCGCGCTCGGTGATCAGGAAGGGCTCGGTGAACAATTGCATGGTGCCGATGATCGACAGCACCAGGCAGAACACGATGACCGGTTTCAAGAGCGGCAAGGTGATGTAGAAGAACTGCTTGAGCTTGCTGACGCGGTCGAGCGTCGCCGCCTCGTAGACATCCTCGGGGATGGATTGCATGCCGGCCAGAAGGATGATGGCGTTGTAGCCGGCCCAGCGCCAGGTGACCGCGATCATGATCAGCGCCATGGCCGGCGTGACATTGGAGAACCAGTCGACCTTAGGGAGCCCGACGCTGTTCAGCAGCTTGTTGACGATGCCGAAATCGAGGCTGAACATCAGCCGGAACACCGCCGAATAGGCGACCTCGCCGACGACGACCGGAGCGAAGAACGCAAAGCGGTAGAGACCCCTCGCCTTCAAGAGCGGCGAATTCAAAAGCACGGCCATCACCATGGCCAGCGCGATCATCACCGGCACCTGGATGACGAGGATGAGCAGCGTGTTCTTCAGCGCGTTGAAGAAGGCCGGATCGCCGATCAGCCGGCCCCAGTTGAAGCCCGGCGCGAAACGCCAGGGCACGGTGCGTGTCGCCTGGAAGGAGATCATGAACGACGAGATGATCGGCCATACCCAGAAGACGGAGAAGATCAGCAGATAAGGCGCCAGGAAACGATAGGCCGTGGCGTTGCGGTTGCGCATCCTGCTGCTCCTCCTTCATATCCGGTGTTTCAGACAAGCTCGCAGGCGCAGAGTCCGGGCGGCAAGAGCCGTCCCGGACCCCGTCCCTGGGAGGTTATGATTTGACCGGCAATCCGGTCGCCGCCGCGATCTGTTTTGCGGCGTCGTCAAGTGCCGCCTTGGCGTCGGGATAGCCTCCGGCCAGATATTTGGTCTGCACCGCGCGGACGATGATTTCGGCATCGCTCTGGAACTGCGTGCCGCGGCTGGGGACGACCTTGGGCAAGGTGCCCAGAATATCCTTCCATACCGCCTGGCCACCCCAATAGGGCAGGCCTTGGCTGACGTAGGGGTCATCCAGCGCCGAGACTAGCGAAGGGACCAGGCCGAACTCCTTCAGCATGGTGATCTGGCCTTCATTGGTTCCAAGCGTGTATTTCAGGTATTCGTAAGCCGCTTCCTTGTTCTTCGAGGCCGAGGTGATGGCCAGCGACGAGCCGCCGAGATTGGCGGCGCGGGGACCGTCGGCCGTCAGGCTCGGCATCAGATAGACGCCCCATTTGCCGTTCTCGCCGGCTGATTCGGTGCGGATGGTGCCTTCATACCAGCCGCCATACACTTGGGTGGCGACGGTGCCCGCCGTGTTATTGGTGATCTTGGTGCCCCAGTCGGCGGACGACACGATGCCGGCGTCCTTCATCTCCTTGACCTTGGTCAGGGCGTCGACGCATTTGGGTTCGCTGACCGTGATCGACTGGCCATCCTCGGCGAAATAGGCGCAGCCCTGCTCGTTGGAGATCATGCGGAAGAATTCAGTGTCGCCGTTGAAATCGGCATTGGTCATCGAGACGCCCGGATTGGCGGCCTGGATCTTCTTGCCGGCGGCGATGAAATCGTCCCAGGTCTTGATCGATGCCGGATCCACCCCAGCCTTCTCGTAGAAGTCGCGGCGATAGAAGGCGGCGACCGGGCCGGAATCCCACGGCATGGCATAGGCCTTGTCGTCGACCTCGAGCTCGGTGCGCTTGAAATCGGGGAATTTCTTCTGGTCCTCGGCACTGTAGCCCAGCGTATGCAGGTCGACGAAGCAGTCGGGGAACTGGCTCCAGTAATTCTCGGCTTCGCCATTCTCGATGGTGACGATGTCGGGCAGGCCGACGCCGCCGGCCGCACAGCCGGCGATCGACTTGTCGTAGGTCGGCTGGTTGCCGAGATCCTGAACCGTGACCTTGATGTCGGGATGCAGCTTGTTGAAGCCGGCAACCGTCGCCTTCAGCGACGAAGCGGCGACATTCCAGCTCCAGATGGTGATTTCGCCGGACTGCGCAAAGGCCGGGGCTGAGCCCAGGGCAAGCGCGAGCGCGGCGCAGGTCAGTGTGATGCGCATTGAAATCCTCCCATTTCATTTGCTCTCTCTGCGAGCGTGGCTACACTATTCGGCGCGGAAGGCTTGTCGCCGACAAAGGGAATACGGAATTGGCGGAAAGTAAGATGCCGGAGCGGCCGTTTTACCAGCCAGGGGCCAGCAGCGTGGAAGGCCTGCCGCTGCTCCTGCAGATGTTTCACACCGCTCCGCTGGTGATGCTCAAGCCGCACTGGCATGCCCAGGTCGAGGTGAATTTCATCGTCCGCGGCAGCGTGCACTACCGCATGAACGAGCACGAAATCTCGCTTTCGGCCGGCGAGATGTGCTTCTTCTGGGGTGGCCTGCCGCACCAGATGGACGATCTCAGCGACGACGCCATCTATGCCGGCGCGCATCTGCCGCTGGTGCATTTTTTCCGCCTGCATCTGCCGGCGGACGTGCGCCACCGGCTGATGACGGGTGCGACGCTGGTGACCAGCGCCACCGACCAATCCGACAACGACAATTTCGCCCGTTGGAACAGCTATGCCCGCTCGGGCGATCCGGCCAAGGCCGAGCATGCCGTCAACGAGCTTCTGCTGCGGC
This sequence comes from Mesorhizobium sp. WSM4308, assembly GCF_002294905.1. Taxonomy (NCBI): domain Bacteria; kingdom Pseudomonadati; phylum Pseudomonadota; class Alphaproteobacteria; order Hyphomicrobiales; family Phyllobacteriaceae; genus Mesorhizobium; species Mesorhizobium sp. WSM4308. The sequence goes on along the minus strand of NZ_NSFW01000020.1, from coordinate 99,900 downwards.
TGGAGCGGGTGCGGTTCGAGCCCTACCGGCTGGTGCCCGAGACGGCGGCCGGGCAGGAAGCCGGCAGTGCCTTCGACCAGCAATCCTCCCGCAATGTCGGACGCATGTGCGACTTCATCGCCGAGAATTTCCTCTACGACATCGATTGCATGAACATAGCGGCGGCCGCCGACATCCATCCCAAATACGCCATGAGCCTGTTCAAGAAATCGACCGGCATGACACTCAACGAATATGTCAACCTTCTGCGGCTGAGCTACGCGCAGGCATTGCTGATGCATCAGGATGCCAACGTGCTGCGCGTCGCCATGGACTCCGGCTTCGGCTCGCTCAGCGCCTTCAACAAATCCTTCCGCAAGCTGGCCGGCATGACGCCCTCCGACTTCCGCAAGGGTGTGGCCGGCGCAAGGTAGAGTGAGGGCTCGTTGCCGCCTTCCCATCGATACGAATGCATTGCGGCATCTCGATCATTGCCTAACGACGGATCCCGCAGTTGCTACGGCCCCGGGACGGAGGCAAAAAAGGCCGGAAGGGCCCAGCCCTCGCGCCATAACGGCAATGAAAGCGCCTGAGGAAGCCAGCCTTTCCACAGCCTCGCTTTTCCTGCCGGAAATCGCCACCTAGGCGCTGGACAGGCTAAATTCCCGTGCTATAACCCACGCGCTTTCAAGGGGCGCCCCACGGTGCCTTCATGAAATCCGGTTCACGCGTTTTCGTTTGCCGGAACAGGCCCAGATAGCTCAGTTGGTAGAGCAGCGGACTGAAAATCCGCGTGTCGGTGGTTCGAATCCGCCTCTGGGCACCATTTTCTCCCAAGCCGCTGATTTTCCTGAGAGCATTATTTTCCAAGGGTTTGACCCACCTCGACTGTCATACACGCTGTGATACAGTCGAGGAATGGACGACATGCGCAAGATACCAAACACAATCATCCGAAATGGCATCTACTATGTTCACGTCCGCGTGCCGAAAGACCTCATAGAGAGTTACGGCAAGCGCTTCATCACGGAGTCCCTCGGCATCAAAAATAGAGAGGCGGAAGCCTGCCGGGCTTCACAGAAGCGTATGGCGGCAATCCTCGGGGAGTTCGAAGAGAAGCGCGCCGCTATCAAGGCATCCAAAGTTCAAGAGGTCGCACCGGCAGTGCCAGTGCTGAGCTTTGCTGAGATATCCCGGCAACACGCCCGCGAAATCAGCGACCGGGAGTTCGCCGAACGTGCCGCCCTATTCGAGGCCGCGTTAGACAAGGACGGTCCATTTTGGAAAAACGAAGTGACTCCGCTACCCGGTCGGAAGTGGAAGGATGAAGATGGGGAAGAGGGAGAGCCGCGACCAGAGTCCCGCTATTTCGACCACCTTGTTGAAGAGGGTGACCTAGACAAGATCGTCGGCTACCTCGTCCGCTGCCGTGTAAAGGATCGTGTAACGGAACTTCGCCGCGCGCTTGCAGCCGGCAATCTCGCCGAGATGGTAGCCATCGCACGGAGCCGTTCACCAGGGATCGACAGCGCCCGCGAACTGATCCTCGCAAGGCTCATCGCCCATGCTGAGATAGACGCCTTACAGTCAATCGACGCGGGCGAACCTGATGCTAGTGTTATCGAGGCCGCAGTGCCATCTAGCAGCGCGACAGGGCCGCAAGAGCGTTCGGTCAGCGCGGCAGCGCCAGCGAACGGCAAAGGCGGCTCCGGCCCTCGCTTGTCGCTCGTGTTGTCCGACTGGCTGGCCGAAAAGGAGCGCACCAATGCGTGGCGTGAGAAGACGCGCCTTGAGCGGGAAGCGAACGTCAAAGCATTCATCGAAGTTGTTGGCGACCATCCTGTTGGCAGCTACGTGAAGGCCGAAGCCAAGCGGTTCAAGGATGTTCTATTCAACATCCCGCCGAACGCGCATAAGAAAGCAGGTTATAAGGGGCTCGGCCTAGTGGCCATCGCCGAGAAGGCCGAAGCCGCAGGCGACCAGAAGCCCACGGCGAAGAACGTCGCTCTGAAAATGGACGCCGTGTCAGCGCTGTTCTTCTGGGCGAAAAAGAACTTCGATGAGGTCAGGTCTAATCCATTCGAGGGCGTGAAGCCGCAGGTTGACACGGTAGCGCGCGAAGAACGTGACCCGTTCAGTTCGAACGAATTGAAAGCGATCTTCGCCAGTCCGCCGTTTACGGGCGCAAAATCCGAAAGCCATTGGTTGCAGCCCGGCGACGAAGTTCTGCACTCATCCGGCAAGTTCTGGGTGCCTCTCATCGCGGCATATACCGGCGCGCGGTTGATGGAGATTGTCCAGCTTCGCCGAGGCGACGTTCAAACCATCGGCGACGTGACATTCTTCGATCTCAACGAAGAAGGCGACAAACAGTTGAAGACACGGGGATCAAAGCGGCGCATTCCAGTTCATCCGGCATTGGTCAGGGCAGGATTTCTTGAATACATTGCCAAGGTGAAAAGTCCGGGTGACCGACTGTTCCCAGACATCGAAATTGGTGAAGCGTCGAACCGTTCGTCGCCAGCGTCGAAGCTCTTTGTCCGTCTCATCCGAGCGGCCGGCGTCAAATCGCGGAAGAACTGCTTCCACAGCTTTCGCCATTCATTCGAAGACGCTTGCCGCGATGCCGAGATAGACTCGGCCGTCATGAACGCGTTGCAAGGCCACGTCGAGCGCGGCATGGCGGGGCGGTATGGCAGCGATTTCAGATTGGAGCGACTGGATGCCGCCATTAAGAAAATCAGGTACGGCCTGTCGTTTGAAAACAATGACAAGCCTCGACCCGAGACCAGCTTGTCTGAACTCAACCTCTAAGTTGCCTCCCCCTCTTGACCGACGCCTAATTCGGCGTGCGTGACCTGTCGTTTGCTTCCGAGGCAGCCTATCGTCACAAGTGGGGCAACTTAGTTCGCGGGTTGAGTGCAGAGGGCGGCATGCGGAACAATTCAACAATCGCGGTGTTTGCCGCAGGCTACGTATTCGTGTTCATCTTGCTGTTGACCATGAAGGCGATGTTCGTGCCTTCGAATGCAGCAGCGGATTGTAACAACGTAGTCTGCCTTGCCTATCGCGTCCTAAGCGAGTTTCAGACGCTGCTGGCGGCGGGCGTCGCATTAATCGCTGCGATGCCAGTTTGGCACCAAATCAAGAAGATGAATGTCCAGCAAGACATCATGGCGCGCGAGATTATTGAGCGGCGGTTGGATTCTATCGAGACCAAAAGCCGTTATCTCAACAACTCCACAACGGAGCTTTTGCAGGGGATATGGAGGACGATTTACGATCTTAACGACGATGAAGCCGAGTACCATCCATCTTCCGTGAAGCCGGAATGGGCCTTTAACATTAGGCAGCACGCCGACCACATAGCGTCGGAGCTTGGGAGGCACCAGATCGCCAAGGCAGATACCCTGCGCATTGAGGCAGCGCGTGCTAAGGTCATCGACGCGCTTGAAGCGCTTTCTGATTGTGCGGCCAACATCAGCGCCCCGGCTGAGTATGCTGGTGATCCAATGGTGTCCGACGATGACATGCAGCGAATGCAAGACGCATTGCCGGGCGCTTTGGAGAGATTTCCACAATGTGCCGATGCGGTCGAAAAGGCAGCCAAGGAGTTCACCGCAATTGCGGGGGCCGAAAGCGCATCCGTACGTGATCGGCTTCGTGGCATTGCCGAACAACTGATCCGCAATCATAACGATTGACTTTATGGACCCATGCCTTCTACCCGGCGATCTATATAAACTCGCGGCGATAGTGCCGAGCGGCAGTACGCAGTGGGGCAATAGCGTTCCGTCGACCGCCTCCGGTGTCTATGTGATCTCTGTCGCCGATCCCGAGGCCGTCGCTTTGAAGCCCGACCTCGACCCTGGTCCTCACATATGGCGAGGCGATCAGCCCATCGTCTACATCGGTCGAGCGAGGAATCTGCGAAAGCGGCTAAGCCAGTTTCGGCGGCACAAGTTTGGTGGATCGACACCGCATCGAGGCGGGCAGGCAATCTTGCTGCTCGATGCCCCGCTAATGATCACCTGGGCAGAGGTTGCTGACTACGCCCAAGTAGAGCACCGATTGATCACCATCTTCAAAGAACGCGTGGGACGAATGCCGTTCGGCAATCGGGTTCGTGCGGCTCGGACCGGCCCTCCACATAGTTCCGCATAGGTGCGCGGCACTGCGCGACAGCACGTTTCCGCGTCAGCTAGCGCTATGCGGGGACTCGCACCCTCGGCTTGATCGCCACGCTTGCGTGGACCTCTTGGTATATCGCCGCGCCGGGCATCTCTAGCGTCACTGCAAGGCCGAACGGAATTGCCTCATCAATAGGTGTGCCTTGATCCCGCTCGCGCTGGATTTGCAGCGGGAAAGTCGCGCCCGCAGCGAAGTTTCCAATTCGCGAATCCAGCCATCTCCGGTGGACGATGGTGCCGCTTTCGGATTGGCTATTTGAAGGTTGCTGAGAGTTGGTACTCACGCCGAGAGCTTCAATAGCCGGGTCTTGTAGCGAAGCGATTTTCAGCTTCACAGCCCGGTAGGCGAGGTGCCCCGGTCGGATCGGCGTAAACCACGCTAGTGTTGCCCGAACCTCCCTAGGTGTCGCGCTTGCTCCTATCGCCGCAGGTAGAGAAACGTCGAACGTATATGATGATTCTGGAGCGAGAGTACCTGTAGCCCAAAGCGTGGCCCGATCGGACGCGCAAGATACCGCGTCCTCGGGATCGACAAAACCGTAACCGAGATGCCGACTGACTTCGCGCCGCCAATGCTCGTGGTGTAGGTCTAGATTCGGATCGACAATCGGTCGGATTAAGCGTTCGGAGCCTCGCCATGATGCGGAATGAACTAGCAGGGCCTTAAGCAGCGCGGCCCGCTCGGTCAGCGGCATTGGGCCAATCAATTGCGGGTACGCTTCTTCAAGAGCGTCAAAAATTCGGTGCGTGGAGTGTGTCGCTAGCGCTGTCGCGGCACTCGTGCCGATGGTGAAATGTAGACCCGCCGCCCCATTTTCGGGCGGAGCTGCGACCTTCAACCCGCCAAATCGGGTCGGATGAGGATGCGGAATGATCACCGGCGCAACCGACATTGGATCAAGCCTAACCCTCTGGCGACCACCCGCCAGTAGCACTTCCGGCTTCGTGGCGCGTCGCAGACCGAGACCGAGGCGAGATGACAGGTTTGGCATATGCGCGTTTGCATATGCTGGAAAGGGACTGACGCCCGGGAACACTTCCTGCGACGAATCCCGATGCCATGAGCCAATTGTGAGGGCATTCACGCTATCAGCCGGTGAAAGGATTCGGCGGTCAGCCTTGGTTGCATCAAGGCCCCGAAAAATGGCTTTGTCTTTGTCGTCCGATGTAGCCGCTAGGAAGGTTGCCTGATCCGCGAACTCGTCAACGAGCACCCCATCATTGACGTTGCCCGCACTGACGAGGAACAGGATACCATAGGTGTAGGCAAGATAGTCGAGGGCGCGAGCCCAAGTCGAAATCTTGCCCCCGAATGGCTTAGTCCGATCGCCCAGCGAAAGATTGACCACGACCACGTTCGTTCCACCGTTCTGGCGCATTCGCATCACAGCTTCCACAATCACGTCAATGACGAGTTTCCCGCTGTCGAAAATTTCGTCGCCAAAGGCTTGAGCGAACATGACGGGCCGGAAGTATAGGCGACGGCTGATCGGCGAAGCCGGATCGTTCAAATCGCCATGAACGGCAAGAGATGCCATTGCGGTGCCATGGACACGAGCCCCGACCGCGCGGGCTTCAAGATTGTCCGGATCATCAACTGTAAGGTAGTCGGCAAGCATTGGATGTGCCTGCACCGGCACAGCGTCGAAAACCGCCGCTATCGGATCAGCGTTAGCCGGGGGCCAGCGAGCGACGTCATCGGGCACTCTATCCCCGGCCTCGATCGGCGTGCCCACGCTCTGCGGCACGATCGACACGACCGGATCAGCTCCGGCAAGCGACGCGGGGTCTAAGGCGGCTATTCGCCTGACTTCCGCCGCCGGAAGATCTACGAGCAAGGCATGATAAGCGAAATCGGGGCGACGCGATCGGTGGATTATTTGGCCGCCAGCTTCGTTTATTCGGCCTATCACGTCGGTCTCGGCCGCCGTGGCGGCAGCAGCGTTGCCACGGTACACTAACTCGACTTCGATGCGAACGAGTTCGTTGTTTGGTGCGCCGTCAACAATTTTTTCGAAGTATGCGCGGTTCAGCGGCGTGACGCGATCGGCCGGTCCCCAAGGTCGAACGGCACGGAGCTGGAGGAATAGGTCCCGCCAAGGCGTATAGTTCCTGGGCACCGAACCGTTGGCTTGCCAGCGTGACCAGAGAGAGACGATTTCCCGGAGCGCCGCGAGTTGTGGCACCAGGAGGTAGAACTCCGGTGCCGCATCCAGCGCATCTGCCGCAAGCTCTTCCTCGCCTGCGAACTCTAGCCCCTGAATTTGCGCTACTGCCCGCGCGAAGTTCGCAACGGACCCGGTTACCTCAAAAACCAAGAGGCGTTCTGGTGCGAGGGAGTTCGGGTCGGCGCGTAGTTGAAGCGAAGCGTTTGGGCTTCCCAAAACGTTTTGGAGATTTTGAAACGCCGGACCGTGCGCTTGGACCTGCGCACCGCGATCAAGCTGACGGGGTGTTGCTCCGCCGCTTCCGGAGCGACGTCTTGGAACCGGATTTGGGCCGTTCAAGCGTAATAGCGGCTTTGTTGGATCGTACGGCATCGGGTTCGACCGGTTTCACTCGCGTTGACCAGAGACTGATCTGTTCGTGCAGAATATCTTTTAGAGTCCGATTGGCGAGCGAAAGTATATGTTGCCGTCGTACCGTCTGACAAAATTCCAGTGCCTCTGCGAAACTGACTTCCCCAAGTTTGTCAGCCAAAGTCGAGGCGTTCAAACCAGCCGGTTCGGGCCAAGCGTCTAACTGACGGTCGACAAAGACGGCTAGCGCTTCACGAGTGGGTTGCGGCATTGAGAGGCGGAGTTGGAAGCGACGCCATACGGCCCGATCCAAAAGCTCGGCGTGATTTGTTGCAGCCACAGTGACGACATAGCTCGGAAGCTGGTCGATCTGCATGAGTAGAAAGGAAACAACGCGCTTGATTTCGCCGGTCTCGTGGATATCGCCACGCTCCTTGCCAATTGAATCAAACTCATCAAAAAAGAGAACACACGGGACGGTGCGAGCGTAGTCGAACAACCGAGCAAGACGGGTGTTGGTCTCACCAAGAAAGGAGCCAACCAGCGCATCATATCGAACGGTAAAGAACTGAACCGCCAACGCCTCAGCAATCCCTTCTGCGACAGAGGTCTTCCCATTGCCGGGTGGCCCTGACAGCAGAACGCGATGCCGTGGCTGCATTCCGTGCGATCGCAGCAGGTCTGCCCGATGCTGTTCTTCGACAAGCTGCTTAATCTGCTGACCCACCGGCAGGTGCAGAATCAAATCATCGAGCCGCTGACGTGGCACTGACTCGAGTATGGTGTCTTTGCCAGTTTGAACCGATGGATGAACCGTCGCTGGCGGACTCACAACGACGGCGCTTAGGGCGCGCTGGAGCCGATCCGCCAATGTGTGGTGGTTCTTGCTGCGCTCGTCCGCGACTATCGCCTCAACCGATGAACGCAGCGTTGCCCTGTCACCGGATGCACCGGCGCGAACAATCGACAGTAGGAGGTCGCTTCGGGCCACGGCGGTCCACTTATTGACGTGAGTCTTTCTCACAACAAACGGTTAACATTTTGGTTGCGAGTTGGGCAGGCTTTCTCTCTCGGTTCCTGCCATTCTTCACAGCAAACCCCAACTCAACCCGCAGCGCGTCCGGCAGCTATGAGCATACGGGTGATTGTCTGAGCCGTATAGTGAGTCACGTACGGTCGCATGGCCGCGATTTCTCGGAAGTACGCGTCATCCGACATGCTGCCGCGTCCGACGTTTCGGGCCACACGCTCTGAGGCCAACAGCTCGAACTTATCGTTGATCTCTGCGCGGGTGCGCGGGTCGCGTATGGCTTCCCAAAGCATCGGCCCGTCGATTGCAAAGCGCCCAGCATCGGCGGGAACATTGTCTGCCGGGGTCGAGCGCGCTTCCGCCTTCGACGCGGCGACGACTTCTGCCTCGGAGGGAGCGTTGGCGAACCGCAACCGCTCCATGAGGGGAAGATCGACCGGCGACGTGACGCCGTGCTGATCAAGAATAGCACGCTGGTCCTCCGTCATGCGAGTTCGCCCCCAAGCAGGGCCAACCGGGCCGTGGCCTTTTGATGGTAAAGCAGAGCCTGCCGAATGACATCTGAGTCAGTAAGGCGGTTTTCGGCGGCGTACCGGCGAAGGTAGGCGGCGTCCTCTTCGCTGACGCGGCAATAAATGGGCACGGTTAGACCGGGACGCCGAGGTCGGGCCATCGTTTTTCATCCTAATTGATTGTGTTGGGATTTGTGACACGCCCCGCGCATCAGTCGAGCGAATGGTAAGCTATCTGATAGCTATTGGCAAGGAATATTTTCCTACGTCCCAACGGTCTTAACTCAACCTCGACGCCCTGGCTCTGAACTCAACCCTGTTGCTTGCGATTGGAGATCGGCCTTGGCTCTAGGTCCCATTGGCCTCGGCGCGTACGCCCTAGCTCGGGTCCCCAGCCTATGGGACCCGGAGGCGAAAAGCTTTCGGGGTTGAGTGCAGAAGAGAGCTGGGCTCAATGTTTACTCGGCCGCCAGAGCCACCATGAGGGCCTGAGACCCACCCCACCCCGCATACCCCACTAGGTACCATAGGCCGTTGATTTAATAGCATTTTTTCTGCAAAGCGACTACTAATAGATACATCTTCCACTTGTCTTCCGCGTGGTGTGGTTAACAGGTTGAGCGCACTACCATGCCTGTGCGGCCGGCATTGCGCATACGGGCATCTATGCTTGCCCCCTGGTGCGTTGCTTCAAACCTGCGCAAGACGAGTCTCACTAGAGCAGGCTTCCACGCGACTAGTGAAACATAGCCAAACGGGCCATTAACCAGTCTCACAAGAATGGTTGGTAAATGAGACTCATGTAGTCTATCAACGTCCTTAAGTTCAATTGGATTGGAGGCCGAAGACATGCCAAAAGGAATGCTCATCGGATACGCGAGAACATCAACCGTCGAGCAAGAGGCCGGTCTTGAGGCTCAAGTCAGAGACCTAGAGGCCGCAGGGTGCGACAAGCTCTTTCAGGAGCAGCGATCATCCGTAGACGCTAAGCGCGTCAAGTTGGACGCCGCGATCGAGTTTGCCCGCGAGGGTGACGTGCTGGTGGTGACCAAGCTCGATCGTCTCGCGCGCTCTGTCGGCAATCTGGTCGATATCCAGCGCCAGCTTGAGGCCAAGGGCGTGACGTTGCGTATCCTCGCCATCAACCTCGACACCGCAACACCAACTGGCAAGCTAATGGTGAACATGCTCGGGTCGGTCGCGCAATTCGAGCGAGAGCTTATGCTGGAGCGCCAGAGAGAAGGTATCGCCAAGGCCAAGGGTGAAGGTAAGTACAAAGGCCGAGCCCCCACTGCTCAACGGCAGGCCAAGGAGATCATCCGGTTGAAGATGGAGGGCGTTAAGGTGCCAGAGATCGTTACGACGCTCGGCGTCTCTCGCGCCAGCATTTTTCGCATTCTCAAAGAGCAGGCCGCCGAGGCCGCGTAAGCGATAAGTCTGCCACCCTGAAAGGCCCGGTCTTCCTGCCGGGCCTTTTTCGTATCGGTCGAGCTATTCGGTATTTGATGCTCATTTTAACGATCGCGGATGCTATCTCGTCGTCCGAGTGCGTTTCCTCAGGCCAGGTTTGCATTGATACAGCGCACGCCATTGCCGGCACAGCGGGATCGCGGGAAAAACCTCATGATACAAGCTGGACAGGTTCCCGCCGATGGAAAAAAGTGTACAAATCGCGCCTTCGGACGCCATTGGTACAAGAGATTCCGCCTCCGGGCTGGCGATAATCCTATATCGCAGTCGCTTACGCTATCCTCACATAGATCATAATTGGATCGTATCTTGATTTTTGCGAGACGAGCGTTGCAACGGCGATTGAACGACCTTCGTTCGACACTTGATGGTGCTGCGGTTGATCTGCTCGCGGCCCGCCTTAACCAGCCCGGAAGGGACCGGCTTGCGATAATGTGGGAAGTCGTAGTCCTGCATGCGCTGGCAAGTTGCGGCAGCCTTCAGAGCGAAGTGGCACTCCCGACAGGGCGGCGTCCTGACGCCGCATTTAATAACGACGACGTGCGGTTCGTCGCCGACATTACGACGGTCTCTGATGAGGGTTTGGACGACAAGAACCCGTTTTTCGATCTTCTCGACCTTATCGAAAAGGAGAAAAACAGGCTGGGTCTCCCCATCGGCGGCCTAGACCTGCAAGCTAAGTCGAAAGATCATCGCTCTGCGCGGGGTATCCAGACCGTGTTGCGGCTACCTCCGCGAAAGCGGCTACCAGAGTTTGTTCGGAACGAGATTGTCCCACGAATGCGTGATCAAATCCGTACCGGCGAGAAGGTGCTGCGCATCGCGATCGACAGCGATGACGTAGGCCTCGAAATCACCATTGATCCTGAAAAGTCTCCTTACAGCGGGGGCGGATATGCGTTGTACGATGCTCCGACGATTAAGGACCGGAATCCGCTTTTTTATGCCATGAAGGCCAAGGTTGAGCAGCTTCGCGGTGCTGAGGGTATTACGGGTGTTATTGTATGTGATGGGGACTGTGCAGCTTTTTCCGATCGCGGGGCCTATTCGAAATATGTATCGGCGACGGCAATCGCGCAGGAGTTCCTGCGTCAATATTCATCAATAGATTTCGTTCTGCTGTTAACGATTAGAGAGACTCGGCAGTCGCGGTGGGAGATTAAGCCTCCGGAGCGTTGGGTGCACCACCTGCTCGTGGTCCGCAAAGGATTCCACGGCCAAGACCAACTCGAAGCCCTTTTCGCTGCGGTGATTGGAAAACTCCCCAAGCCGATTGCCTTGCCGGTCAATGGCGCGTTCCGAGCACGGGAGTCAGGCTATCACCTTGGCCATCATGGAGGATTTCAAATGGAAGGCGGGAAAATTCGCATCAGTTCGCGAGAGTTGATGGAGATAATGGCTGGCCTCCGGACGATTGACGACAATGGGGCCATGAATGTCGGGGCGAGCCGCAATGAGCCACCCCATGCCAATCCGGCCAAAAACGTTTTCCTCTGGAACCTTCAGCGGGGGCAGCTTCCTGTCACCGTCGAGGTCATTAAGACAGGCGAGGATGATAGCGACGACTGGATCGAGTTCGAGTTCGGCGATCGTGACCCGGCCATCTCGCCGCTCAAATGAGTCGCTTATCCCTCGCGCTGGCGTTCGATCCAACTCGGCGGTGGCCCGCTGGGGAAGGTCCATTCGTATCCGGTCCTGTCCCTTAGCCTCTCCAGCAGCTTAGCGAGCCGTTCGAACATTAATCCGTTGAGGAAGGCCACCAAGTCTCCCCACTCGTTTGCACCCCTGACATAGTAACCCAGCCGCATGGTGGCGCTTAGGTCAAACCGGCCATCGCCGAAGCCGACTTCAATCGTTCCATCGATAGAATGGTGGCCGGCATTGTGGGCAAATCGCTTGTTCCGCAGTTCGATGATTTCGTCATGGGCTTGGCGAAGATGCGCAGGGATAGCTTTCCGGGAGACACCACTTCCAATGCCGCCATCAATGAGTCGAACATACGCAACAACGAAAGCGGACGTGAGCATGTCATGCTCTAGGATTGCCTCAATGGTCGGCTTGAAGTCCGCCGTCGCGAGGCGCTGGTGAATGTAGCTGACGCTCGTCATCACTTGAGAGGCACCAATAAGCCGGACCAGACTTTTGATGTCGCTATCGACGGCCTCCAAAATCGCTCGGCCGTCGTCCAGCTTCGATTGCAGCGCATCGCGCCATTCGGGAGGGAGGAACTGAATCGCCTCTTCGGGCACCACGACGTATTCGCTGCCTTCCGCGTCTTGCTCTTCGGTGTCAGTCTCCATAGTCGTCATAAGTCCTTTGCAGGGCCGCCCTGTTGCGCCGGGACGCCTATCGGTGCCAAGCTCTTCGACGGAGCGGGAAGGGGTGCCCACCGCAGACTTGAGAAGCCGGCGAAAGCGTGCCTCCGCTTCGTTGTCTCCGTAGTGATCGGTCTCGTGCGGTTGAGGTGAGCTACCTATGAATGAACCCAAATGGCCTTGGTATCTGCCCGGCTGGCATGATGACATATACGCTATCGGAATGATCGGCCTCAACTACTGCCAGTTGGAAACTGCCTTTCGTCATCTGTTTGCTGTTTCGACCGGCATGAGTGCGTTCCAGGTAGAGGCGTTATTTCAGCGTTTGCAGAATGACGGTCGCCTCAGGATTTTCGACCAGCTTTACAAGCCACGAACCGACATGCCCGATCTGTACAAAGATTTCATGGCGCATTTTGCCAAGGGGTACGACGTTTGCACAGGTAATCGGAATAATATCATGCATTCCAGCTTTAACGGTCGCTTTACAAGCCAATCACGAGACGTCGGAGGCATCGTTCTTGCTAAGTACAACAAATCAGGTCAGCAGATATTGTGCCCGGTCACGCTTGAGGAGTTGAGGCGCGTCGCGGACGAAATCCACGACTACAGCATGTTTGGCTTTTCGCTGGCGAGCGATACAGAGACGTCGCTCAAGATGGCCGCAGCCGGCAATCCTCACGCTTTCGTGCCAAGACCATCGCTCGATAAACCTGCCGTGCCACAGGCTCTAGTCTGGAGTCCCCTACCAGATTTTCAATCACCTCAGCCCCCGCCGCCTTCATCTCAGGGGTGACTTCGATCTCTTTGCGATTGCTGCTTTTGTCGTCGGGCGCGCTCAGGGGATGAACGCCACGTCGCGTCTCGACGTGCGGAGCCCCAATTCTAGCCGTCTGCACTCATCCCGCTTCGCGTGTCGGCATGCAGGGCAATCGTGCGGCGATCTGCGCTCGACCGACGAGGTGACGGTTCTCTGCTCGCGAAGGCTGACCGGCGCCGGACGCTAGGGCGGGTCGAGTGCAGACGGGGAGACGGGGAATGATTCCACCCTTACCCATCATTCGGAAAAAAAAGAATGATGGAAACCGAGTCGAGTTCAGAGAGACAGCACTCCCTTTTTTTTCTGCACACGCGGGGTAAGGAAAAGTCTCCCCGTCTCCCCGTTTCACGGTGTTTCACGCCGGCTCGGGCGCACCGTTCGCCCGGATCAGGGCAAAACGGTAGACATTCGATCCGTCGCGCGTGCCGGCCTTCTCAAAACGGTAGTCACCACCCGCGAGGCGATAGGAGTTCAGGCGCTTTTCCAACCGCGTGCCGAGCACACGGTTCTGTAGATGTTCGTCATCACGGTCGGCGGTAATCGCCAATCCTGCGAATTTACAGACACCGGATTGTTCAAACGCAATGTCGTGAGCATCGGCCGCCGTGAAGCCCGTCAAGGCCGGCACGTTAGCATCTGCATCCTTCGTCTGGAGGCCGTCAAAGAGTGCCTGCATAAGGTCGACATCTTCAAGGTTCTCAACCTTCTTCGAAGCTCGGAACGCGTCAACATTCTGCATGAATCCGCGAATGCCGGCCGCGCCGAGAATGCCGCCCATGACCTTGGCGAAGCTCTCATAACTCTTAAACCCCTGTCGGGCCGGATGCTGGCCCTTCGCGATCCAGTTCTGAATCAACGTCAGGCAGGCCCAGACCAGTTCCCCACGATTCTCCATCACCCATCCGCTAAGGTCGGGCTTGCTGAATGTACGATCTTCCAGCGCCGCTTCCGGGATTCGCGCATCCAGACGGATCGGCAGCAAACGCCGCACAAGCTCATCGGAGATCGACGCATTGTTGGCGGTTACGACCATGACGCCAAGGTTCGGATACTCTGCAATCCGCGTCTCACCAAGAATGCGGTCCCGCCACGATTCAGCGGTCAGAAGGGCTGCGACGGCGTTGCCGCCGAATTTGCGCCGGACGTTGTCGTAAAAGATCATGCTGACGCCTGCCCGCAACTTGGCTGTAGTGCCCTTGCGAACCTCGTCTTCGGTCTCGGGGAACGCTTCAGCAGCAGCGGATCGGCCGTGAGCAACGCGGTGAATCATATCGACCAGATAGGTAGCGCCCGTGCCCGGCGCGGGCTTGTCGATGAGAAAGCCCGGCGTGCAGCCGGTATAGAGTTCGCGAGCGAAATGCTGGAGCAGAAGCGCGACGGCATGCGCCTTCGATGCGATGCCATCACGCGGTTCGCCGCCGAAGTCGTCGGCAAAGCACCAGTCCCCCAAGAAGTCGATCAGGATCAGGTTCTTGGCACGGCCCAGTTCCTCGGGCGTCGGGCAATCGCTGACCGGAGGAATGGTAAGGGGGCCGATATCCACCAATGCACAAACGTCGCGTGCATAGCCGGCCGTCTGGCAAAGCGAGCCATTGGCGGCATGAATGGGCGTGGCAACGATCCGACGAAGGGGAAGTAGATAGTCGCGGATCGCCATATTCCAAGTCTTCTTCACAACGACAAGCGGAAGAGCTTCCTTCCGATATTCGCCGTCTGTGAGGTCGAAGACAAAGGTGAGCGTGTCGTTGCACTCGCTTTCAAATTCGTCGCGGTTCATGGGTGCAAGGACCATTCGCGGTCCCTTGTCGTCTACCGTCTCAATCAGCCGCGATGCGGCTCCACCGAAGTTATAAAGCGAAGGTTCATTATCGTTCCGCTGCAACAGCGCGGACTCCAAAGCCTCGCACTGCACGTCGAAATCGTCGCTCGCATAGATCGTGCCCTTGGCGCGATCGTTCTTACGTTCCTTGCGGAGTTCCTTTTTGCGATCGGCAACCTTTTTGCCGAACTCGGTCGCGCCGATCTTTGCTCGCGCCTTCAACAATTCCATCGCATTGGAGGGCGCGCGCCCCGAAGCGCAGCATTCGATCAGTGCATCCTTAGTTGCTGCTCCAATGACGCCGCCGTCCGCCCTTTCCGCAACTGCACGCTTCAACAAGGCATCGAAGCCATGCTGAGTAATTCCATCGCCCTCGTCGTCGATGCCGGCGAGATCGTAGGTCGGATCGGTCAGGATGGAATCGGGGAACCATCCATCCTGCATCGCCTTCTGCATGTGGGTGAGACGGTCGCGGCCGGCGCAACCAGCGTGCGAGCAGTGGAAGGAAAAGGTCTCGGCGTCGGCACCGGCAGACTGGACGAAGCAGCCTTGATCGTCAGGGTCGCCGGGATTGGAATGGTCATCATCAAACGGGCATTCGATCGTCAGCTTCGAGTCCGACTGCTCGGTACGAATCTTGTCGTCGCAATAGTCGCGGAAGACCTGCGCGATGTCGAAGCCATGGCTACGGTCGCGCGCCCACTGCCGCAGTTCCATGCCCAGCGTCGGCGATACGATCTGGCGGCGCGCCGTCGCGCCCATGATGTAGGCAGCCTGATCGAACGGGTCGGAAGAGACCTTGGCGCTGCCGGCGCTCGGGATGTCCTCGAACTTGATCAGCCGACCGCAGGTCAGCATGACGCGGTAGTTATGATGGTCCTTCGAGTGACGCGGGAGATAGAACAGTCGACTCGGATCGCGCGCGGCCGGATCGGGATCGATGCCGAACGACCGGCCGAGGCCAAGGACCTTCTGCGACCAGAGATTGATCACGTCCTTATGCGCGCCGTCCTGCTCCGTATAGACGAACGGTACCGCCAGCGGGAAAATCATGCGGAACTTGTCGATCGGCCGCGTCTGGATGATCAGCTTCATGCCGTCGTCCTGACGCTTCTCGATGAACTCTGCCGCGTCGACCACGTCGTCGACGTAGGGCGTTTCCTCACGCAGATAGCGGCGAATGGATTCGGTCGTCGGCGTGGTGTCGATCTGGCTCTTCTCAGCCCAGCGGTGGAAGCGATCCTGAGCGATCTCGATGCCGGTCGAACCGTGCGAGTGCGTGGAATAAAAAATGCAAGTCAGACCCGCATTGCGAACCTTCTGGAAGCAATCCTCCAGAGACGCACCCGAGTCCACGTCGATGCCCATCATGTAGTTCTTGAGGACGTTGTTCTTGGTCCGTCGCTTGGACTGGCCGAGTGTGCCGGTGACGAAGCAGCGGCCTTCCTTCTTGCCGATCTTGTGCTGCGCGAACATGCCCTCGAACACCGCCTTGAACGGTGCTTCGGGGACCGGCTTCCATTCCTTTTCAAAGCGGTTCTCGGCAACCGAAACGGCGATCGGCAGCGCCGCGACCTCGGGCGACATCTCGCCCCAAATCTCGGCGTCGTGAAACCGGCTGGTCGGCTCGGTGTCGGGCGCAAGCTGCCGAGCATGCCAATCGAATGCCGCGTCCGGCATCCACGGCTCCTTGGTTTGAATGTCTATAATCTCAGCCGTGATCTGGGCATCGCCAGAGGCCTTGCGGGCGGATTTCGCCATTTGAAAATCTCCAAAATTTGGGCGCACGAACGCACCCACAAGCAACCGTATTGCTTGCGCCAAAATTCAGCGTCGTTTCGGGAGATTTTGTGGGACTTCCCAAAGTCAGCGCTGGTTGAGGTGATGTCAGCGCTGGCCCCGCCATGCGCCCATCTGGTGGGTGGCAAGTGGCCGTCACCCCGTGGGGCAACAGCCACTCCGCTTCTTTGGAAGACCCACGGTCGCAAGGTTGCACGAGCAGCGAGCTGGGTCCAGAAATTTGAAAAAACGGCTCAAAATCCTCGAAGCGTTTGCGGCTGTCGAAGTAGTGATGGTGAACACCACCTCATCCAGCATCATGCAATATTTTTGACGGCGGCTGCGGCGCACCCAAGAACCGCCGCAGCCGCCGTCCACGCGCCGTCCAACTCGCGCGGAACTATGATGTGCTCTTTGGTTCGCGAGCATCGATCTCGTCGGCGACGATATCGGCCAAACGAAATGGATTCCCGATCAGGAACATGGCCTGACCGAAGGAGTCGCCGGTGATAGTTTCGGTGAAGCTAAAGGAACGCCCCCGCGAGCGGCTGACCTCAACCTCATATTCAATTTCACATTCGGCCGCCTCATCGTTATGGCTCACGGCAAAGAGGGTAAGCTTCAGACCGACGGTCCTACCGCGCGCTTTCAGAGCGATCTGGGACTTGTCGCATGCGATCGTCCACTTGAAGTGAGCTTCGCAGAATGCCGACCGAACTTCTGTAGAAGAGTGCACAAGCTCGCGCCATGCCATCACGCCAAAGCGATCTCGGCCGGGCGAGTAGAGGCTGAGTACGGCGTCCGATAGAAGAGTGTCGGTCACGCTGCCCATCCTACCTGCCCGTGCGAGAAAGCCACCCTCGCCAGAACGGCATCAGCCACCTCGGCTACAGCATCACGAACCGCCACCTCCAAAACTCGCGCTTCGCGCACGAGAACGATGCGCCCGGAAGCGCTCCGATCGGCTTCTTGGAGGGAAACCCGGTAGTTCACTGAAATTTCGACCACGACAGAATTGGGCTTCTTCCGAATCGTGAGGAAGTCGAGCGTCAGCGCAGGAACAAGCCCCCGAGCGCGTAAGCGAAGCTCATGACGACCCGCGACCGTTTCCAGTTTAAAAGTGGTGGCAAGCGCCAACTTATCCGTGGGCGTCAACTCCCATGTAACGTGATTTTCCATAACGAAATCCCTCCGGCCCGAGCCGGTCACTAGGTTCAAAGGTGTGAGTGAAGCCGTTGCCCCGCAACGGGAGGAACTGATCTTTTGACGCGCGAAAAGCACGAGATAAATTCAAACGCATGATTGCATATCTGACCGACAATGTACAGAAAAACTGGACAACGGCTCAACCGCCGGAGCCGTTAGAACGGAGTTAATCGTCAAGATATTCTGTTCAAAAACAAGTACTTGACGAAACTTACAAGACAAACCATTGTCTGTGGCGCAAACAATATTCCAGAGGACGGGATGCAGGAGATCGAAAACTTCGACGAACTAGAGGACCTTACCGCCACGACCATGCGACTGAGGGACGTTCTGGACGACATCTGCACTCGACCCATTCCAACCAGAGAAGCCGCTGTCGAAATTGGCCTGCGTCTGCAACTGCTCGCCTCGGCAATCGAAGACGCCGGGCAGGAATTGGTGTCAGGCGTGTTTCTGCTACCGAACTGACCGCGCTTCACCGTAGCTCACACCGAAGTCTCAGTCTTCAATAAGAGAGTCGCCAAGCGTCGGCATGATGCTCGCCAGAGGTCCTTCGACATCGATGTCATATCGCCCAGCGAGGACGGCGATCTGATGACCCACCGTTGCGCGGAAGGCTCCTAAAGCCACAAAAAACGCGGGGCTGGGGTGCTTGTCGCGCCATTGGAAATCGAAGTGTCGGTAGTGCTCTCGTTGGTCGTCATGGAACTGGCGTCCCGCCTCACGTATCGCGCGTACGGCAACCACTGCAAACGCATCTACAGACAGGGTCTGAAGGGTCTTGGTGCATTCCTCGCGTATCTGATGGACTGAATGCTCAACCTCTGCCTCGGTCTCCATGTCGAACGGGTTATAGAGCACCCGTCGATCTTCGAGAAAGACGAGGAACCGGCGAACAATCTCGCCTTCGGCTGGCCCAGGATCAGACCATGATACCCCGAAGACAGGAGTGCTTATCCCTGTCACCCGCCGAGCGGCATCGGCTGTCACCTTGCCCGATCTTCGGAAGAAGTTACGCATGGGTCTCCAGTCGTTCACAGTCTGTGATAGATTCGGTCGCGGGAGGGACAGTACATGACATTCGGCTTTCCAGATATTCCATCAGTGGTCATTGAGTACGTGCGCGGTGTCTTCGCGGCAGCCAACGACAAGGTGTCGAGGGCAATGGACGCGCATCCTTCAATGCATGAAGAGTCCTTAGACCATTTGCTCATCATGGAACTTACGGCCGCGCCCCCGGCCTTCTTCGCGAATGAGCGCATTGGCGTGGCGATCGAGTCACATTGGCTTGGCGGTCGACACATGTGGCGTCGATGGGAGATTGCCGACATTGCCTTCTTTGTCGTCTTGCGACGACAGGGGCATCTCCAAATGCGCAAGGTAGCACTGCTCCAGACAAAGCGCCTCTACTCACGCGAGGTGCCCGTTCATGAATTGGAGCGAGCAGATTGGGAGATCGGTATAGGCCGGATCGCAGATCGCACGGACCCGTCAAGGCCATTGAGCACCCAGCGACGTTTCACCTTCGACGATACCTGTGTGTATGGCGCGATGCGGGCTGGCGACCACCAGATCGAGGCTATCGACAACTACTTTGATGACCGGGGCATTCCTGTGTACTACGGCCTCTACAATCCCACGTCCCTACCCTTCTCGGCACAATATCCAGCTTTGGCAGGAGCGGTGCCAGCCGCCGTAAACAGGGTAGGTTGCCGCGTCCTAAAATCCGACTTGGTGCATGGGGTCCTCACGAGCCTCACAGACGGGCAAGCACCTACTGCCGGAAGCCTCACCGTGAGCCTGCCTATTGACCCCGCCGATGCGGGTTCGTTCCGTGGCTGGAGGCTGGAGCGGTTCGTCGCGGATGAAGTCCTACGGTGTCGTGAGGGGCGTCTATTTGAGGATGCCACCGACCCGAATCTGCGCAACCTGCTGTATGCCCGCTCGGCACCGATTCAGGCAGCGATCACAATCACCATCGACCTGGGCAAAGAGGGCTGATCATGACGCTGCAACTAGTCGTAAGGCCGCCCAGCGCGTTTTCCTCCATTGAGCGAAATGCTTTTGTAGAACTGGTCAAGAAGGACCCGCAAGTTAATAAAGCCTCACTACCTGGTCTTGTCGAACAGGCGCACTTCCTCGCATTCTTGTATATCGAAGAGAAGCTAGTCGGCACCCACGCCATCAAGAATAATCGGCCGTACCAACGAAGGCTTGAAGGGGCAGACCGCGCGGGCGTCAAATTGCCCGATTCTGAGTATTTCGCCGAGGTCGGCTACCTGCACATTGCAGAGGGGCATCGCGGTGCGCGTCTCGGTAACCTTCTCGCCTTGGGCATCTTCGCAGCCGTCAAAGGTCGGGGGCTGTTTGCCACGATACAGTCAAAAAACCTGCCCTCGCGCCGCTTGTTCGAACGATATGGGTTTTTGCAGGTAGGAAAGTCATGGCAATCAGGACAAAAGGATGATCAGGTAAGTCTTTACATTCGACCAGCCCATTATTGACGCACACTAAGGGTTTGCCGTGCTCAGGGTATCCAGACGGGTGAGAATGGGGCCTTTAAGTTGAACCTCAGCCTTGTCTGGATCGAGAATTGGTGCATTGCGGCTCAGACCTGCCGCGCTAATCGTAGCCTGATTTCGTAGCCAAGCATCGTTGATCAGGTCACGCCATTGTACGACTTCGATTGATCCTCGGTAAGCGTTTTGAAGCGGCCTAATTCGTCCCTGCCCGTTTGCAGTAGTTTGCCATGCAGACAGTTGGTGGACCAGATCACCTTCGATATCGGCCACCACGTAGCAGTAGAAGATGCAGTCATCCGCTACTCGGATACGTTCGCGTGAAAAGCTCTCGATCTCGCCGCTTTTTAGCTGCGAGAGGTACTTGATGATCTGCGCTTCTATCTGATCCTCTACACCCTTGTACTCCTTGCGACCCGGTCGCTTGAACTCCACGATCATCATCTTACGCAGCGGTTCAGAGATATCGACTTGATCAGGGCTTTTCTCTGGGTCGGTCACGCCCAAGCCGTAGGCCAAATCCCAGACGATCAGGTCTGCACGGACATCGGTGCCACCTTCTCGAAGGATCGCGTCCAACCGTTTGTCCGAAGAAAATGCACGGGTGAATGCAAGGCGCTCGTCCACAATCCATAGATCGTGCGCGCGGCTCTTTCTCTCGTTGTGATCGTCGCCACGGATGCCCATAGGCACGATGAGGGAATGAAGCGATCTTTCTAGGTGGTAGTCGTCCTCCCTGCCGTCACGTTGGCGAACGCGGCGTATCATCTTGTCTACCAGTTCTAGGACAAGCTTGCGCCTAACGACGTGTTGAGCGAGCGCAAGTTTCTCCGAGTCATGGATTTCTGTTGCGGCCTTCGAGACCACTTCGCTGAAATTCGCCGGGATCGCGGCTGGACTGTCTAGCTGGTTGATGACACCCTGCATGGCTACGCTGCGGCTTTCATCCCGTCTGATCTGATACTTGACCAAGCCGGCAGCAAAATCTTCTGGTTCGGTGGCATGAAAGGGCACCCTATCTAGCTGAACGTCGGTGTCGTCGAAACCGTAGATCGGGTGCCGGCTGACGAACGCTTCGAAGCTCTGCCGCCTCTCATCGAGATAACCCGCTAGCTGGGTGGGAAAGAACTTCGCCTTCACCTGTTCAACACAGTGCCGGGTCAAGTCCTTTAGGGTCTTCTCCGGGATGTTAAATGCCGTGCGGCCTTCGTTGACGCGTTTGTCCAGATATTCGCCGGTCACACATCCGTGGAAGAACAGGCCGACCTCGCCTTCGGCCGAAAGATCACGAAGCCCAAGCAGATTGTCGATCTTCCGCGACTCCACAGTGCGTCCGTCCGCTAGCAAATGAAGTTGATGATTGCCATCGAGCCCGGTACTGGCCTCCGGCTTGCAGACGAACCCGACGATTGACAGCGTACCAAAATCCTCGTGTTCAAATGCCGCCAATTTCAGGGGTTTGCCGACAACCAAATCGGAGACCTCTTTGGGATAATGAGCGATATGATCGCCGACCTGAACGATCACTTCAGGCCCGCTCCCCATAAGGAAGTCCGCTATAAAATGCGCGGTGAAGTAACGCAGGAACGTGTCGGCCCGTCTTGGAAAATACTGGACATACTCGGCACCACGTAACCCTACGAACTGAATCAGGGTGCCATATTTCGCCCACGCCTGTCCCTTGGGCGTCTCAGGTACGATCTGCTCACTATTGCCCAGTTCAAAATGAAACGCACGGCGCTTGTCGACCCCTTCTTCATCATATGAACTCTCAACACGGATGCTGTTGAACGCGTCCAGCCAAAAGAGCCGTCCGACACCTTTGCCGCCCTTTGATTTTTTAAAATCCGTGTCCACGGTACAAAATGCCTCGTATCGCGGTCCATCAAGCCCGATTCCATTGTCCTCTACTTCTATCGCGATCTTCTTGGGGTCGCTCAGGTGTTCGATTCGAATATCGACACGGCCCTTGTACTCTGAATGGAGCTTTTGCCGGTCTTCAATGGCGAAGAAGGCGTTGCTTACAGCCTCGAAAAGCGGCTGTAGGCCTTGGGAATTGTTCGACGGCTTAGTAAGCTTGCGGACTCGGTTCTCGATATTTTCTGTTAAGCTGGGCACGTCTAAGTTTCTCCCCCCGTCGCGCGGCCTTGGCGAATGGCTCAACACCTTACGCTAGATTATGGGAACGCATCCAAGACTTCCACTATCATTCAGGTTCGAATCGCCGTGAACGGTCACTCCATAAACATCATCGTGCCCGACGTAGACAACATGGACGATGAGGCATTGGCCGATCTCGCCCGGCTCCGTGACGGTCGCTGGAGCGAGCAGACCAAGCGCCTGCTACGCCAGTTCAACACGGACAAGCTCAGCCTGAACCGGCAATGGGCAGGCACGTGGCAGAGCTGGGCGTGTCCCTGCTGCCATCGGACCAAACCGCAGATTGTGAGGGTGAGCGCGGCTGGCGTGCTCCTGTGCGAATTGGAATCGCATCACGATCACCTAGGCGACAAGGCCGGGAAGCTATTCGAGGAAATCAATCCGAAGACCGAAGAGCGCGAGTTCAACATTCAAATCTCCCACGCCAAGTATGGCATGCTACAGTTTGTTGAGCGGTTCCAGCGGACTCTGATCTGCATCGATTGCAACCTAGTCGAGGGAAAGGCCAAGAAGGCGCTGGGCTCCGACATAGAACCCGATTTTACATTCTCGCCGAGAGAAATTGCGACCTTCATCCGTGCGAGCGACAACCGGGTTCATGAACTGGATATGGCAGCAGTGCGGTTGATTTGGGATCGTGTGAAGCCCGATATCGCCGACCGGCTTGACTTCGCCGAGCGCATGGCGAGGCGGTTCGCCAACGGAAAGAACCGGCGTGAGGTGGCGGTTGGCACCCGCGCCGAGCTATGGATGGATGATCGCTCCATCATCTGGGAGCAGGTCGCGAAAGCCTTCCCAGCCCTGCCACGGGGCAATAGCATCGGCTTAAAGGTGTTGGCCCGCTCTACCTCCAGAGATGCCATAGGGACATCAGCGAGGCCGAAATCAAAGGCTCCAGGACGCCCGCCAAACCCAGCCGATCTCGCCTATGTCGAGGCGATCAACAAAGAGAAAAAACACTGGACAAAAGCTGGTGACGACTGGACCTGCGGATGCTGTAGGCGATCCAAGCAGGATATATGTCGAGTGTCCGCGAACAGCCGGAAGTGGACCGCTCAAATCCACGTCGTTCGGGATTGGATATTCAGTGATGACGATCCGAGTGCGCTTTACTGGCGGATAGGGTCGGCCAACCGCATGATCATCGATCACATCCCCGTACTCGTTTGTCAGGACTGCCGTTTGGTCGTCACGAAGGTCCAGCAGATGGACGACGGTATCGACTATCAGGCGTTGACGATCGGGGATGTTGCCGGCGGGATCACCGTGGCCCCAAACCAAATGCACGATGTTGACTATGAGGCCATCAAGAGACGGGCGCACGAGAATACCGATCTGTTGAAGGCCGTGTATGAGTATCGAGAGCACGAGAACGACGCTCGCTACTACCTCGGTCGGATTCACGGATTTATGAAGGTCTACCGCTGTTCGATGGACGAAGCGCGCGACAACTTCGCCTACGAGTACGCGAAGGCCGTAGACGTAGAACTAGAGGAAGGCCACGCGTTCATGAACTGGATGATTGCCGAGGGTAAGAGATTCGAAAGGCGACGCGAAGGCGAGTGACGACTGCGATTGGGAACTCCACCGCAACTGCCAGAGGCTTGCTTGCCTTTTGTGATACACGCTGTCATACACGCACCTGAAGTCGGGCGGAAATTCTGCTGGAAAATCAACGCCGAGTAACACTTCGGTCGAAATCCGCCTCTGGGCACCATTTCCCTTTCCCATAGCTTCTCACAGCATCCCACCAATCAACATAATCAACGAGTTAGCTTGTCTGAGCTGCTCATGCGGACCCGCCGCGTGCCGTTCCAACGCATCGGTTTGTGGGTAACGATCCAGACGTTCCCCATTGCCCGGGAGGTTCGTTACCCATGTCGCGCAGGGAGGAGAAGATCACGGCTCTCATAGAAGCGCGCACTACCTTTGGCTTGATCTCCGAGGAATACGTCAAGCGGATGCAGGAGCGGGACGCCGCAGCGGCCGCCACCAAAACCAAATGGCTCCTCGAAGACTTGGCCTGCCCGCTCGCCAAACGTCCAATCAAAGAGATCACTCCAGCGGAGATTCTTCAACTTCTCCAGAAGATCGAAAAGAGCGGCCGACGGGAACGGCGCGGCGTCTGCGCGGCGTGATCGGCAGTGCCTTCCGGTTGGCGATTGTCACCCTGCGGGCCGAGGGCGACCCGACCCTGCCCCTCCGGGGCGCCTCCAGCCGCCTAAGGCCAATGGTCGTGCCGCTATCACGGATGAAAAGAAATTCGGTCAGCTCCTCGTGGCGATCGATGAGTACGATGGCTGGCCGACCATACACGCCCGAGACCAGCGGCAAGGCGGAGGCTTCATCCAGACGAGCCTGCGCGAATGGGTTTATGCTCGAGCCTACAACACTTCTCATGAACGCACCGCAGAACTGCCACGATAGCTTCATCGCTACAATTGGCACAGGCCACATGGCAGCTTAAAATCAAGACCGCCTATCAGCCGCCCCGGGCTAACAACCTGTTGAGGTTCCACAACTAACCAAACGGGGCTTACCGCGGCTGCGACGAAATCGACCGCATCGCAGGGGCGTGATCAAGGTCCACTCACCTGACTTCATATGTGCGCCACATAGGACTGAATAAATCCGTTCGCTGGCGTTCGGCATCCGTCGGCATATACAGTTTGACACCAACGCCACGTCCAACGGATCTCCGGCATACTGCCGACTGAATATTTCAAAGGACCGTCAGGGCCAGTGAGGTTCGTGACCGCACTTTCTTCGTCTCAATCGATTGAACATAAAGAGTATCCCCTTACGGCCGATGCGCGAAAAAGCCGCGTTGTGACCGGCAGGTGTCACAGCCTTCCTACTCCGTTGTACTGCTTTTCTTTCTGCGCCGATTGATGTGCGATTGCGCGACGGCCATTCGCAACTCGGGTGTCATCTCCAATGGCGCATTCTCTGCCTCGTGTGGGTTCTGCAGCCCTTGGACGTGGACGGTGGGGAATGGGAGTTCGATGCCCTGCTCCTTGAAGGCTTGGCGGAGGCGTAAAAAGAATCTGCCTTTCATACTGAAGGCGCCTCCCGGTCTGGTTGTGACCTTGACCCTTAATACGATGCCGTACTCGCCGAACTCCTGTACGCCCTGCATCTTGATCGGTTCGATCACCCAGTGTTTGAATTCTGGATCTTCCGCCAGTTCGAGGCCTATCCGCTTGATCAGCTTGCGGGCGAACTCGACATCGGTATCATAGCCAACGGTGATGTTGAACTTGTCGGTGACCCAGTCGCGGCTCTGGTTCTGCACCGCCCCGAGTTCACCGAAAGGTATTGTGAACAGCGGGCCACGATGGTGGCGCAGCTTCACCGAGCGCAGCGAAAAGCTCTCCACCGTACCCCTGTAGCTGCCCGATGAAATGTACTCGCCGACACGAAACGCATCGTCGAGCAGATAAAACACCCCTGAGATCACGTCCTTGACGATGGTTTGTGCCCCAAATCCGACAGCGACGCCAACGACGCCGGCGCCGGCGATCAGCGGGCCGATCTGGATACCGATTGAGGCGAGCATCATCAGCACCGCCATCACGACGATCACTGCAAGCAGAATGTTTTGGATGATCGGCAACAGCGTGCGCAGCCGTGCCTGCTGCGGATCGAGGGTCGGGACGTCCTCGTCGCCGATCACCGCATGCGGTGTTTCAATGCCCAGCTTTCGCTCGATCAAGGCTTTGATGATCGACCACCCGAAATCGGCGGCAAGCGCAATGACCACGACGTTGATCAGGCCGCGCAATATCAGCGTGGTCGTCGGATCGCTGTCCTGCATGGACTGCATGTCCAGACCCCAGACACGCGCGAGAAGGTAAGCCGCCGCCAGGATCAAAATCATCCGGATCCCGCGATCGATGACAGCGATCGTCACCGCCGGAATCGTCGGCCGGCCGGCATCTTCGGATCCTGGCCGTAGGACGAAATTGACCCCGCGCTGCGTCAGCACGATTGCCAACGGCAAGACGAATGCGGTGAAGGTAAACCAGAAGAGTATATAAAGGCCGGCTATGCGCTCCAGGAACAGAACGATGAAATAAGCAGTCAACAGCCATGTCGCTGCCGTGTGACCGTGCCCGCCGTCCCGCCGTGTTCTTGGCCGACGCCAGACGGCGCGCAGAAAGAGCAGCAGCAGGATGAAATCGGCGCCCAGAGACAGGACCATCATTCCGTCCTGATCAATGCCGAGACCCGGCAAGAGGCTAAAGGCGGCGGCGAAGAAGGCGAAGACGCCGACGATCCGCGATAGCCAATAGGACCAATGGTCGGCGGTCTCGTTGGCGATCGGCAAGGCACGAACCTCGACGGCGTTCTCGACATGCATGAAGGAAGGGACGAGCAGGGCTATGACGTACGTGCGCACACCCCATGTAACGACGGCAGCCATCAGAAATGTCAGCACAATCTGGCGGATAAGCATTGGCCAGTCGAACAATATGAACGCGCCGGCGCTGCCCACCGCGAACGAGACGATCAGCAGGCTGGAATAAAGCGTGCGACCACCAATCTTCTTGGCCCGCCCGATGGGCGTATCCTTCGATTGGGCGATAATCCAAAGACGAAATGGGCGGGTGAGTTTGTACGTGCCCCAGGTCAGCGCCAGGCCGGCGGCGATGAAAATCGCAATCAGCAAAAATACGCCGGCTGGCCCCCTGCTGGACATATCCTCCATCGTCGCTTCCCGAACGCGTGCGAACTGGCCTGGCAGCGAGGGTAGAGTTCGCACGATCCGCTCGATATGATGCTTGATCCGATCGAGCGTAGAGGATGCCATCGTATTCATCTGGCCCGGCGCGGCCACCGCGTCGGACGATGCATCGGCCGGCGAAGCTCCTGCCGCGGCGGGCGCTGCCGTTGACCCGGGGGCCTGATTTCGCTGTTCGGCCACCCAGGCCTTCACTGACGGATCGTCGAGAAGCTCGAATAACTGTTTGACCCTTTCAGGCGGGACGGTTGGCGGTGACTGCGCCTGTGTCGGGCCAGCCAATAGGAGGGCGATCCCGAAGACCAGCGGCCTGGCAATCAGGACAAACATCGCCGCCAGATCTTCGAGACGTGGTGCCGGGCGCGCCAGGTTCCTGGCTTCCAATCGTCGAATCATGCGTGGCATCGTGCTGTACCCTTCCGGTCAATCGGCAAGCAACGACATCTATGTCCGCCGTTGCTTCTACCTTGAACAAGCCGATGTTGTGGTGCAAGACATCATCGGTCTGAGCTAGACCCTTGCGCCGGGTAATTGGCGGTGTCTACTAGCCGCAGGGGCAGGGCATTCCGACCTCGGCCTCCGGCCGTTCCATGAACTGGGCATTGGTGATTCTGGGCGCAGAACGCCCGGCATCGGGATCCTAGGCCCATACAACGAGAGCATAATCGCTTGCCATTCAGCCTGTCTCCAGACCTTTTAGCCTTGCCTCTAATTCGCCCCGACCTTGACAGAGCAGCGCCGCCATCCGATGCCGTCGTCCGTTTTTGACATTCGCCGACTCTTGCCGAAGAAGACGAAAGCTCGATGGCTCAGGACAACGCAAACGGCGGTACTGCTACTCTCGCGTGGACTGCGTTGTGGAACGCCGCGTCAGATTGTGGCAGCGGCTCGCGCCCGATCAACCTGCAGTCCCTGCGCGCGCTGCCGGCAGGGCGGAAATGGATGCGCGAGGCCGTCAGGGTGGTCTTCGATGGGCTTATGGTCGGAAGCCTGTCGGCGCCGGCGCAATTGGCTGCCAGATGGGACAAGTTCGGCGGCGCCGTCACCGAGTTGATCGTCGAACTCGGCAAGGTCTGGGGCGATCCCGCAGCGGGTCGCCGCGCCCAGTATCAGCTTGAGCAAATGCTTCTCGACGTCGACGATCTTGCCGCGCGGCGCAGGCTGGCGCGGACACTCGGAATTCGCGTCGACGCTCGCAATCCGACCGCGATCGAACTCCCGGAAGGCATCGATCGAATTTATGCCTATCTGATGATGGACGGCCAGATCGAGGCTGTCGTGCAGTTTGGCGTGCTCGGGACAGTGACAAGAGATCATTGGATTCAGTTGATTCAGAATGTCGTGCCCGCTGAGCGGCTTACAGACGGTACGGCAAGGCTTGCAGTACGATCAACTTTGCCGCAAGAGGGCGTCGGTGCCGACACGTCAAACACGCTTGCACCCGAGGCGTTGCTGTCCACAGCCGAACGCCGGACCGATCCGGAAAGTCACTTCGGCAAACTCGCCCTATTGGCCGCTGCAGCGCGGGAGCTGGTTCGGTCGAGCGCCGAACCAGCACAACCTCCTGCAGCGCCGCGCCGAGCACGGTCCGCGGACAGGAATGATCGCGCGGCGTTCTGGAACAGCTATTTCGCGACCGAGGATCCGTGGAACTACGGCTCGCTCTATGAGCAGGAAAAATATCAGCGGCAGCTCGAAATCCTGCCTGCCGGCCCCATCGGACGGGCGCTTGAGCTGGCCTGCGCGGAGGGCCACTTCACGCGGCAGCTGGCGCCGCGTGTTGGCCATTTGACCGCAACCGACATCTCCGCCATAGCCATCGAGCGGGCCCGTGCGCGATGCAGTGATCAGCCTAACATTGAGTTCGGTGTGCTGGACTTCGCTGCGGACGCCCTGCCGGGTGAGATGGATCTGATCTTCTGTTCGGAAGTGCTCTACTACCTGGATGATCTCGCCGAGTTGCAGCGTATCACTAAAAAATTCGCTGAGGCATTGGCCCCTGGCGGCAGTTTCATCAGCGCACACGCATTCGTGTTACGTGACAATGTTGAAAGGACGGGCTTCGACTGGAACACATTCGGTGCCCAGGCGATCTCGGAGACGCTGGCAGCGACCGAAGGCCTCGTGCTCGAGCAATCGATCCAGACGGAGCTCTACCGCATAGACCGCTTCCTTCGCCTGTCGCAGGGCGATTTGGTAGCGAAACCGATGATCGATCATGTGCCAATCCGCGCGCCTATCGAAATCGGGGTCGCGCGAAATATCATCTGGGGTGGGGCGCGGGCCTTGCGCCGCGACGTCGCGCGCAACGAACGGCGGCAGCGTATCCCTGTCCTCATGTATCATAGCGTCTCCGATGATGGTCCGGCCGCGCTCGCCCGTTTCCGGCTCACGCCCGCCGCATTCGCCAGCCAGATGGCATGGCTGCGCGCCAATGGCTTTCACGCGATTAGTTCAGATCAGTTGGAAGTGTGCATCGCCAAGCGCCAACCATTCGTTGGCCGCCCAGTTCTTATCACCTTCGATGACGGCTTCCAGAATTTTGCCGACCATGCCTGGCCGACCTTGCGCGCGAACGACCTGACCGCGGAAGTGTTCCTGGTGACGGACCTTGTGGGGGAAAGTGCACAGTGGGACGCCCACAACGGTCCGCCGACGCAACTTATGGGAGCGGGGACGGTGCGACGCCTCGCCGCCGAAGGCGCGTTCTTCGGAAGCCACATGGCGACGCATCGCGCGATCGATGGTCTGTCGAGTTCTGACCTGGCCGCCGAGCTCCTGCGCTCTCGTATGTTCATCGAACGGTGGACCGGTCGTCCAACCACGGCGTTCACGGCACCCTTCTCTGTCACCGACGGACGGCTTGGCCGGCTGGCCAGGGAGTGCGGTTATCGGATCGGCTTCGGCGCCAGACACGGGCCGGCGGACCTCGATTGCGATCCCATCGACCTTCCGCGTATCGAGATTCGAGGGGATCGCTCGCTCGATGACTTTGTCGCCACTGTCGAGGCCGTGCTCGAATAAACGGTGAACGTATCAGTGTCATTGCTCCCGCTCACAATAGGCAAGACACAATCGACGAGACGCTCCGCAGCGTGCGCGCCAAGTCTATCGTGCTCTCGACGAGATTATTGCGTTGACGATGGCATTCTAGCGGTTGGAAGGACTGCTGTCGCAGCGCGCCCCAATGATCCACAAAGAACATCGCCAGTCAGAGGCGATGCAGAGCATTGCCAGAACCTTACATTCTGGCTCGTCGAGGCCGGTCTAGATTTGTGACAAATTGGTTCCGCTTTTTGCTCAATGTCCCGCCGGTACCGCCTTCGCTAGTCTATTGGGCGACTTGGGACACGGCTGACATCAGCTCCTGCGGGTTTGGCGCCCCAAACATGTATCGCCCACCCTCTGGAACCTCCGTGAAGCTCCAGCGGACGATCCCCTGCCGGTCCAGCAGGAACTGACCTATCAGTTGTCCGTGTCCGGTCGCCATCATCTGCTCGTCGGCTTCGGTCAGTTCGTAGTGGTCCTTGTTGTTGAGGATTTCGCTGGCGGCAAAGGGATCCAAAGGACCGGGCAACTCGCCTGGCATGTCGACCCGCATATCCTTTGCCGCTGCCATCGAGACCTTGTACGGCCAGTTCGTCTCGTTTTCGGTGAATTCGAGATTGGGCAGTCCAAAAGCACGATGTGAAGCGCGTTCAGGGTCCGAGGCCGCAAGCAGATTCGGCATCGGGTGGTAGCGGAAATAGAGACGCGCCCGTTCGATCGGCGTGTTGACCACCGTCAGGCTCCCCACGCCCCTTTCGCGCAACTCCGGATCGAGCCGCGCCTGGGCGGCGATATGGCGCCTGCAAAACGCACAATGCAGACCTCGAAACAGCCCGACCAGCACCGGCTTTTGTCCACGAAAGTCGTCAAGCGCGATCTTGCCTTCCTGGGTAATGGCGTCGAGTACCAAGTTCGGCGCGCGGTCGCCCGGTTGAAGCGGTAACAAGTCAATAGGCGCGGACATTTCAACCTCCCACCCGGCTAGTCGAGAAAAGGCAGCACCACAAGCGTTTCCGGATCCAGCCCGTGCTGGGCGCATGTTCCCTGCGCCAGGGAAAAGTAACGTTCGGCCTCGGCCAGATTGTCGAGGTCGAGATTGAGCGTTGCGAGACCATCATAGCACGGAAACAGCAACTGGGGCTCGCCCGTTTCGCGGGCTACGTCCAGTGCTTCCTCGAACAAGCCAACCGCCAGTTCCGGACGGCCGTTGCACTGGTGGATCTGCCCAAGCACGATCAACGGCACCGGCAGGTGCTCGCGCTGGTCGAGTGCCCGGTCGATCTCGATGGCCTTCTCTGCGGCAGGGATGCCCTCCGTCGGACAGCGATCCGTGAAAGTACAACAAGCGACCGCCAGATTGGCGAGGAGGCGCGCCTGGAAACCCAGATCACCAATATGGCGCGCCACTTCAAGACCGCGCCGACAGACCTCGATCGCCTTTGCCGGATCGATGGTCGTGTAAAGCACGCCGAGATTGGTGTAGCCGCGGCAGGCCGCGCCCAGTAGACCGGCGGCTTCGGCCAATTCAATGCTACGCTCAACCTGCCGCACGGCTTCACGGTCTCGTCCAAGGCGAGCCAGCGCGACAGCCTTGGTATTGAGTGCCTCGGCTGTCACAAGGGTGGCATCGCACCCTGCCTCGGAGGCACGCTCCGTCGTCAGAGCGCCGACGCAATCCAGCGCCGCGTCCGCCCATTTTGCCGCGAGAGCATGATCTCCGCTACGGAACGCCTGCCGGCCACGTTCTTGCCAGAGATGCGCCTGCTCGATCGGGGCATCCGCTCCATCGAGGAGCGCTGCCGCTTCAGCATAGCGGGATTCTGCGTTGTCGCGCTTGCCGACGTCCCAGAACAGGCGACCGATCTTGCGCAAAACGCGCGCCGAAGCGACACGATCGGCTGACTCGCGATATGCCTGCAACACCGTCTCGTAATGGCGGTGCGCGATCTCGCGGCGGCCTGCCGGACCGCTCAAATCGGCAATGCGCTCTGCAATTGCCAGTTTGAGCGGTGTCTGCCCGGTCGCGCCCAACGCAGTCAGTGCCCGCTCGTAGAAACGAAGGGCGTCGTCGTTGGCGTAGATCATGCGAGCGTGATCGCCCGCCGCCTGCAGGTAGTGCGCGCCCTTCTCCCGCTCGGCGCTCTGTGCGAAATGATGACCGAGCACGGTCAAATCCTCGAGCCGTTCCGGCTTGTCGCCGCACAGTTTCTCCAAGGCAGCACCGACCCGCCCGTGGATGTCGGTCCGGCGCTGCAAGAGCAGATTCTGGTAGATCACGTCCTGCAGCAATGTTTGCGTAAAGCGGTAGCTTTGCGACGAGACCGAGCCTGATCCGGCAACTTCCTCGATGATTTCGGCATCGCAAAGCAGTTCGCAGCCGGCTTCCAGCCGGCCAGGATCGGCTGTCACGGTTTTCAGAAGTGTGGCATCGAAGCGCGGGCCGATCACCGCGGCTTCCTGGGCCAACCGGCGTACCTCTTGGGGCAGCCGGTCGACGCGGGCGAGCAACATTGCCTGGATCGTGGCGGGGATGCCGGTTGCGACCTCGCCTGCCACAGTCCGCCATCGCTGGCCCTCGCGCACCAGTACACCGCGATCGATAAGGCCGCGAACGATCTCCTCTATAAAAAGGGGGTTGCCGCCCGCGCGCTCGAGGATCTGGTCAAGAAGCCCTCCTGCGGAGTTTACCCAGCTCTCGCCGAAAAGCGCCGCTAACAGGCTGCGTCCGTCATCGCGGCTAAGCGGTGAAAGCCTGAGTGCTGTGTGACTGACCCGACTTGAGTCGAGCTGGCCGTGGTCCGGTTCCGGACGATGCGTGACCAGCAACATCAACCGCGTGCGCTCCAACCTGTCCATCACGAAACGCAGTGCCTCGAGCGACACGGCGTCGGCCCAGTGCAGGTCTTCGACGACAATCAACAGCGGCGACAACGCAAGCCGCCGTTCGATGATTGTGCGGACTGCGTAGAGAATTTGCCGCCGCAGCTGCTCGGGCTCGACATGCTGCAAGGTGGCATCGGGGTCGCCAAGACCAAGCACATGGTAGAGCAAGGGCATCAGCCGCTTCGCCTCCTCGCCCTGCAGGCCGAGATCGGCCAGCAAGCCTGCGAGCTTCCCCCGCATTTCGTCCCCATTGTCGTTCTGCATCATCCCGGCAGCGCTACGCACCACCGCGCCCAAGGCGCCAAATGATCGTTCGCCCAGCGGTGAGCACGTGGCCTGCCGCACGGCGACGTTGCGAAAACGATCCTCGTCGCCGACGCGGGCGACGAACTCCTTCACCAGCCGCGATTTCCCGATACCGGCTTCTCCAACGAGGCGGACAAGTTGGGCCGAGCCACTGCACGCCTGGTCAAGGCTCGCCAGCATTCTATGCAGCTCCGCGTCACGACCTATCATCGGCGCGCTGAGGCCGAGCGCCTCGAGCCCACGCGCCGCACGCGGCGCCGCAAGCGGTGCATCCAGCCGATGGACGAGCACACTGCCGGCCTTGCCGCGAAGCACGACATCACCCAGCGGTTCGTAGGAGAAGGCATGCCGGGTCAGCTTGTGAGTGAGCTCGCCTACCAGCACCTCACCCGGTGCGGCCAGCGATTGCAGGCGTTGCGCCGTATTCACGGTGTCACCGGTAACCGAATAGGATTTGGCGGTGCCGATGCCCAATCCGCCGGTGACGACCGGACCGGTGTTTATGCCGATGTGGAGCAACAGCGGCGAGCCGGAGTTGGGCGCGCTTTCGCCGAGCCGCGCCGTCCGGGCGATCATGTCGAGAGCGGCGCGAAGCGCACGCTCCGGATCGTCCTCATGCGCGACTGGCGCCCCGAACAAGGCAAGCAGTGCGTCGCCGATGAATTTGTCGACGAAACCACCAAAGTTTCGCACGGCCGCCGTCAATTCCTTGAACAGTTCGTTCTGCAGCGCTTGCATCACCTCGGGGTCGAGCTGCTCGCTGAGTGTCGTGAAGCCGCAAAGGTCGGCGAACAGGACCGTTACCGTCCGACGATCGGCCTCTGAGACGGGTTGCAGCCCATCGCCTTCGATGTTCGGAAGCAGCGACGGAATTCGAGAAGGCGGCACAACGGTCCGGCTTGGTGTAGGAGCAGGCCGTTCGACCGCTTTTGCGGGCGCACCGACGCTTGCCCCACATTTCGGACAGAACTCGAAATCAGGTGCGCAGAGGTAGCCGCAACTTGCGCATGGCACGGGTTGGCGCCTGCCGCACCTCGGACAGAAAGCGTATCCGCTCTCAACCTCGAAACCGCAGCCCGAGCAGTCCATCGAAAAGACCTCACTAGCTACCGTGACGGCGTGATCGCGCTACGCACGTCACGGCCAAGGTATTCACAAGGATGAACCGTTAGCCGTCGACCGGCAAGCGGCAGCGCAAATCGGCATCGAGCGATCCGTGTGGCTCCGTGGGGCGCTGCCGATTCGGGCGGCTGCGTCCTTTGCGAAAGTTCCCTCTTCCCCTCTGTCTTCCTGCTATTGTGGGGACGAGGAGACGGACCGATGAGCGAGAACCGCAAGCTGGC
Organism: Mesorhizobium sp. WSM4308; assembly: GCF_002294905.1. Lineage (NCBI taxonomy): Bacteria > Pseudomonadati > Pseudomonadota > Alphaproteobacteria > Hyphomicrobiales > Phyllobacteriaceae > Mesorhizobium > Mesorhizobium sp. WSM4308. Next base: position 65,258 of record NZ_NSFW01000020.1, on the reverse strand, counting down.
CGCAATCCTGGCCGCGGATGTCGTCGGCTACAGCCGGCTCGCGAGCGCGGACGAGGATCGTACCTTGGCGAGGTTGCGGGCCCTGCGCAGCGACCTGATCGATCCGATCATCGCCGTGCACAACGGGCGGGTGATCAAGCGCACCGGGGATGGGGCGCTGGTTGAGTTCCGTAGTGTGGTGGATGCCGTGCGCTGCGCCGTTGAGGTTCAAAACGGTATGGTCGAGCGCAATGCCGGCGTGCCGCAGGACCGCCGCATCGAGTTCAGGATCGGCATCCATCTGGGGGATGTGGTCGAAGAGAGCGACGGCGACCTGATGGGCGACGGCGTCAACATCGCCTCGCGTTTGGAGGGCGTCGCGGCGCCCGGCGCCATCTGCCTGTCCGAGGATGCCTATCGCCAGGTCAAGGCGAGGCTGGACCTCTCGGTCAGCGATCTCGGCAGCACGCAGCTCAAGAACATCGCCGAGCCCATCCGGGTCTATTCGCTGCAAGTCGGCGCCGGGACTAAGGCGACCCCGGAAACCGCGACGGGCAGGCCGGCGACGGCAGCGCCGCCGAAGCTGTCGATCGCTGTCCTGCCGTTCGCCAACATGAGCGGTGACGCCGAACAGGACTACTTCGCCGACGGCATCTCCGAAGACATCATCACGGCGCTGTCCAAACTGTCGCAGCTCTTTGTCATCGCGCGCAATTCGTCGTTCACCTTCAAGGGCCAGAACGTCCATGTGCAGGAGGTGGGCGCGAAACTCGGCGTGCGGCATGTGCTTGAGGGCAGCGTACGCAAGTCGGGGAACAGGGTGCGCATCACCGCGCAGCTCATCGATGCAACCTCGGGCGGCCATCTTTGGGCGGAGCGGTTCGATCGCGAGCTGACCGACATATTCGCCGTGCAGGACGACGTGACGCAGCAGATCGTCGGTGCGCTGGCGCTCAATCTGACCGAGGGTGACCGTCAGCGGCTGGCGCCCGAGCACCCGCGCAACGCGGAGGCGTATGACTGTTTCCTGCGGGGCCGGGAGCTGTGGCACCGGCTGACGAAGGAGACCAACGTCGCAGCCCGCGACGTCTTGCAACGTGCCATCGACCTGGACCCGAACTTTGCCTCTGCCCACGCTTTCCTCGCACTCACGCACGGACTCGACTACCTCAATAGGTGGAGTGCCTCGCCGCCGGAATCGATGGCGCAGGCGGAAGAGGTCGCAACGCGAGCGGTAACGCTGGATGGCAGCGATCCCTGGGCGCACTGGGCGCTGGCTATAGCCAAGCTGTACACGCGACAGCACGATGGGGCCATCGACGAGGCCGAGCGCGCGATCGTCCTCAATCCGAACTTCGCGGAAGGGCACGTCATCCTCGGCGAGGCGCTGTACTATTCGGGCAGACCCGAGGAGGCCCTCGAGAGTTTCGCCCGGGCGAAGACCTTGAATCCATACTTTCCAGATGTGCTTCTGCATTTCCAGGCTTTGGCGGCGTTCCAACTGGGAAGGTACGAAGAGGCCGTTGACCTCTTGCTGCAACGGCTGGCTCGCAACGCTGTCACCGACGTCTCTCGCGCGCTTCTGGCCGCCTGCTACGGCCATCTCAGCCGTTTCGCCGAGGCCCGCGCGGCATGGCAGGAAGTGCTTCGCCTCAACCCCGACTATTCGCTGGAATACCGTCGCAAGGTCTTGCCCTACAAGAACCCTGCCGATTTCGAACTCGTGGTGGACGGGCTCCGCAAGGCCGGTGTCGTGCAATGACAGGAGGCCATGTCAGGTCGCCTTGATCCCAGCCTGGCCGATCTTGCGCCATCGAGCGTTTTCGCGAACCAGTTTCAGGTCGTCGGTCGTCTCGGCAAATGTCCGCAATCGGTATTGCCGGAGCAGTTCCGGGAAAAGCGCCCCTTCCGGCAGGCCGGCAAGCTGCTCGCGGACCGAGATCTTTTCATCGATGACCCGCATGCCCCAGGCATTTTCCCGAACCTGCAGCTCCGCAGCCAGATCGCGCTCTTCCGGCGCGTTTTCATCTAGCGCAGCCAGCAGGATCGAGTGGAAAAGCGCTACATAACCAATCTGTCTCAGGCCACCCACAACCCGCACGCGCGGCAATATGGCGAGGACGAGGAACATCAGGAACAAGTTCGGCAGCAGCACGCCGTCCAGCAGCGCCTGCCTGAGATGCGGCCGCTCGAACGGGATGGAAAGACCATGCGGCCTGTCAGGCTCGATCAGGTGCCCGTTCTCGAGGACGAGCTTGCGCACGCGCTCCTCGCGGATGCCCCAGAAATAAGCCGTGGCATTGGGCAGGAATCTGCCAAATGGGGTCGATGCGGCCTCTTGCAAGGCACGGTCGAGACGCTGGCGCCTTGCGGGCTCAATGAGCAGTCTGGACAGGAGGCTGCCGTCATATTCCAGATGCCGAGCCATGGCAGCCGCGGCGAGCCGATCATCGATGAAAACCGGCAGGGCCATGCCGGAACGATCCCAACTGGCGACTAGGTCTTCGTTGAGCTCTGTGAGCGCATCGGCGGCGGTTGCAAACACCTTGTCCTGGCTGGCGAGCAGTGTGCCCAGCCAACGACTGGCGTCCGTCTCATTGCCCACCGCTTCCAGCGCGCTCGTGTTGAGGGTGACGGGACCGGCCGCGCAGGCGCTTTTGCGGCACAGCTTGTGGCGCCCCATGCCGAACAGGTTGACCTTGTCGTCGCCGACATCGAGCCATCCCGGCCCCTCCCGGCCAACTGTCTCCATGGTCATCGTCGTTCCCATGAAGCTGAAGAAGACGGACAGCCCGTTTTCGACCGCGCCGAGCCAGGCAAGCAGGTGGGCGTCGAAGGTGATCCGGTCCATCAGAAGCAGGCAGTGCAGGCCGGACTGAATCACCGGTCTGTGCTCGAACTCTTCGAGGGCCTTGCCGATCTCTTCAGGCTGCATGATCACGCCGAGGCGCTGCTGCAGGACATCGCGCAGGATTGAGCGGGCTGCGATCGCCGGGCTCGATGCAGGCCTTGGCAAGGGCCGCCACAGATGGCGGGCATATTCGGAAACCGGTGCATTCCAGTTCTGCTCGATGTCACCCACAACTTCCGGGCAAAGCAGCGACAGCACAGCCAGAATGTCCGCCGGAGGCGCAGAGGTAGGGTCAAGGACGGCAGTCATTGGTCCCGTCTAGCCGCTTGCGGTGCAAACGCCAAGGGAGACCAGACTCGGCACGAATTGTTGGATTGGCAGTTGAGGCCCAACAGCGGATCTTAGAACCGCAGCCGGGCCATGCTCAGGAGGTCGTGGTACCGCCCGTTGGTAAAACCGGCCTTCACATGCCGGCCTTCGACCTCAAAGCCGTGGCTTGCGTAAAGACGGATGGCCGGTTCGTTGTCGGCATAGACGGTCAATTCGACCCGCTTCAAGGCGCGCCAATTGTCGGCCACGTCAAGCAACGCGCCAAGAATGGCCGAGCCAATCCCCTTGCCGACAAAGGCATCGTCAAGGCCGATATTGATCTCGCCGATATGCGAACGGCGCGGCGAACCCTGCACGACCAGGCTGCCATGGCCGACGACCCTGTCGTCCAATTCCGCAACGATCCAGGTGGTTTCCTGGCCGGACTTGGCGATGCGCCGTTCCACCTGCTCCACCCTCTCGAAGGGCATCCTGAGCGTGCCCTCGCGGAAGCCCGGCATGTTGAAGATGGCGCAAAGCGCCTCCGCATCGCTTGGCCGGACGGACCGGATTTGCGGCTGGATTTTCTCGGGGGATGGCGAGGTGGTGCTGGTCATGGCGTTCCGGTGAAGGCAAGAGGCCCGGCACGATGCACCGGACTGCACCTGAAAATCCAGCCGTCTCTACAACCTATGATGCCGATTGCGCGCTGAAATACCGGAAGGCGCCGTAGAGTTTGAAGGCGCCACTGACGCCGATCCAACCGAAAAGGGCGAGCCAGCACAATGTCCCGGTCGCCGTCCAGCCGATCCGGTGCACGGCGGCGTCGGTGATGACGAGGCCAAGGATGGCAAGCAGGCCGACCAGAAACTGCGCCAGGCCGAGCACCAGCAGTTCTTCGCGCGGCGCGCTTTTCCAGACGAGATATACGCCGCCAGCGCCAGCGAGGAAGATGGCGCTGTAGACCTGGGCGTGGAAGGGATCGACCGACCATGGCCAGGTGCGGCTGACCATCAGGGGAAACAGCAGCATGCCGACGCCATAGAGCCCAAGGATCGTCGTTTCCGCCAACATGTAGCCGCGCCATGCGGGATTCAAAGTCACGCCTTTCGCTGAAGGGCGGGCCCTGGCCTGCCACAGGAACAGCCCGGATACCGCGGCCGAGGCAAGATAGACCAGGAACCAGAGCCAGGTCGCTTTTCGCTCGAAGTCGAAATAGCCGAGATTGATCAACGAAACCGCCGACACGATGACGGTGAAGATGAAGGCCATGACGAGCACCAGCCTGCCGGGCGACCACCGGTTCCAGAACAAGAGCGCCGCCATCACCGCCATTTCGGCGGTGTAGAAGCCGCCGAGGAAGCGGGCACTGAATGGCGTGACTGGCCAGGGCCAGCGCGGCTTGACCAGGGCCGGCGCGAAAAACAGGCCTGCGCCGACGATCAGGACGATGATAACCCCTGCGGAGAAAAGGCGCAGAGCCGCGGGAAATGGCGGGTTGTCGGATGTCGGGATGGGAGACGGTCCCAAAGATGAATGCCCCATGACCCATCATAGTGCCGCTTGCGGCTGTTGAAAATCGGCCGAATGGAAATGAATTGTCACCCGGCTTATCTACTCGAATGGCCATACGGTCCGTTTCGAAGTAAAATAGAACACCCGGATTAAAGAGCGGTCCGGTCAACACGCCGCGGGGGTGCATTTTCCGGAGCCTGCACGATGAACGAAGCTCAGGACCTGTTCTCGCTTCTGCGGCAATCGACCGATGTCGATCCACAGGCAATCGACGCGATCAAGCGAACAATCGCGGAGGGCAAGGACCGCGAACTTTGCCGCATCAACGCGCCAGCCTTCGCCAGCAAGCATGGCCTCGACGAGGAACGCACCATAGGCGCGTTTCTCCATGCGGCGCGGGTGGGCATCTTTGACATTTCCTGGAATGTTCTGTGTCCCGGCTGTGGCGGCGTGCTCGACACCAATGCAACGCTGAAAACCATGCAGAAGGAAGAATACACCTGCGCGCTGTGCGCCGAGGGCTATTCGCCGACCCTCGACGAGATGGTCGAGGTGACATTCACCGTCAGTCCCCGCATGCGCAGGATTGCCGCCCACAATCCACACGAACTGCCGTTGGTGGAATATTTCCGCCAGATCTACTGGGCGTCCGGCGTCGATCTGCCGGATGAGGATTTCGCGAAAAAGATTGAAGCGTTCTCGCTGGAGGATATCGAGCTTGCGCCCGGTGAAAAGGCGGTTCTGCCCATACAGCTTCCGTCCCAATTCATCATCGTGTTCGAGCCGGTCACCCACTCAGCGCAGTTCATCGACGTCAAGGGCGAACCAACAAAGGAGCGCCGAAGCCTCTCCTTGGTCTTTGACCGCGACCATGTCCAGAACCAGACGCTGGAGATGCAACCCGGCCCGTTGCGCATTTTGCTGGAAAACAGGACCGACACCCGCGTGCTGCCGACGGTCTTCATCGCTGGCCAGCAATTGCATGATCTCCTCGGTAAACGCCGGCCCTTCCTCACCGCCAAGCGCCTGCTCACCAACCAGACGTTCCGCGATCTCTATCGCGCGGATACGCTCGACATCAACCAGCGCCTGAAGATCACCAGCCTGACCTTCCTGTTCACCGACCTGCGCGGATCGACCGCGCTTTACGAGCGGGTGGGCGACCTTTCGGCCTTCGATCTCGTACGCGCGCATTTCCAGGTGCTGCACGAGATCGTCGCGGCGGAGGCAGGCGCGGTGGTGAAGACGATCGGCGATGCGGTGATGGCGACCTTCGCGACGCCTGATCGCGCGATAGCTGCGGCCCTCAGGATGCGCGATGCCATGCGTGCGCTCAATGACAAGAGCGGGCGCGAGGATCTGCTGCTCAAGATCGGGGTCCATGCCGGCCCCTGCATCGCGGTGTCCATGAACGAGCGACAGGACTATTTCGGCCAGACGGTCAACATTGCTTCGCGGGTCCAGAACCTTGCCAACGCACAGGCGATCTTCGCCACTCGTGCTGTGGTCGACGACGATCTCACCGCCGATCTGTTGCGCAGGAACGCGCTGACGCCCGTGCCTCACGAAGTCTCGCTGCGCGGCATTGAGCGGGAAATAGCAGTATATACGATTCCTTGAAGACTTGGTCCTTGAAGACTTGGTCCCTGAAGACTCGTCTCCGCCCTCACACGCGCCTGGAGAGAAAATAACGATCGGCGGGCTCCGAGGTTGGCGGCGGGAGGCGTTGCAGCTGCGGGTGATCGAGCGGTGTGCCGCTGACCGCGAAGCCGCCGACGCGAAGCATTCGCGCAATCAGATCGGGAAGCCAGGTATTGGTCACTGCATCGCGATCGTCATAGCCGGTGCCGATGTCGGCATGAACAAGAGCGGCATCGATGCCGATGAACCTCTTCGCCGTCTCGCGTATCTCACCGAGCACGAGGTTTTCAGCTTCGGGAATTGAGCTGGCGTGTGCGCCCACTTCGCGGTCGAACACCACGATCCGGCGTCCGGGTAGGCGCTCGCGCAGATGATGGAACGTCCGGCCATTGCCGAGGCCCAGCTCGAGCACGAGCCCATCCATCTTCGCCACCTCGACGCAGACTTGGTCGAGAATGTCGCGCTGTGCGGTCATCCTGCTGATGAAATTCTCAAGGCGACTCATGTGCGTTTGTGTGTCCTCAACCAGCTAAAGAGATCGGCGATGCCCGCGACCAGAACGGGTCGCGGGTGAAACCCTGGGGCGACGTGTCAAGCCCCGATCGAGTCTCGCCGCATATAGAGGCGAACGATGGACACAGCAATAACCGAGCAGGCAGCCGACAAGGATCATACCGGTGGAGCCGGCGTCCGGCGCGCGTCCGGCGCGCGGCCGGAATAGCGGTCTCACTTGTAGGGGTCTGCGGCGTCCCGCAAGCCGTCGCCGAGGAAGTTGAACGCCAAGATGACGAGAATGACGGGGAGCATCGGCAAAAGCAGCCATGGATAGAATGCGATCACGCTGACGCTGCGTGCCTCGGTGAGCAGGATGCCCCAGCTGGTTGTCGGCGCCCTCAGGCCGAGCCCGAGGAAGCTCAGCGCCGTCTCGCCAAGGATCATGCCCGGTATGGAGATCGTCGCCGTCGCGATCAAATGCGACATGAAGCCGGGAATGAGGTGACGCCCGATGATGCGGCTGCTGTTGGCGCCCATCAATTGCGCGGCCAGAACGTAATCCTCCTCGCGAAGGGCTAGAAGCTTCGAACGAACGGCCCGCGCCAGTCCGGTCCAGTGGATCAGCCCGAGGATGACGGTGATGCCGAAGTAGATCAGGATCGGGCTCCAGGTTATCGGCATGATCGCCGCCAGAGCCAGCCATAGTGGAATGCTGGGGATCGATTGCAGAACTTCGATTATCCGTTGAACGATCAGGTCGAAGAGACCGCCGTGATAGCCGGCCAGTCCGCCGATGACTATGCCGAGCAGGAAGCTGAAAATGATGCCGACGAGGCCGATTGTCAGTGAAATGCGTGCGCCATAGATGATGCGAGAGAGCACATCCCGCCCCAGCCTGTCGGTGCCGGCGAGAAAGAGTTGGCCGTTTTCGGCAGGGCAGACAAAATGCCTGTCACCTTCGATCAGGCCCCAGAACCGGTAACTGTCGCCCTTGCAGAAGAAACGGATCCGCTGAACATCATCCTGCTCCTCGATGTAGTTTCGCTTGAGTGTGTCCATATCCAGCGTCATGTGGCGGCCATAGACGAATGGCCCGACGAACTGGCCGTTGTGGAACAGGTGCACCCCCTGCGGCGGCGAATAGATGTAGTCCATGTTGCGCGTGTGCAGATTGTAGGGCGCCAGGAACTCGCAGATTAGTATCCCGAAATAAAGCGCTGCCAGGAATATGCCGGAAACAACGGCAAGCCGGTGCCTTCGGAATTTCCACCACATCAGCCGCAACTGCGACGCCTGAAAGACCTTCGATTGCTCCGGCGTCATCGCCTCGACCGACTCCAGGTCAAAGGGCGCGATGGAAACGTAGTGTTGCAGTGGAGCACCTGGAGCGGGCAGCGGCGAAGGTGTGTTCATTTGGTGCTGCCGCCTTGCAAACGAATTCGTGGATCAAGCAGCGCCAGCGCCAGGTCGGAAATCAGGACACCGATGACCGTCAGGAAGGCAAGGAACATCAGGAACGACCCCGCCAGATACATGTCCTGGCTCTGCAGCGCCCTGATCAGCATCGGCCCGGTCGTTTCCAAGGACAGGACGATCGCGGTGATTTCGGCGCCGGAGATGATGGCCGGCAGGATAGAGCCGATGTCGGAAATGAAGAAATTGAGCGCCATGCGCAGCGGATATTTGACCAGCGCCTTGAAGGGATGAAGGCCTTTGGCGCGCGCGGTCACGACATACTGCTTGTGTAGCTCATCAAGCAGATTGGCGCGCAGCCGTCGGATCATGCTTGCCGTGCCCCCGGTGCCGATGATCAAGACCGGGATCCAGAGATGGGCGAGGATCGACTTCGCCTTGGCCCAGCTCATCGGCTCTCCGAGATATTGCTGGTCCATGAGATGGCCGATGGACGTGCCGAACCAAATGTTGGCGAAATACATCAAAATCAGCGCCAGCATGAAGTTCGGAATGGCAAGGCCGAGAAGGCCGAAGAAAGTCAGGCCGTAGTCGCCCCAGCTATATTGATGCGTGGCGGAGTACATGCCGATCGGAAAGGCGATGAGCCAGGTGAAGATGATCGTGACGAAGGAAACCAGTACGGTCAGCCACATTCGGTCCCCGACGACGTCGCGAACCGGCAGCTCATATTCGAAGGAATAGCCGAAATCGCCGTGCAGCATCCCGCCGACCCAGTAGAAGTAGCGAATGACCGGCGGCTGGTCGAAACCATATTCCTTGCGCATCATCTGGATGCGATCGGAATCCACCGCTTCGCCCTGAGCTCGAAGCTCGGCAACATAGCTGTCGAAATAGTCGCCTGGCGGAAGTTCGATGATCGTGAACACCAGCGCCGATATGACCAGCAGCGTTGGAACCATTACGGCAATGCGCCAGACAATATATCGAAGCACGCTCAGGTCTCTCCAAGCCAGAATGTATCGGGCATATAGACGCCGAAATAGGCAGTCGGGTCGTAGCCGTAGAGCGCCTTGTCAGGCAGGTTGTGCAGCCGCGAGGACGCCAGAACCGGCTGGTACGTTGCGTTCACCGTCCCGATTGAAAACACCTGATCGGTGTAGATCGATAGCATTGAATTCCAGATTTCGGCGCGCTCCGCGGCTTCGGTTGATGCGTTCCAGCGCTTGAGCAAAGCGATCAGCTCGACCACAGGCGGAAGATCGGGCGCTTCACCGACCGTGCCATGAGACAAGTAGTGAGCACCCCAGAGCGGCCATTGCAGCTGGTCGTCGATGGTGGGGGCCAACTGGTACGGGTTCATGTCGGCGGTCGGCACGCCGTTGTCGATGCCCGACCACATCGACATCATGATCTCGCCGCCAAGTGCGCGGCTGCGGAAGATGTCTCGCTGCGAAGTCCGGATAAACACAGCAATGCCGATCTTGCGCCAGTGATCGGTGATGAGTTCGAGCGCGTCGGTTTCCAGGGTGCTTTCGCCGGCCGTTTCCACGATGACCTGCGCCGGGCGTCCGTCGGGAAGTAGCCGCAAGCCGTCATCGTCACGCGTCTGAAGCCCGACCTCGTCGAGCAGCGCATTGGCCTTGTCGGGATCGTGGGCGACCCAGGCTTTCGCGAATTCCGGCCGGTAGAGCGGGCTCTCCGGCAGGACCGTATCGGCACTTTCCTGCGCCAATCCGTAGAACACGGCCAAATTGATCTCGCGCCTGTCCACAGCGAGCGAAAGCGCGCGGCGCACGCGCACGTCACGAAAAAGGCCGCGCCACACCTGGTCAGCACAATTCAGATTGGGCAGCAGCGCCAGCCGCGAGCCCTGCGTGCGTTTCCACAGATGCATCTTCACCGGGTAGCGCTTCTCCGCGTCCTTCAGGAAGGAGTAATCGGCGAAGTCAATTCCCATGCATTGCAGGTCGCTCTCGCCCGCACCAGTCTTGGCGGAAATGATCGCCGACGAACTGACATTCATGACAAACCGGTCAATATAGGGCAGTTGCCGGCCATTTTCGTCAATTCGATGAAAGAACGGGTTGCGCTCGAAAATGAACTGCTCAGCCGGCGGCTTGGTCCGGTTCTGCCAAGGATCCAGCGTCGGCAACTCCGGGTTCTCCGGGCGATACTGCCGGGACATGCGGATATGTAAGAGCGTCCATTTCTTGGCCCGGTACTCCTTCATGAGACCGGCCAGCCGGAATGGATCCTGGTATTTTTTGTGAAACTGCTTGAGATAGGCGGCCGGCAGAACAAGCGGTAGAGGCGAAGCAGCGGCGAGCTTTGGCAGGAAGTCGGGATTGGGCGCATCCCAACTATAGCGGACCGTCAACGGATCGACGATGTCGAAGCGAGGCGGCTTGCCGTCCGCCAGCAGGGCCGGGGCGAGCCCGCCTTGCGAAAGCTCATCGTTCAGCCAGACATCCTCCCAGCAATAGCGAAAATCCTCCGGCGTCAGCAGGCTACCGTCGGACCATTTATGTCCTTCCCGTATCTTGAAAGTGAAGACGCGATCATCCGCTACGTTGAAACTTTCGAGAATGTCGGGTTGCATGTTAAGCTTTTCGTCATAGCCGACCAGGCGAGCATACCCATAGATCGTCATCATCCGGATATCCTTCTGGCTGCCGATGATCGTGCGCAGCGTGCCGCCATACTGGCCGGGCTGCCGGCCCATCGCAGCGAGATTCAACGCGCGCGGGCTCTTGGGCAGGCGTTCGGCGAGTGCCGGCAGCGCCCTGGCCTTCAACTGCGGCTGAAGAAATTCCGGCTCCAGATCGCCGGCGCGCGACGTGCCCGGCAGAAATGCCGAAGCCATGAGGCCAAGGACGGTGCGCCGGCTGATCAATGGCGTAGCTCGCTCACATCGGCCGAACGTCGGGCCAGCACGAGGTGGCCGCCGCCAAGATCGAGCGGCGACAACTTGTCCTCGTCGCCCTCGTCGCGGAATTGCGGTCCCCATGCGCTGGTGTCCGAAGCGCCGCTGAGCTTCAGCGTCTTGAAATCCATCGGCCTGTCGAGATCGGGGAAAGGGACTGCGGCGACCAGCGAGCGCGTGTAGGGGTGGACCGGTTTCCTAAGCAGAATTTCGCGCGGCGCAAGCTCGACGATACGCCCGCCGCACATCACCGCGATGCGATCGGCCATGTAGTCCACCACCGCCAGGTTGTGGGATATGAATAGGTAAGTCAGGCCCAGTTCCTTCTGCAAGTCCTTCAGAAGGTTTAGGATCTGCGCCTGGACAGAGACGTCGAGCGCCGAAACCGGTTCGTCGCAGATCAGCAGTTCGGGCCCCAGTGCCAACGCGCGCGCGATGCCGATACGCTGACGCTGCCCGCCGGAGAAACTGTGCGGATAACGCTTGATGAAGCGCGGATCGAGCCCGATTGCCTGCATCAGGCTCTTGACCGTGGCCAGTCGGGACGCGGCATTGCCACGTTGATGGATTTCCAGCGGCTCGCTCAAGATGTTCTCCACCGTCATGCGAGGTGAAAGCGACGAAACCGGATCCTGGAAGACCATCTGGATTTTCGCACGCAGCATGCGCAAGGCGCCTCTCTCGGCCTCCAAGACGTCGATCGGTCCATCGCGGCCGTTGAAGATCACAGAGCCGCCGCTAGGGGTGACGGCCCGCATGAGGATCTTGCTGACGGTGGTTTTACCGGAGCCACTTTCGCCAACCAGACCCAGGCACTCACCCCGTCTGATATCGAAGCTCACGCCGTCCACGGCGCGAACAAGGGTTTGATGATCTCCGCCGAACCAGCCGGACTTGCGGGTGGTGAAGGTCTTTGTCAAATCCCTGACCGAAAGCAGGATGTCGTCCGGCCCCTTCGATGCCGGCGCCGTCTGCTTGCCGAGCAGGTTCCCGACACTGACCGGCACGTCGCGGAGCGCCTTTAGCCTTTCGCCAGGCTTCAGGTCGAAATGTGGAACGGCTGCCATCAGGCCCTTCAGGTAAGGGTGACTTGGCCGGCGGAATATCGCCTCGACAGGTCCCGCTTCCATGATCTCGCCATGGTAGATGACCACCACCTCGTCGGCGACATTGGCGACCACGCCGAGGTCGTGCGTGATCAGCAGCATCGCCATGTTCAGTTTGGTCTGAAGCCCGCGCAGCAATTGCAGGATTTGCGCCTGGATGGTGACGTCCAACGCCGTCGTCGGCTCGTCGGCGATCAACAGGGCGGGCCGGCAGATAAGCGCCATCGCGATCATGGCGCGTTGACGCAATCCTCCCGAAAGTTCAAAAGGATACATGTCATAGGCACGCCTGGGATCGGGAAAGCCGACAAGGCCGAGCATTTCCTCCGTCCGCGCCTTGCGCTCCGCCCGAGCCATGGGCGTATGAATCTGCAGGGATTCGCTGACCTGGTTGCCGATCGTGTGCAGCGGCGACAGCGATGTCATCGGCTCCTGAAAGATCTTGCCGATGCGGCTGCCTCTCAGCGCCCGGATTTCGGGTCCGTCACGCGGCATCTGCAGGATGTCCTGCGTCGTGCCGGGCTTTTCAGGATCGGAAAACAGGATACGGCCGCGAACATGGGCTGTCCTCGGCAAAATACCCATCACTGCCTGGCTGAGAACCGATTTTCCCGAACCGGACTCGCCCACAAGCGCGGTAACCTTGCCGGGCAGGACGCGAAGATTTGCACGCCTGACGGCATGTAACGGTCCCCCGATAATGGCAAATGAGATGCCAACATCCTCGATCCGCAGCAGGTCAACGCCTGTATTCATTCTCACACCAGCCCCACTCTGGAGGCCTGCCAGGCGGCAGGCCCAGAAATTAAGACTAGCGCATTGCCAGCCTAGAGCAACGTGGATTCGAAACGGTCGCCAGAGGCGGAGCCGGCGATGGACTGCACAGCAAGGCGTACGGATCGGATCGTGGCGGTTACTGAAGCTTCCTCCGGTCGCCCTCCGACAGCCGGGCGGCATCGCGATGAAGAAGCATGAGCTGCTCGGCTTCCGATCTTCGATCGTGAATCGGCTCCAGCGCAGCATCTTCATCGAGTGCGAGAGCACCCGACAGATCGGGTGAAAGCACCGTCAGCTTCTGCTTGATGCCCGCCAGTTCCTCGTTGCCGAGCGTCAGCCAGCCGTCGGCGCCGCAATAGCTGGCGAAATCTTTGCTGGCGAGAACGCTGTGCGGATACTTCTTGGTCAGGGTCTGGAGGCGCTGCACCTCGTTTACAGCCGAGCCGAAGACAGAAAATGTCAGCCGGTCGGTAAGCCCGACATTGCCGAACATCACATTGCCGACATGCAGGCCGATACCAAATTTTATATGGCCCAATCCCTGCTTCTTTCTGCGCTGATTGAGATCCATCATGCGTGCGCTGGCCTTGCGCGCTGCCGCAAGAGCAGCCTGGCAGGCGATCTCGGACTGCGAGCGGTGCCTTTCGCAAGGGTAGACGGCAATGAAGCCGTCCCCTATGAAACTCATGATCTGCCCGCCTTTGCGATTGAACGGTGCAGCAACGGCGTCGAAAAACTGGTTCAGCGTATCGATATAGACTTCGCGGCCGGAGGTTTCGGCAAGTCTTGACGACCCGCGCATGTCGCCCATGACCAGCGCGGCCCGGATTGTATCACCCTCGCCGCGCTTGATCTGGCCGTCGAGCACGCGCCTGCCGGCGTCGCCGCCGAGATAAGTTGTCATCATGTTGTCGGCGAGCTTCGTGAGTACCGCCATCTTGGTTGCGATAGCGAGATGGTTCTGGATTCGCAGCAGCGCTGAAATCATGCTGTCGCTGAAGCCTGCAGCACTGTCGGTGGACCAGGACCCCAACATACCCTGACCGGTGTTGCCGTTGAAGGGATGGACGAAAGCCATGTAATCGGTGACGCCCATAAGCTTGAGTTCATCAAAAACAGGAAACTCGGAGGGCACCGACGCGTTCAACCGGCGCCGCAGATGGTCGAGCTTGTTGCTGAGCAGATGGTAGTATGGGCTGGTCAGGAATCTGTCGGAATGCACGCCGCTCTCCTTGCGGAAGCCTTCCATTTCCATGCCCTGGCCGCGAAGCCAGGTGAAGCCAAGCGCATCATAAAGCGGATGAAGCATCGAAAAACTCAAATGCACCCGCTTCAGCGGCAGGCCGGCAGCAGCCAGCCGTTCACAAAAGCCTTGTACCAATGTTTCCAGGTCGTTGCCGGCCAGCGCCGATTGGGTCAGCCAATCGGCAACCTTGTCCATGAGAATGGTGGAAATTTCTGCTTGCGCTGTGCTCATGCTATCTCGAAACCCGTCGAAGACGAGCCATCTCCTTTGATCCGCCAGACCCTCGAAGTGAATGAAACCGGCTTCGGCGGCAAAGCCGGCGAAGAATTCCCGGATGACTGTCGTTGCAGGCAAGCAGCAGGCGTAACCGCATCTATCTCCTGGCACACATATTTGGCGAGGCTCCCGGCGGAGTGCAATCCCGATCCTGACATCGGGCAAAAAATTTCGCCGGCTCGGACGCCGTCAGGCCTTCACCACCGTCTCTCGGGCTAGTCCGAGCCGGCCAAAAACATTGCGTGTGTCGACGATCAGAAGGGCGTGATCGGCGATCGCCTGATAGTCGATCGCATCATGGTCGGTTGCAACGAGGACAGCATCGAAATCCTTCAAGACCGCTTCGGTCAATTCGACCGAACGACGCCCCTTGATCGCCATATGCTCCCGTGTGGTCGGGATCTCGGTAACATGCGGGTCGTGGAATTCCGCCTTGCCGCCCCATTCCTCGATGAGTTCAATGAGCCGTAGTGAGGGGCTTTCGCGGATGTCGGGCACATTCTTTTTATAGGCCAGCCCGATGATGAGAATGCGCGAGCGGCTGAGCGCCTTGCCGCAGCGCCGGTCCAGAGCTTTGGCCAGTTCATCGACGACATGACTCGGCATGGCCGTGTTGATCTCTGCCGCCAGCTCGATGAAGCGGGTCGGCAGTTCGTATTCGCGCGCCTTCCACGTCAGGTAGAAGGGATCGATCGGAACGCAGTGCCCGCCAAGTCCGGGGCCAGGATAGAAAGGCATGTAGCCGAAGGGCTTGGTCTTTGCAGCCTCGATCACCTCCCAGATATCGATGCCCATCGCACCGAGCACGATTTTCAACTCGTTGACAAGGGCTATATTGACCGAGCGGAAGATGTTTTCCGTGAGCTTGACCGCCTCGGCGGTCGCCGTGGTGGAAACCGGAACGACGGTCTCGATCACGCTCTGGTAGAATGCCTGCACGAGCGTCGCCGCCTCAATACCGTCGCCTGCCACGACCTTGGGGATCGTCGCGACTTCAAAGCTGCGGTTGCCGGGATCCTCGCGTTCGGGCGAGAAACCGAGGAAGAAGTCTATCTTCGATTGCAATCCGGTTTCTTCCAATATGGGCTTGATCACATCGTCGGTGGTGCCGGGATAGGTGGTCGATTCCAGCACGATCAGCTGGCCGAGACGCAGATGCTTGGCGATGGTGCCCGCCGTGTTCCTGACGAAGGAGAGGTCCGGCTCACGATGTTTGGTCAGCGGTGTTGGAACGCAGATGATGATAACATCGCAGACAGTCAGTTCGACAAAATCCGCAGTGGCACGGAACCGACCGCTAGCCACCTCGCCGGCAAGGGCAGTCGACGTTACCGCCTCAATGTAGGATTGGCCGTTGTTCAGGCACTCGACCTTCCGGGCTTCGATGTCGAAACCGGAAACCGGGAAGCCGGCGCGCGCGATCGCAACCGCCAGCGGCAGCCCGACATAGCCCAGTCCGATCACTCCGACTTGCGCGGCGCGCGTCGAAATCCGGTTGAGAAGACGGTCATATGGCGATCGTGAGGCGTCCAAAAATCTGTTCTTCCGTCAATTCGGACAGGTCGCTTCCATGGCGAGGCTCACCTGGTCCCAACAACCATGGCGGAGGCATATTGCGGAAGGTCGATTTCCGCAAGCCTTCATCAGACCGGCACCTTCGCCTTCAGGCTTGCGGCAGCCATCGCATAGCCGCCGGCGGCGCCATCGATGAAATGAATGTGATCGCGCTGCAGCGGCGAGGCGACGAGGCATGTCATCAAGGCCGATTTCTGGCGGTGCAGGCCGTAGCTGCAGATGCCCGCCTCTTCCGCCTGTTTCAGCCGGCTCTCGATGCGTTGCAACACATCCGCGTCAACGTCGATGGTCATCTTCAAGCCGTCGTCGAACTTCCGGAAATCCGAATTGCTTGCCACCTCGCGTTTGTAGACCTTCGGATCGAAACGACCGATGGTCCAGCCAAATCTATCGGCGACCGCAGTAAGCGTCATCAGGAAGATCACCCACAGCTTCGCCAGCCATCGCCGCCCTGGCGGCGCCGTGGCCCGCGCCTCGACATCGAGACCGGCTGGCAGCAGACTGTAGCCCGGCCCGTCCACCGGCACGGGGTGGCCATCGCGCTCCTGCCTGCCGGCAAGGGCAATGATGTCGGAAGCCAGAAACTGAAAACCGCGCAAGTCGCGCGATACCCCCGGTATGGCTATGATCGAGACGATTTCGCCATGCCGGGCTTCTATCGGGTTCCAGCGGCAGGAGAGGCCGGTCAGATCCGGCCGCGCGCCGGCCGGCGCGGGTTCGATGCTGTAGCGTCCCGCTTTCATCTCGGCTTCCGCCCAACTGCCGCCACCGCCAGCGAACATGGCATAGAAGACCGCTTCGGAGGCCTGGAACCTCGCCACGCGAACGTCGAGGCCTTGCGCCCTTATATCCTTGATCGGCACGATTGCGGCACGCAAGGTCAGGTCCAGTTCGTCCGTCACCCATCTCTGGACAGCCGCCAGCGCGTTGCGGGTGACGTCCAAAGCCGAGCCGGGAAACGCCACGAGCGCGCCGTCGCCACCGAAGACAAAGGGAAGATCTTGCCGACCCAGCGCATTGAGCAGCGCCGAAATGACGCTAGCACCGGCCATATTGACGGTTTTATAGCGCCCGGCCTCGATCGCCTTGGTCGAGCCGACGATGTCGGCGGTGGCCAGCGCCCAGCCATCCGGGAGAGGCCGATAGTTATCGATATCGGCAACGCTTTCGAACTTCGCGAAGACCGGCAAGGAAGCGACAAACGGATCGGACGCGACAGCTGTTTCCATGAGCATCAGATAGCACACTCCATTGCTTGAAGTTGAGTAGATCGTGCCTGGAAATTGACTTGCGTGGGCTTTCCGATGATAGGGTTCGCCGATGCGAATTGCCTTCTACGCACCGCTGAAGTCACCCAATCATCCCGTTGTCTCCGGCGACCGCCAGATGGCGCGAATGCTGGTCAAGGCGCTTGAGCATGGAGGGCATAGCGTCGATCTGGCATCCGAGTTGCGCTTCTATATACGCCAACCGGAGCAGAAAGGTTTCGATGCGCTCAAGATCGAGGCCCGAGAGGAAGTCGCGCGGCTGGCAAAGCTTTGGGATCGTGACGGCAAGCCCGATCTCTGGTTCTCCTATCATCCCTACTACAAGGCGCCCGACCTGATCGGACCCGAGCTGGCGTCGGCGTTTGGTGTCCCCTATGTGACAGCGGAAGCCTCCTATTCGAGGCGGCGCAACGCCGGCGTGTGGGCCGATGCGCAAGCCTTGGTGGCGCGAGCAGTCGAACAGGCAGCGCTGAATATCTGCTTCACGCAAAGGGACCGTCGGGGGCTGACAGATGCGATACCCGACGCCGCTCTTGGCATGCTTCCACCCTTCATCGACACATCGGCATTCCGGGAAACGCCGGCACGGGGTTGCCCGACGCGCCTCGTTACCATCGCCATGATGCGCCCGGGCGACAAAGCCGAAAGCTATCGCATGCTGGCGCGAGCGCTCGGTTCGATCGGCCACCTGCCTTGGACCATGTCGGTCGTCGGCGACGGGCCTGCCCGCGACGAGGTCAAAGCGCAATTCGCCGGGTTGCCCGCCGACCGTATCGAATGGCTTGGCGCGATTGAGCCAGCCGCCGTGCCGGATGTCCTCTCCAGTGGGGGAATCTACGTCTGGCCGGGTTACGGGGAGGCCTATGGCATTGCCTATCTCGAAGCACAGGCCGCCGGCCTTCCGGTGGTGGCTCAGGACGTTGCCGGCGTACCGGAGGTCGTACGGGAAGGCCAGACCGGGTTTCTCACCCCGCCGGGCGATGTGGCGGCATTCGCTTCTGCCATTGAAAGGCTCCTGGCCCGTAACGACGAAAGAACCATCATGTCCGCGAAAGCCAGGCGTTTCATCCTCGAGGAACGTTCCCTCGGAGCTGCGGCGGCGCATCTG
This sequence comes from Mesorhizobium sp. WSM4308, assembly GCF_002294905.1. Lineage (NCBI taxonomy): Bacteria > Pseudomonadati > Pseudomonadota > Alphaproteobacteria > Hyphomicrobiales > Phyllobacteriaceae > Mesorhizobium > Mesorhizobium sp. WSM4308. Next base: position 46,773 of record NZ_NSFW01000020.1, on the reverse strand, counting down.
GTCGAACTTCTTCAGAAGATCCCGGCTTCATGACATCCGATCAGATCTGGCAGCCATTGGTGGACGAACTGGCGTGCCGGCAACGGGCGGGCCGCAAGGCAGAGTTCTGGCTGCGCGACGATGACGCCGTGGATCCGACCCCCGCGCTTAATCGGCTGCTCGACCTGACCGGTGAATTCGCGGTTCCGGTCACTCTGGCCGTCATTCCGGCTATGACCGATGAGAAGCTTGTCGTCCGGCTTCACGAGGCGCCGCATGCCACGGTCGCGATCCATGGCTGGGCGCACCGAAATCATGCGCCCGAGGGCCACAAAAAGCAGGAGCTCGGCGCGCATCGGCCACGCGAGGCGGTACTCGATGATCTGGCTCGCGGGCTGTCGCACGTGACCGGCCTGCATGGCGCACGCGCCGTTCCGATGCTGGTGCCGCCCTGGAACCGGATCGACGCCGGCTTTGTACCCGACCTTGGATCGACAGGATTTGCGGCATTGTCGGTCTATGGGCCGCCGAAGCCGGCTTCACTGGCGGTCATCAACAGCAATGTCGACATCATGGATTGGCATGGCACGCGCGGTTGCCGCGATCATGGTCTATTGGTTCAGGCTATTATCGCGCAATTGCAGCATGCATTCGATGGCGGCGAACCGGTCGGCCTGCTCACCCACCATCTCGTCCATGATGAATCGGCCTGGCTTTTCCTCGAACGGCTGTTCGCAGTCACCGCACGGACCGAGGCCTGCGTGTGGCTTCCGATCAAGACATTGATCGGGCGCAGCGCCGGCAAAGGAACGTAGCTCAGCCTTCTTTGTGCAATGAGGCAGGAAATTTGAGCGTCTGGCCATCCCGTGCTGCAAAAGCGCCGGCAAACCTGTCTTTGGCCAGTTTCTCGATCTCGTCCAGTTCCTCGTCGAGGCGTGTCGGATCGTGGTGAAACAACGCAAGCCCGTGCGCACCGGCCGCCTCACACAGCTTGACGCCCTGTTGCCATGTCGAGTGCCCGTTACCGCGGCGGCGTTCCATTTCCTCCTCGGTGTAGGTGCAATCGTAAACGACGAGGTCGGCGTCTTCGATCAGGTCGAGCACCGCCTGATCGAGTTTGTCCGGTTCGTGCTCAGTGTCTGTGATTACCGCCACGACGCGGCCGCCCCATTCGACCCGGTAGCCTATGCAGCCGCCCGGATGGATAAGACTGCCGGTCCGGACCACCACCCCCTCGCGCGGACGAAGCACGTCTCCGGATGCGAAATCGCGGCAGTCGAGGCGTGCCTTGCAGATATCCAGTTTCACCGGAAACCACGGCGGCCGCATGAACTCGTCGACCATCTGCCGGGTCGTCATGCGTCCTGCAAGATGCCCGGACCAAAGGGCAACCTTGACGCTCCGATCATAGATCGGCGCAAAAAACGGCAGCCCGATGATGTGATCGTAATGGCAATGGGTGAAAAGCAGGTCGAAATCGGTCACCCCCGACGCCCGAAGCGCCCTGCCGGCAGGCTGTAGGCCAGAGCCCGCGTCGAACAAAAGCGTATGCTTGCCGCATCGCATCTCAATGCAGGTTGTGTTGCCGCCATAGCGAGAGAATTCCGGCCCCGATACCGGAATGCTGCCACGTACACCCCAAAACCTGACCAGGAAAGCGTCGTCGTCCATGCTTACCTCTTTGCAGTCCCCGCCGCCCGTCGTAGCCAAACAACTGCTGTCAGGCGAGACAGGTCTCCTCCCGGTGATCTTCTCAGCCAGAGGCCAGTGCCATCACAGCGGCGAGGATCGAGCGCACATCATACGTTATTTGGTGCTTCGTGCGTCGATCAGATCTGCGGTCGTGTGGCTTAGGCGATTGGCAAGAACCCGCAGTATCTCGATGGTCATTTCCGGGAACTCGTTCATAAGCCTCAGGAAATGATCCTTGGGGATTCTCAAAGCTTCCAGCGGACTTGCCGCTCTGACGGTGGCAGTGCGGGAGCTGTTGCACAATATGGCAATCTCGCCAACGATGGAGTTTGGCACCAGTTCAGCAACTTTTATGGGTCCGCTGTCGGAATCGACCAGAATATCCGCCCTGCCTGAAAGGATGACATAGGCGGCATCTCCCTCGTCGCCCTGCCGGAAAAGGATCTCGCCCGCGCTGTAGTTCACGCGGTCGGATGTGAACGCAAGCAGCTTGAGCTTTGTCGGCTCGATGCCAGAGAACAAGGGAACGCGTTGCAGCATTCCAACTTCATCCTTGAGCAGCATTGTCGCAAACCTTCCCAAATTCGCCCTGCCAGACTAGAGCAACGAACGTCCAGATGGAATCAATTCTGTTTCCGGGATGTGAGCCCGATGTCTGTCGTGCGATCAGGCGATGCCGCCTGACAAAATGGGCGTCCGCCAGCGGGAAACCCGTAGAGCCGGGTGAATTCGCGGCAAGGCTTTCGGGTTTGGGCGCGGATGTCGTCCCGCTTCACCCTTCGCCGAATCCTTGATGTTGCACCAAATTTCCACCGGCAGAATGATCCCATCTGAATGTCCGTTGCTCTATGACAGCAGCTCCTTGAAAATACCGTTCCCTGCCAAAAGAGTCTCGTGTGTTCCGTCTTCCACCATTTGACCCGAGTCGAAGACGACAACGCGATCGAACATCGTCGCCATTGCCGGATTCGTCACGACCCACACAATTGCCGGCGATTGGCCGTCGCGCCGGGCCTCCTCGAGCACGTTTCGCAGCACCTTATCCTGCATGCGCTGGTCGAGCGCCGACAGCGGCCGGTTGAGAATGAGAAAATCAGGACGCTTGAGCAGGGCCCGGGCAACATCGAGCTTCTGTCGCTGCCCATTGGTAAGCCGCCTGCCGCCGGCGCCGACGTTGAAGTCCAGACCGACATCCAGAAGCTCGCCATAAAGCCCCAGTTCGTCAAGAATGTCATAGACGATGGATCGTATACGGTCCGGAGCGTCGGGATGGTTGTTGCCCACACGCCCGAACAGGACGTTATCCATGACGGTGGCCGCAGCAATGTATTTGGCAGGATCATACCGTTCGACCGCATTTTGCAGTTCGTGCGGCAGGTTTTCATAGAACCGGTTGCGTGCGGCGACGATCTTGCTCATCAACTCGTCGCTCAGCAGGCCAAAGCGGTGCCGGGGCTCGATATAGGCAAAACTCAAGGTGACGATCATGGCGCGATCGTTCTCCGAAACCGTCTCGTAAGGACGGTTCTTGAGCCGTTGCAGCAAGGTTTCGTACGCGGGTATCTCCTCGGCGCTCATGAAGGCGAGCTGCTGGAAGAACTGGTGATCGGGCGGCAGGTCGGCAAACAGCTCGATCGCCTGTTTGGCAATCTCCATGCCCATTTCGTAGAGCGTGCGGTCGAGGCCGGCTTGCCTCAGCACAGAAGCAAAATAGGGATTGGCCGCCAGGGCCCTGTCGGCCAGTTGGGGACCGGCGGCAGCGCCGAAGAGCAGGTTTTGGCCGATCGTTGCTTCCTTGTTGTAGGCGCCCGGTTCGAAGGGAACCACCAGTCCGCTCAGCCCTTCGTGTTCCAGCCGGGTTCGCAGCGCCGCGCGCAGTTCGACGATCCGCCTGGCAAGCTCGGTGTGACGCGTGAGATCGGCCGAAGAGCGCAAGCCAAGATCGAGAATGTCGCGCGACAGAACAACCGCGTCGAGCACCCGGCGCACGGCTTCAAAGAGGTCGTGCGGGCCGCTAGCGCCGGCGGAAGCGTAATTGATCCAGTCGCTGTGGATATCAAGATCCGGATTGCCCGACCGGCGTGCCTCGTCGATGTTCCAGCGGTGCTGGACTGCCGCGGCTCCGTCATAAGGCACCGATGTCAGCGGCGCATGCTTCAACCCGTAGAGCAGGTTATCGCGGAGGCTTGCCTGGAACAGGAAAACATCCGATGAGGCATAGGACATGCGCCGGCCGGTCACTGCTTCGGGGAGTTCAAGCAGGTCGTCGGCGCCGGACGCGACTCTTCCACTATCCGGCCAGTTCAGCCGCGCGAAGGCTTCTGCAAGCGCCTCCCCTCCACCTGTTGCGGTACTGACCAGCGCCACCGTCTCACCCGGCTTGACCTGCAGGGAGATGCGGTTGAGGAGCATTGCACCGCTATCGTCCGCTATGGACAGACCGATCGCCGACAGGGGCTTGGTCATCGGATCTGGATCGTCAATCGTCAACGCCCCGATTCTCGGCGCGATCAGACCGTCGACGGTGAACTGTTCGACGACCTGCTGATATTTGACCTGGACATCCTGCCGATCCTGATCCCAGTCGATCAGTTCCTTCATCGGGCCGGGCAGGTCCTTGTAGGCGCCGATCACGGCCACGAGCTGGCCGACATCCAGCCGCCCCTCGATGACCAGATACCCGCCGATCATGTAGAACAGAAAGGGCGTAATCTGCGCGAGAAAATTGTTGAGGAACTTTACCATGAATTTCCATTGGTAAAGATCGAAGCGGATCTTGAAGATGAGCCCGAGCCTCGCGGCTATGTCGGCGCGCTCGTAGTTTGAGGTATCGTGGACGTGAACGGCGCCGATGCCTTCGACGATTTCGCCAACCCGGCCTGAAAGTGCGCGCGCCGTCAGCTGCCGTTGGCGCCCGAGCACGATCAGCCGCCGCCGCATTCGAGGGATGAGCACGATCTGGATCACCACGATCACGACCGCTATCATCCCGAGCCAGACATTCTGGACCATGATGAACAGCATCGCTGTCAGCGCCTGGCCGCCGAGCAGTACCGGCTGCAGGAAGGCATCGCCGATGAAGCCGCCCAGCGGCTCCACTTCGTCCTTCACCATGGTCGCCACTTCGGCGGATTTGACCCGCTTGAAGTAGATCGGCGGAAACCGCAGCACACGATCGACCAGATCGAAGCGGATCCGCCGCAGCATGCGTTCGCCGAGGCGACCCTTGTAGGTGTTGATGTAGAGTTTGAACAGGCCGTTGATCACGACCAGCAAGAGGAACACAAGGCTCAGGGCAAGCAGCGTCGCCTTGCGGTCGAGCTGAAAACCGGAGAAGAACAGGACATCGCCAATGAACGGCAGGTTGTAGTGCAGCCGCATGAATGCCTGGGTCGCGCCCGGTTGCTCGAAGCCCCTACCTTGGATCGGACCGTTGACGATCAGCTTCGGCAGGTCGAAGGACATGAAATACGGGATCATCGAAAGCAGGACGACCATCAATATCCAGAGCTGCTGCTTCTTGGTGTGCCTCCAGATATAGCGGGCTAGGCTGGGTTCCATATGCGACTGTGGACCTTCAGTTTAAAGAACAAAAGTGGAAGCGCTGGCTGGTGAACGGCGCATCGGCAATCATCGCCGGCGACACGTTCGAAGCCTGCGGGGCGGCTTTGCTGGCAAGATTGCGTTGTGTCGCCCGAAATCCCAACATACAAGGCGAATATGATGGATGTCACGCAACCACGCAATGTCGGCACGGACGGGCACGAGCAAACCCTGGACCTCACGAGGGGAATTGCTGCTTATGTCAACAACCCTCTCGTGGCAGGGCTTGCACGCGTCGTCGCCAAGCATCCGAAGGCCGATATCGCCAACGCCTTCAACCACAAGCAGGTTGCGTGCAAGACATGGGCGCTCGACAGGCTGTTCGAAAGCAGCGGTGGCCGGTTCGGGCGCATATGGGTTCTGGGTGGATGGTACGGCGTATTGCCGGCAATGCTCTTCAACGACGCCCGCTTCGACATCGCGGCGATCGATAGCATCGACATCGATCCCGAAGTCGCGGCGGTCGCCCGGACCCTCAACCGGGAAGCATGCGACCGGTTCCGGGCGCTGACGGCAGATATGTACGCGCTCGATTATGCGGCCGGGCGGCCCGACTTGACGGTCAATACCAGCTGCGAACATATAGCCGATCTGCGCGCCTGGCTTGCCCTGCTTCCGCAGGGCACGAATGTACTGCTGCAATCGAACGATTATTTCAGCGAGCCAACGCACATCAACTGCGTGGCTTCACTTGCAGCATTCGAAGCGATGGCGGCGCTAAGCGAGGTGCGGTTCTCCGGCGAATTGCCGACAAGAAACTATACGCGCTTCATGCTGATCGGGACCGTTTGATGCATTTCGCCCAAAAGCGCAGCGTTTTTTGGCACATCTACATAAAACAAGGACTTGAGGTGCGCCGTACTGGCCAGACAAGATGCGCGATAAAGCCGATGAATAGTCTAGGACCCATCGTCCGTTTGATTATGTTCCTTTCCGAAACCGGACCCCATTCTTAGGGACCATGTTCGATACCGTTCGCGCAGGATTTGCGCGGAGTGACGGGTACCTTCCAGGTCGAGACGATGCGCGGATGGCGTCGGTCCGGCAAGTGTCTGTTCGATCGCGAGCACCAAGCCCTCAGGCGTCAGGTCGTTTTCCGTCAGCACCGTTGCGAGACCGAGCTCTTCGAGCATCAGGGCGCGAACCGTCTGTTCGGTTTCTCCGCCGGCTGCAAATGGAACGAGCAGCGAGCGACAACCCGCGCGCAGGACATCGCAGACCGTGTTGTAACCCGCCTGCGAGACTGACAGGCGGGCGCCGGTCAACAGGCTGGCGAAATCCTCGCGGAACCGGAAGATGGACAGGACAGGTGAGGCATCGCGTGCAATCGCGTCGAACTCGTCTTTCGGGAGGTTGGGGCCGGTGAGCAAACACCATCTCCAACCGTTGTTGGCATTCCGGGCTGCCGCGACGGTGGACCTGACAACGCTCTTTCCGGCAGCCCCACCCCCAACCGACACCACAACATCGTAGCGCTCGGAGGCCGCGGGCGATGGCGGCGCGGCAACGAGCCCCGTGTAGGTGACCTCGGCCCTGATCGCCCCAGCCAGTGGAAATGTCTTGCCGATGGTTGCGAAAGCCGGATCGCCGTGGATCATGACAAGGTCGAAATGCCTGTTGATGAGATCGACCGTTTCCTCGTTTCGGCCCAGCTTGACGCGCTCCTGAAGGATATCACGGACGGACGTCGCCAGCAGCGGTCTGGGCGACGTGGCGTCGATGGCCTCGATCAGCGGCAAGAGTTCGAAACGCATCTGCCGGCGTCCAAATGGAAACGCCTCGACAATGACGATATCAGGCCTGCAATCCCGGAATGCCTGCAGCAGCATCTCCGAACGCCGTTTCTTGAAATCATCGTCGATGGGTTTGCCCTGCAGGTCGACAAGTCCGGAAAATCCTTCATCACCGGAGGTGACAGGTGGAAGGGTTACAGATTTTACCCCCCGTCCGGGAAACCCCGCGATCGGCGCTCCGCCGGTCACGACGGTTACGTCGAACCCATCATCGACCAGAGCGGCCGCAATGCGGCTGGCGCGCGCGAGATGGCCGATACCGAGCAGGTGCTGGACATAGAAGAAAGCCCGCAGCCGCTTCATTCGGAGGCCCACTCCCGCTCGAATAGTTCCTTGAGCTGTCCAATGCTTGCCAAATGATCGAAATTGTCGCGCACGCGCCGCTCTGCGGCTTCGCCGAGGCGGGTACGCAGCACGGGATCACGGATCAGGCGCTCCAGCGCCTGTGCCAGGGCAATTGGGTTCTCCGTCGGAACCAGCAGCCCGGTTTCATCCGGCGACAAAAGCTCCGGCACGCCGGAAATATCGGTCGACACGCAGGCAAGCCGCTGGCTAGCTGCCTCCACCAGCACATTCGGCAGACCGTCCCGGTCACCATTTGCGGTGATCCTGCAGGCCAGGGCGAAGAGGTCGGCGCAACGGTAGTGCTCAAGCACCTCCTGCTGCGCAAGCGCGCCCCTCCAAGAGACGCGACCATCCAGTCCAAGTTTTTGTGCCAGCGCCTTGAGCCGTTCCAGTTCCTCGCCGCCGCCGATATGCTCAAAACGCCACGCCAAATCACCGGGCAAGAGGGCAAGGGCCTCCAGCAAGGTATCGTAACCTTTCTTTTCAACGGCGCGCCCGACACTCAGAACGATAACCGGTTCGTCCGGCGTCGAGCCGTCATTTTGGTTCCGAGCCTCGCCGAAACTGCCGAAGCGATCAAGGTCGAGCCCATGATAACTAAGATGCACACGCGCGTTGCCGCTAGCGAGTTCTTTCAGACGGTCGAACCCGGTTTTCGTGCAAGTGACCGTCCAGCGCGCCGACGAAAGCTTGCCAGCCAGATCCCAGTCAGCCGAAGTCCAGATGTCCTTGGCATGGGCCGAGCAGCTCCAGGGCAGGCCACGAAGCTGGCTGGCATAGCGCGTCACCGATGCCGGCGTGTGGGCGAAATGTGCATGCAACCACCCCGCGTCTTCTGGCCATTCGGCCGCCAGCACGAGCGCTTGTCCGAAGCGGCGGACGCGACTGCGCGAAAAGTCGCGGCGGATATCGGCAGCTAACGATCCGAGCGCGCGCCAGAAGCCCGGCCGCAGCAGATAAGCAAACAGCGAGCGAACCACGCGCAGCGGCTCTTCATGCAGATATTCCGGCAGATAATGGACGGGCGCTTTGATCTCGTCATGCACGGGGTGGCGTCCCGCGTCGGTCGGCCGCCTGAGCGCGACGAGTATCAGGTCGAAACCCGAACGCTCCAGACCGAGCAGTTCCTGCGCGATGAAGGTTTCCGACAGCCGCGGATAGCCCTTCAGAACCACGACGATCTTGCGATGTTGCAACTCAGCTCATGCCTTCAACGACCGAAAGGTGATGGCCGGCCCGCCGGTCGAGCAGTTCCGCGACGATTTCGGAAATATGAGGCAGCCCCTCCAGCCTCAGATGCGGATTGCTCTGCGATGGGCGGGGCCGGTTTGGCAGCCCTTCCAGGGCCTTGGCAAACCGCTGAGAATCCTCCGCTTCTTCCGGCAAAAGCATCTCGATGAGGCCGAGTTCGGCAGCGCGCCGTGCACGAATCAGTTGTTCCTCGCGAGGCTTGACGCGCGGCACGATCAGCGCCGGCTTGTCGAAAGACAGTATCTCGCAATAGGTGTTGTAACCGCCCATCGCCACCACCGCCTTGGCGCCGGCAATCAGCTCTTCCATGCGGTTGTCGAACTCGATGATGTTGATATAGGGGATCTTGGACCCCTTTTTGAGCAGCTTGTTGCGCTTGCGCGCTGGCATGTAAGGCCCAAGCACGATTAGCGCCCTATGCTGCAATTGCGGATCCTGCTGATAGGCATCGATGACGTCGTGAATCAACTCACCGCCGTCACCGCCGCCACCGGTGGTAACGAGGATATATTCGCCCTCGGGCCGGTGGCCCGGCAACTCGTTCTTCTGCAGGCTCCGTTGCAGGAAACCCACGAACTTCATCTTTGCTCTGACAGCCGGCGGCACGGACAGGCCGGTCAACGGATCGTAGAAATCCGGCGGACCGTAGACCCAGACCTTGTCGTAGAATAGCCCTATCTTGCGCATCACATCCCTGCGTGCCCACTCTGCTTCGAGCAGATGCGGCGCGTCCATCACCTCGCGCAGGCCCAGCACGAGCGTGGTGCCGCGTGTCTTGAGGTAGGACAGCGTGTCCTCAATCTCACCGCGCAGGCCGAGCGGTTCCTTGTCAACGATGAGGATATCCGGCCGGAAGGTCTCGGCTGTGTGGCGGATGATCGACTGGCGCATCCTTAACGTCTCATGCAGATCGATATCCTTCTCCAGCGAGGTGTATTCGCCGTTGCGCAGCTTGATGACGCTGGGGATCTTCACGAAGTCGACACGGGCGCGGTAGTCGAAGGCGCCAGCGATAGGCGCACCAGAAATGATAAGCACCTGAAGTCCGCGAAAATCCTCGACCAGCGAATGCGCGATCGTCCGGCAGCGCTGCAAGTGGCCGAGCCCGAACGTGTCGTGGCTGTACATGAGAATTCGGGCATTTTCTGTGTGCTGGGTCATAGTTGAACGTCTTTTCGAATTCTCGCCTTGAGGACTGTGACAAACCCGCAGGCTTCGGAACCGTCCTGACTCTACCGACCTGTTGTGAAACATGAGGGCGCAATTTTCAATTTGTATTACCAAAAAACCGCAGATTGCTCAGCCAAACTGGCTGCCTTGCGGACAATTTCGCCCCGGAGGGCTCGTTTGGTGCCGCAGCCACCGCTGAATCTATAAGTAAGTCAAAAGGTTGCATGGAGTTCGCGCGACTTCGCCGCGATTCCATTCGCAGTTCGACAGCACCAGATTCAAGAGTCCTTTCTTCTCGTTTGGAGCCTGTTGAGCAAACAGACGGCTGGCATCTCGGGCCAGTTCCCTGAGCCGCAGGCTGTCTTCCGCATGATCCTTGCTCCTCGCTGTGCCGCTGGATCTCATATGTGGACGGCCCCCTGCGTGCAAGTATTGGCTGAGATAGTTTGATCGGATCGCTTGCGCTCATATGTCCGGCTTTTTGCGCGCATATCGAGGCCACCCCCCGACGGCCAGGAAGCGCCCCGTTGCGGTTCCAGCCCGCTACTGGCCTTCGTAACCGGGGATGAAGGTAAAGAACACAGGCCAGCGGTCGCGGCCGGCTGCCTCGCAATTTGAGCAGCCAACAGCCCGATGAGAGCCTGGTGCTTCGAGCCGTGATCAGGGCCCAGCCCATCTATCAATGCACCGATGCCGAGGTTTGTCGAGCGACCAGCGTGTCGGCCAGGGGCTTAGGGGCACGGCGATATCCCGTTGAAGGCGGTTCGCCGCAGCGAAGGGTTCCCCAATTGTCCTTCGTGTATCCCAAGGCCTATCATCCAGGAGATTTGATTCCCTATTCCCGCCAGTCCAGAATGAGGCTGACTACCTCGGCTTCATGGGGTCCAATGACTGAGTACCCGCGCCTTGCCTACAGCATGAAAGCCGTTCGCAAGGCAGGTTACCAGCTGGCAAAACCTATTCAGTTCGGACGAGACACCACTGTCGGCCAGTACGTGGACACACTCGAGATCTTCTCAATCGCCAATAGCTGGCGCGACTCGCACTTTCTGCCGATGCGGAGCGTTCGGTTCTCTGTCGGTCACCACATGAGAGCGCTTCGACTGAAGGGCGACATGGCATCCCGCCCGAAGCGCATGGCATCCATTCGTCGCAAGCTCCGAGAGTCTACCACCAATATGGACACCATGAACGACATCGGCGGTTGCCGAGCGATCATGGCCGACATCAAAGGTGTTCGCTCGCTTCTCGCATCGATGCGAGAGAAGTTCCCCCACGAGATCCACACTGGGGAATTTAACTATATCGATGAGCCGAAGCCGGACGGTTATCGAAGTCACCATATTGTTTTCAAGTACCGACCCAAAGATGCCGACACTGTGGCTTTCGAGGGACGACGCATCGAACTGCAAGTTCGGACCAGACTTCAGCACTCATGGGCAACTGCAGTTGAGGCTGTTGGGCTGTTCCAGGGCCAGGATTTGAAGCACGGAAAGGGCGAGCAGGATTGGCTGCGCCTTTTCCAGCTTACGTCGGCGGAATTCGCGCACGTTGAGCAGTGCCCCGTTCATATCGGTGTTCCGGGTCACAATGACCGGGTGCGAGAATTGCGGGATATCAACGAGCGTATAGGTGCGACCAGAATACTAGAATACATCAAGAATTTTACCCACTATTCAGAGAAGTTCGTACGGCTAACGGAAAAATCTCGATACTATTTGCTCCAATATGGCAGAGATCATAACGTGACCATTGAGCCGTTCTGGACGCTTATGTCAGGTGCGCGAACATTGGGAGAGATAGAGAAAAAATAGAAATAAGGGGCCTCGACCTAAATGCTGTCTTGGTCGAGGTAGATGAGGTAGACAAACTAGTTGAAATTTATCAGAATTACTTCGGCGACGTTTCGCTATTTGTTCATAACCTGAAATCCATCTGCACGGGAAATCCATCTGCACGGGAAATTCGGCTATCGAGTACGGTCCAGCGCCGTAACAGCTGGTAGTTCCGCAAGCCCGATTATGCTTGGGTTAAGCGTCGCTTCCATTTGAAGTAGCCGGATCACTGGCCTGCTGCCGGTTTCGTGGACACCGAGATAAGGTGTTTAACGGAACTGGCTAGTGGGAGAAGGAAGTTCGGCCGCGAGTTCAAGCTTGAGGCGGTGAGATTGATCAAGGATCGGGGCGTTGCGGTGACCAGGCCGCCTGCGACCTCGATGTCCACGAGAATGTGTTGCGCAAATGGGTGCGCGATCTGTCGACGGATCCGCAGCACGCCTTTCCCGGGGCAGATGAAGCCGGAGCAGCAGGAGATCGACTGGCTGCGCAAGGAAGTCGCGAAGCTGAAGGCGGAGCGCGACATCCTAAAAAGACCGCAGCCTACTTCGCGAGGGAAGTGACATGAGGTTCGCTTTCATCGCGAGGCACAACCGCGGGGAAACTCGAAAATGCGCGACGCCTCCCGGTTGCTGTGGTCTTTCTACAACGCAACCCCACAACTATGGAACTGTGTCGGATGCGGCTTGCCCATCGCGGCTCTCCTTTCGACCGCAATGAATCACCACACCGGCAAAACGGGAATCCCGAATCCGGTAAAGGCGACGCGCTTTAGAAAGTTTGCTGGCGCAGAAATTCTGACGGGTTGGTTCGTCCTGGGGAGGGAGCCAGGAGCCGATGCGACGCGTCGGAAAACCCCAGACCCATGCCGTGACCTTGACGCGCTGCGGCCTGTGCAGAACTCCGCTTCCCGTCGCTACGCCCAACGTTGGTGAAGCCATGACGCTTCGAACTCCAGCCCTGCGCAAATAGCAGGGCCGCAAGCGGAAAAGAAAAAACCCGGCGGTTGCCCGCCGGGTCTTCGATCTCGACTTGTCGAAATCTATTAGAACGAGCGCTGGAAGCGGAGGAGACCGCCGACGCTGCTCTTCTTGGTCGCGTTAGTCCAGTTGGAGAAGTCGGCGTCGTCGAACTTGCCTGCATTGAGGTAGTCGACTTCGGCCGTGATCGTCATGCCGGGAACGATGTCGTAGGCGATGTTCGCGGCGACGCCGAGATTCTTCCAATCGTCATACGAAATCTGAGCGTTGAACGAGGTCTTCTCGTTGAACTTGTAGGTGCCACCGCCCCACACTGCCCAGTTGCCGCCCCACTGCTTGAAGTAGCCGCGGCCGCCGGCCGGGAAAGCCCAGGTCGGATCGGAGAGGTTGTCATCGGTGCCGTAGCCGCCCATGACCCACAGCTGCACAGCGTCATTGACGTTGACATCCAAGCGAACCTTGGTGGCAACTTCTTCGTAGTTGCTGTCATAAGCGACGACACCGGTGATCGCGCCCCAGCCCTGCGTCCACTTCACGCCGCCGACAACATTCGGGACGTAGCTGTCGATCGTATTCACGCCCTCGCCTTCTTCGAGCGAGAGGACGGCCGAGAAGCCGTTGCCAGCGTCGAAGTAGTACTGGATGACGTTGGTGTCGAAATCACCATAGGGAACCAGCGTATCCTGGATGACGTTGCCGGCATAGCCGATGAACGTGTTGAAGGCCGATTCGTCCTTACCGACGCGGAGACCACCGAGCTGGATCCAGGCGAAGTTCAGCGAGGTGCTGTTGCCGGCCTCATTGATCTCGTTGGTGAGCGGACCGGCACCGTCAGGGTCAGCACCCAGGTCGGACTGATGGTTGGCGAAGTTCCAGCGGGTTTCGGTGTAGGTCTTCAAGGTACCGAGTTCGGTTTCCTGGCCGGTCCAGGTCTTCAGCGTGAAGCGGGCCTTCTTGAACCAGGTGTCGTTGCTTCCACCATCCTCGTGATCGGCGCTTGTCGCACCGTCGAACGAGCCGATGTCGCCGCCGCCGATGTCGTAACGGACATAGCCGCCGATGCGCAGGCAGGTTTCGGTGCCGGGGATGTAGAAGTAGCCAGCGCCGTAGACGTCGCAGATCTTGACGTATTCAGCGGGTTCCGGCTCGGCGACGACGACGGCGTCGGCGGCGCGCGCACCGGAAACTGCGAGCAGAGCCGCAGCGGAGCCGAGGAGAAGGCTCTTGATGTTCATTTTCTGACCTCCAGTCAAAAGTTAAAAAACGGGTCTGGGTATTCTTTGCTGAAGGACAGCGTTCCCTGCCCCATCCCCACTACCGAAAAAGATGCGCACCGCGCCGCTCCTTCGAATTCGACATTACCCATCGGAGCATCGTGATCAACCGAGATCGTCGCGGGAGTGTCCTTGACCGGCACCTATCCGCCCTGCCTGTTGCAGAAACGTCACGTTTTCGCCTCCTGATAAACAATTTGGTAACGAATTCGCCTTGCTTGGGCGCGGCTTCATGATCTTTGTATGGCGAGAATCGGGCCGCGGCCGAAGGCGTCTGTCGAAAGAGCGTCACAGAGAGAAGCTGGCCAACCGAGAGGCTTTGCAGGAGACGCTCTCTGTAGTGATAGAGAGTGTCCTGCAAACAGGTGGGGCCGAAGATGCGCTTGCCTGCCATGAGGGTGGCATCCGAGTTGGCTGCGGTTATTGTGTCTCAAATAGTTTGCCAGACAGACGCTATGCAGCGAGCATTCAAGCGGGTTGAGGACGACAGGGCCAATTATGCCACCGAATTTGCGGCCGATCTGCTGCAAATCGCGACCGGGCAAGGGAAGCCGCCGGGGGGTTCGACAATAGCTCAAGCAGGTCCTGTGCTCGATCGGCCGACTCGCGTTCGGCGCGCAACTTCGCCGAGTAGCCAATCTACCTGTCGGCGGCATCCAGTGCGCCTGATGAGCCGCAAAATCGGCTTCGGCCTTCCCACGAACAGCCGCTTCCGCTGGAGCTAAATCCAGCATCTCGGTAAGCGCCTCCAAGTGAACACAGCCTCACGTTCTCTCCGTCGCGCAGCCGCACAGCAGCGCTGAGGAAACAGTCAAGCGCTCGCCGCCGCGCCGCGCCGCTCGAGCGCGGTCTTGCGGATGATTTCCGCGATCTCCGGGCTGCTGCTGCACAGCATCTGGAAATCCGCCGAGTGCAGTGACAGGAGTGAGACAGCCGTCGTAGCACTGACGGTCGCCGAACGCGGTTCGCCGCTGATCAGCGCCATCTCGCCGAAGAAGGCACCAGGGCCGAGTTCCACCGGATTCGGCGTCGCGACGCTGACGCGCCCTTCCACGACGAAGAACATCCGATCACCGGGCTCGCCAATGCGGCAGATCATGGCGCCCGCCGGCAGCGTGCGAGCCCTTAATGCGCGCACGATCTCGACCAGCACGGCCGGGCCAAGCTTCTGAAACAACGGCACCGCGGCGACCAATTGCCAATTGCGGACGAAATCACCGCGACGGACTTCTTGATAGAAGCCCGTGGCAAGAATGCCGGCCCAGAGCCCGAAGATGCCGATGCCACTCATCATGACCGCACCGGCGAGGACGCGGCCTGCGAAGCTTTGCGGGATAGTGTCCCCATAGCCGGTGGTGGACAGCGTGACGACCGCCCACCACATTGCTTGGGGGATGCTGCCGAACTTTTCCGGTTGGGTGTCGCGCTCGATGACATAGGCCGCGAGCGCGACAGCGAACAGAACGACGCCGAACAGCGTTGTGACGCCGATCAGATTGCGCGCTTCGTTGGCCAGGACCCTGCCCAGCACCGGGAAGAAGGTCGAGTCGCGCAGCGGTTTCAGCAGCCAGACAGCACAGTAGAGGCTCTGGTCGGGCGTGCCGACGAACAGAAATGCGGCGAGTGGAACGAAGACCGCGAGCACATCGATGGCGATTTTGGGCGTCCTGTCCCGTACGTCTCCCGCCCGGCGCTTGAGGAGCGTCGCGGCCAGTTGCAGGAGATAGGCGCCCCAGATGACGGCGAGCAGAGCGGCCAGAGCCAGTCTGCTTCGTCCGGATATGCCTGGTATCGTGAGCGCAGCCACCGCCAGCAACCCAGGCGCAGCCAGCACCGCGTTGAGCGGCGCGTAAATTCTTAAGAAAGGCAGTACCGACATTCTATGCCCACGAGCGGCTACTACTCTCCAGAATAGGATGCCTTCAAGGCAAGCGCAAAGGTGCTTGCTGTCGCTGCGATGTGCATCACCACGGTGAGCTCAATTGTCCGGGATGGCTTCGTGACCGGTCGTCAACCGACAGGTCACAAGATGCAATGCGGGTCGGCACTGCCAAGCGGTAAATCAAGCCGGGAGGCGCCACATTCGCACACGGCCTGTGCCACGCAGTTCCGTTTCCGCGAGTGGCTCGCAAGCAAAATTTGGCCCAAGCAGTGTGTGAGTTGCATCTGAAATACGAATTTCATCCGGCTCCGCGGACGTTTGAATACGTGCGGCGAGATTAACGGTCTCGCCCCACAGGTCATAGGCAAACCGCCTTTTGCCTATGACGCCCGCGACGATTGGTCCTGAGTGAATTCCAATTCTGAGCCTTAGCCGTCCTCCTGTGAAGCGTTCGCGCTTAACCGCCTTGCGCAGTTCAAGTGCATAGCGCGCGAGGGCTTCAGCATGATCGGATCGCGCGGCCGGCAAGCCGGCGACCACCATGACACAATCGCCGATTGTCTTGATCTTTTCGCAACCGTATCGTTCCGAGAGCCGATCCGCCGCCTTGAAGAAGTAATTCAAAATAGCGAGCGTCGTCACGGCTCCGACGCTCCGCGCTCTTTCCGTAAAACCGACGATGTCGGCAAAAAGCACACTCACCTCTGCGTGATTGTCTGCAATCTGTTCGTCCGCTTTTAA
Source organism: Mesorhizobium sp. WSM4308 (assembly GCF_002294905.1). Classification (NCBI taxonomy): domain Bacteria; kingdom Pseudomonadati; phylum Pseudomonadota; class Alphaproteobacteria; order Hyphomicrobiales; family Phyllobacteriaceae; genus Mesorhizobium; species Mesorhizobium sp. WSM4308. Next base: position 30,228 of record NZ_NSFW01000020.1, on the reverse strand, counting down.
CCGCTCCGCGATCGACGCGGGAAGAATGTTGAGGAGCAGGGTTTCGGCACGCTGGTATTCACGCTGCAATCCCTCTTGGCTCTCCCTCAACGCCTCGTTCACCGATTGTAATTTCTCGTTGAGCTGACGCTCCCTCTCTTGCAGGAGCGTCATTTCATAAGCCTTCTGCTGAAGACGCTGCCTATTGTCGCGTTCGACGGTTGCATCGAGAAAGAGCAGCCACACGTAGGCACTGTCAGCAAAAAGATGAAGGTCCGCGACACGCCCGCTGGGCAGTTCGACCATGGCCATATGATATGGAAGCTCCGGGGAAGGCAGCAAACCTTCCATGAATTCAAGCTGATCGGCAACCGGCTGACCAATGCGAAGCGATGAGAGCCCGTAATGTTTGACGTTGCCGCCCTTCGCAGCTACGCAAAGCTCGGCGTCAATTTTCAGATACGCGATAGAGTGCTCGTCGTAAAAAAAATTGTAAATCCAGCTTCCGACTTCTTTTGGCAATCTATGCATGGTCTATCTAGCAACCATCGAAGCAAGTTGACGAAACGCATCGTCAACGTGTTCGCCCGAAAGTGCACTTGTTAGATAGATTTGCCATCCAAGTTGCCTCAGCTCGTTAATATCACCATCTGATATTGCCCACCGATCGGCAAGATCGGATTTGTTGAACAGCAATACAAACGGCATCGTTCCGAATTCGGCCTCGACCCGCTCGCGTAGCGTGAGCGCCGCGGCAAGAGTAGCGGCGCGGGTTCCATCGACGACAAGCACGAGCCCGGTCGCACCTCGCACATGGCTGACGCGGAATGAGCCGATATCGTCTTCGCCGGCCAAATCCCACAAAATCAAATCCACGGTTTTGCCCGGTAGTGCGACGCTCTTCTTGTCGATTTTCACTCCCACCGTGGTCAAGTAGGTTTCTGAAAAGATGCTTTGCACAAACCTGCGGACCAGGCTCGTCTTTCCGACACCGAACCCGCCCAACATGCAGATCTTTTTTTGCAACATCTTGAGCTCCACTAGTCCAAGTTTACCGTAATCGAAACCCGGCGATTGGTGGAGCTCCCAGTTTGACTATTTTCAGGCACCAGCGGCTCAAAGGTGCCCGCGCCCCGAACCAGCAGCAGTTCCGGAGCGACGCCGCGCTTGTTGAGAAGCGCACGAACTGTCTCGGCGCGGGCGGCACTGATCGACGCGTTGGCCGTCTCGCGGCCCGTAGCGTCCGAATGGCCGGTCAACATGAACCGCGCAGTTACGCCTGACTTGTGGGCACTTTCAGCGAATTCCTTTATTTGATCCGCCAATCTGTCGAGAACCGGCGTCTGCTCTGGTCCCGGCACAACTTTGCCGGAATAGAAGAAAATATCGGTCGCCTGGATGGCCGCTCGCAAATCATTAAGTTCTGCAAGGTTCAGCTCATGCAGCTGCGAGATATCCAGAACCACTCCGTCCGCCGAAAGTTGATCGGCGGCGGCCCGCGCCCGGTTGATCCAGTTGGCAGGAGCCTCCCCCACGACAACGATGCGACCCTGGATGATCGAAAGCAGAACCGATTTCGGCGGGGTCAGCGAAGCCTCCAGCCGCTTCACCACGAACTTCGGATCAAGACTTTGATAGAATTGCCACTGTGAATGAACGCGGGCAGGATCGATCTGCGTTCCGTGCAGCAGAGCTTGCGGGTCGGCGGCTAGCGGGTCTCTCAGGCCGGAAATGTAGAAATGTCCGCCCCTCTCTGTTTGCTGGGCGACGATGATTCCCGGTTGGGCCTCAAGTCGCGACACATAGTACTGCCAATGCTCCGCCGCGCGCGCTTCGGGGCTCACATCACGAACCTTGGAGATGTCGAATTCCGGTCCGCCTGCCGAAAGCTGTCGGGCCGCCGCGCGCGCCTGATCTATCCAGGTGTCGGGAGCCTCACCCTCGGCAACGATGCGATCCTTGACGATCGAAAGTCGCACTGTGTCCGGCGGATACAGCGACGCCGTTAGCCGCTTCAACACGAACTCCGGCTCAAGGCTCTGATAGAATCTCCACTGCGAATGAACCCGGGCGGGATCGACCTGTGTTCCCGACAGCAGCGACTGCGGGTCGGCGCCAAGCGGGTCTCTCAGGCCGGCAACATAGAATTGGCCGTCGCGTATGTTTTGCTCGGCAACGATGATGCCTGGCTGGGTCTCCAGTCGCGACACATAGGCCTGCCAGCGCTCCGCCTCGCGTTCTTCGAGGCTTACGTCACGGACCCTGGAGATATCGAACACCGGCCCGCCTGCCGAAAGCTGCTGGGCGGCGGCCTGGGCCCGGCCAATCCAAGCGGCACTCGCCTCACCTTCGGCGACGATGCGATTCTTGACGATCGAAAGTCGCACTGTATCCGGCAGAGCCAGCGACGCCGTCAGCCGCTTCAATACGAACTCCGGCTCAAGGCTCTGATAGAATTTCCACTGCGAATGAACGCGGGCGGGATCGACCTGCGTTCCCGACAGCAGCGACTGCGGGTCAGCGCCAAGCGGGTCTCTCAGGCCGGAAATGTAGAATTGGCCATAACGTACCTTTTGTTCGGCAACGATGATGCCCGGCTGGATCTCCAGTTGCGACACATAAGCCTGCCAGCGCTGCCCGGATTGCCAGGAAAGAAGGAACCAACCGCCTGCCGGAATCAAAAGCAGCAGGACTGCAACCACCACCAGCCACGGAAACCCCTGGTTTGATTCCTCCTGCTTCAGCTCGACGCACGTCTGCAATTGTGCCTCTACGCCGGCCAACTGCGAACTGTCGCCGTCAAACTCCCCTAAAGCCTGTGAGCATTCCTCATGGATGCGGAGCAATACATCGCGAACTATTTCATGCAATTCCTCTGGCGGATTTCCTCGGATCACCGAAACCAAGGTCGCGAACTGTCCGACTTCTGACCAAAGGCGAAGGTCGCCAAAACGGATCGTGTCCAGACTGCTCTGTTCTTTTTCGTTAAATGAGTCCTTCACAAAGTCCTGAATTGCACTAAGCATCGAAGAAATAAGCTGAGGATCCTCGCTCGTTGCATTATCAGCAGCTACATGCGCTATCAGAAGTCCGGAATTTCGGCTAATTAGGAAGACATGTTCCACTCGATATACAAGAGAATGCTTCAGAACAACTTCCGAAAAACTAGCACCTGTTCTCCAAGATTCAAATCTCCACTTGAGACCATGCCAGGTAAATATATGTCTTAAAGTTTCGTTCAGCGACTGAAAGGTCTGGTCGATCTTTTCCCCGATCGACTTGCGAATTGCCGGCAGAAACACCGGGTATAATATGTCCGTCAGCGTGCGCGGGCTCTTCTGGATTGACCGTTGCACAGCTCTTTCGACAGCTGGCGCAAGGGCCTCGCCGAGTTGCACGTGAGGCGCTCGCGCGGCCGCACTGGAAAGAACGTCGCCTACGGCTGCCGCGAGCTGCTCCGGTTCGTCCAGCAGATGCGTGACTCGTGAAAGCTCTGAAATTTCGCGGCTGACCAGCAACTGGCGCAGCGTTTCCATGCGAGGATCGGCGGTTGGAACTCCGTCGAAACGCGCACGATAGTCCGGATCAACGTTCCGGGCAATTTCGATCAAAAGACGAGCCAGAGCCTCGCGATCAATCTCTGTATCGTTCGAGGCTGTTCTTTGCGGTAGGCTGATCGGGTCGACGGTCGACGTCAAGGTCCCATCAACTCGCTTTCCAACTACGGTCCGAATTGCTCTTGCTGCCGACGGGATCCTGATTAAGACATTTTGCAACCTCGACAAACAGGCCAGCCAAAAGATTTCGGTCGGTCTTGACGTTGCTGAGATCGGCAAACATTTTCTCTATCAGCATCTGAACGCCTTCATTCTTCTGCTTGATTTCTTCACGCAGTGAATGATCGTTCCGATTTATCCGGTCCGCAACGTCGCGCTCAAGCGCGCTCAATTGATCCGACAACGCGCGCACCTGCTTTTCAAGCGCCTGGTTTTGCTCGCGAAGATTCCGATCAATTTCCTTGTCGGCATCGGCTCGTGCATCTTTTTCGCTCCGCAATTGCCCCGCAAGCGAATCGACCTGCTTCTTTGCATTTGACTCGTACATGTCGAGATTGCGCTTGGCCTCGGATTCGACATCCTTGAAGCGCTGCAAGACCCGTTCTTCGAGCTTGGAAAAGCGGCGGTCATAGTCCTGCATCTGGTTGCCGAACAGCAGATCACGTATCTTGTCGACACCTACAGCGTCGCCGGGACCCCCGTTTTCGCGAGCCTGGACACCCATGAAGTTCAGACCGTTTCCTTCTGCGTTACCTATCAGATTTCCGTCCGCTTTCTTGTCTGAAGAAGCGGAATTCGAAGATTCCTTTGCCATGCTTTTGCCCTTCCGTTTGAACACCTGCCACAGTGCAAAACCCCATACATAAGAAAGTCGGCATATAAGAAAGTCAGCATGTCAGCAAAATACCCGGCTCGCAAGCGGGTATCGTCTTGACTTGAGCCGATTCGTAAGGCAGCCGCGCGCTGAGTCGCCGGCGCAGGAATGGAAGTTGGTAGCGATGCCATTTCAAGAGCGGCAGCCGCGGCTGGTCGGGGATCAAAGGCGGTAAGCGTAGCCGTCGAAGCAGTGGCGCCCCGCAATCTCTGCGCTCACGGCATCCCGGCGTTCGACCGCAAGGTGATCAACCGAATAACGACGGCGGCAGGTCGCAAGTTTCGCGCTCGAGGAGGCGATCCGATCAAGCTCGTTAAGAACCGCCTCACGACTACGCCACGGGTGTTTGCGCACGCGTTGTGCTTTTCCGGGAACTGCTCAGATGGCTGGCGCGCGCCAGCCGTCTGGCGTCAAGCGTGGCGGATCTCGGTTCCCAACACCTTCAAGCATTCGCGGATGAACGCGGCAAGCGCCGTCCAGCCCTTGGCGGAAACCATCGTCCCGTCCACATAGGCATCGGTGGGTGACAGGTCGATGTAAGTGCCGCCGGCAAGCGTCACCTCCGGCTCGCAAGCCGCGAGAGCCCCAACCTTCTTGCCGCGGACGACGCCATCGACGGCGATCAGAATCTGGACGCCGTGGCAAATCGTGAAGATCGGCTTTTTGGTCTCATGGAAATGGCGCACCATCGCCTGCACGCGCTTGTCGGTACGGATGTATTCCGGCCCGCGCCCGCCTGCGCAGTAGACGGCATGATACTGGTCGAGCTGTCTTTCGGCTTCCGAGAACGTCTTGTTGATCAGCGCGTAGTGACCAAGCTTTTCGGTGTAGGTCTGGTCGCCCTCGAAGTCGTGCAGCGAGGTCTTGATCAGGTCGCCGGCGTTCTTGTCGGGGCATACCACATGAACCGTGTGGCCCACGGCCTCCATCGCCTGCTGATAGACGAAGATCTCGTATTCCTCGGTGAACTCACCGGTAAGCATCAGTATTTTCTTGCCTGGCATGGCTCTTCCTCCTGTTGCGGCTGGGCGAGGTGCGGATCACGCCTCGCCTGTCTTCGAAATCGGATCGGATCGGAATGGCGAATCCGGGAAATACGCGCTCGGCGCGCAGCACCGGTTCGACGGCGCCCGGCACGGCACGAGTGGGCAGCGCGCTTCCTCCCTCTCCGGCGATATTGGCTGCAATGGACATCGGGTCCGACCTTAATCGAAGGCCGGAAGCAAGCGATCGCGCGAATGCTCGATATGGACGCGCATCGCCTCTTGGGCGGCGTCGGGATCGGCCGCGCCGAATGCGGCGAGGATCGCCTCGTGTTCGTCGAGCGCTTCCTCGGTCACGCGGGCATGATACATTAGGCGGAAGATATGGAAGTGGGCATGCTGGTGGCTCAACGTCTGCCGAATGAGTTCGTTTTGCGAAAACTCCATGATCCTGTCGTGGAAGATCGCGTCCTGCCGGGCGAAATTCGAATAACGCAGGCGATCGTCCTTGCCTTCGCGCCGTGACATCACGCCAGCCGCTTCCAGCAAAATGTTGAGCTTGGCTTCATCCATGGCAGCGGCGGCTTTCGCCGCGGCATGCGGCTCAAGCAGAAGGCGCATCTCGTACAATTCGTCGAACCGGCGGCGTGTGATTTGCGGCGCCGCGCGATAGCCGATCAGGTGCGTCTTGAGCACCAGGCCTTCGCCTTCGAGGCGGCCGAGCGCCTCGCGGATGGGCGTGTGCGAGACGTTGAATTCCTTGACCAGGCTGTCGACGGTGATGCGCGAACCCGGCGCGATCTTCAGCGACATCAGCTGCGCGAAGATCGCTTCATAGACATCCTCGACCAGGCTGTTGGAGCGCTGGATGCGACCGCCGCCGGCGGCCGTTTCGGTCGTGTCGATTGGGTTCGCGGCCTGCATCTTTTTACCTATTGACAGTGTGGACCGCTAACACGATGCTCCAACGGATGCAATCCTATATCCTATACGATTTTGAGGCGAATATGCTTTTCGTGCCGTTACATGGTGCTGCAGAATGTCCCTGGCGCCGTTGCGGACAGATGGCGGATCCGTCGCGACAACCCATCCCAGTTCAGGCGCCGCCAAAGGACAAAAGATCATCATGAGCCTCTTCGCCGCCCTCCGGCTTCCGCGTGAAATCCTTTTCGGTAACGGCCAACGCCATGCGCTGCCGACGGTCGCCAGCAGGTTCGGCCGGCGCGCCCTGGTCTGTACAGACGAGCGTTTCGCCGGCACGGCGGTGTTCGCGGAAATTGTCAAATCGCTCAAGGCCGCCTCGATCGAGGTGCTGGTGCATGACCGCGTGCTTCCCGACGTGCCACGCGACAGCCTCGGCATTTGCGTCGACGAGGCCGCGAAATTCCAGCCTGAGATGGTGATCAGCATCGGCGGCGGCAGCTGCCTCGATTTCGCCAAATGCGCCGGCCTGCTGCTCAGCCATGGCGGCAAGCTTCAGGACTACTATGGGGAGTTCAAGGTGCCCGGCCCGACGCTGCCGCTGATCGCCGTGCCCACCACCGCGGGAACCGGCTCCGAAGTGACGCCCGTCGCGGTGATCTCCGATCCGGACCGGACGCTGAAGGTCGGCATATCGAGCCCCTATCTGATCGCGGCGGTTGCCTTGTGCGACCCCGAACTGACGATGACCTGCCCCCCTGCCCTGACCGCGATAGCCGGCGCCGATGCCTTGACCCATGCGATCGAGGCTTTCACCGCGAAGCGGCGCGGCGAGGACCCCAGCCTGGCGCAACAGCATGTCTTCATCGGCAAGACCGCGCTGACCGACCATTTCGCCCTGCTGGCCATAAAACTGCTGGGCCGCAGCCTGGAGAAAGCCTGCACCGACGGCACCGATGCCGATGCGCGCGCCGATGTGATGATGGGCGCGCTGGCGGCGGGCTGCGCATTCGGCACCGCCGGCACCGCGGCGGCGCATGCCGTGCAATATCCCGCGGGCGCCCTCACCCACACGGCGCACGGATTGGGCGTCGCGACGATGATGCCCTACGTCATGACCTACAACAGCCGCGTGGTCGCCGCCGAAATGGCCGAGATCGGCGCAGCGCTTGGCCTTGAGGCCAAGGGGCGGAGCACCGGGGAGATGGCGGACGCCACAATCGAGGAAATCCGACGGCTATTCATTGCGACCGGCATCACGCCGACGCTGGCCGATCTCGGCCTTCCCGCCGACAAGCTCGACTGGACCGCCGATCAGGCGCTCGGCATCGATCGCCTGATCAAGAACAACCCGCGCCCCTTCGATCTCACCACCATGCGACGCCTGGTCCAGGCCGCCCATGACGGCGACCTCGCAGCCTGCGCCATGTAATCCACGGAACAAGACCATGAACCTTCCTCCCAATGCGCTGTGGATCGACCAGGACGACTATGATGTTCGCGGCTTTTCGCACGGACTCTACATCGACGGCAGATGGCGACCATCTTCCGACGGCCGGGTCATCGACGTCGTCGATCCTGCGTCGGGATCCGTCATTGCAGCGGTTCCCGACGCGACGCTCGAGGATGCCTTGGCAGCCGTCGATGCGGCGGCCAAGGCGGCGACGGCATGGCGGGGGACAGCGCCACGCAAGCGCTCGGAAATCCTCAGGCGCTGTTTCGAACTCATGGTCGAGCGATCGGAAACGCTCGCCATGCTGATCTCGCTGGAGAACGGCAAGGCTCTGCGCGACGCGCGCGGCGAGGTTGCGTACGCCGCCGAGTTCTTCCGCTGGAACGCGGAAGAAGCGGTTCGCATCACCGGCGAGTTCGGCACCGCGCCGTCCGGCACCAACCGCATCGTCGTCGACTATGAGCCGATCGGCATCTGCGTGCTGATCACGCCCTGGAATTTTCCGGCCGCGATGGCGACACGAAAAATAGCGCCGGCATTGGCGGCCGGTTGCACGGTGATCCTGAAGCCGGCCAGCGAGACGCCGCTGACGGCCTATGCGCTGGCCGCGCTCTACAGCGAGGCCGGCGTTCCGGCCGGCGTCGTCAACGTGCTCACCACGACCAGTCCCGGTCCGCTGACCTCGGCCATGCTGGCCGATCCGCGCGTCAGGAAGCTCTCTTTCACCGGCTCGACAGGCGTCGGACGAACCTTGCTTGGCGAAGCCGCCAAGCATGTGGTCTCCTGCTCGATGGAACTCGGCGGCAATGCACCATTCGTCGTTTTCGACGATGCCGACCTCGATGCCGCGCTCGACGGCGCCATGATCGCGAAGATGCGCAATGCCGGCGAGGCCTGTACAGCCGCCAACCGCATCTATGTTCAGTCGGGCATCCATGACGCGTTCGCCGACGGCCTTCGCAAACGCATGGCAGCTCTCAAGGTCGGACCAGGCATGAGTGCGGATACCGAGTGCGGGCCGATGATCACCAGAAAGGCGGTCGACAAGATCGACCGCCTGGTCAAGGACGCCGTGGGCCGGGGAGCCAAGGTGCTTTGCGGCGGCTCTATCCCGGAAGAGGAAGGCTTCTTTTATCCGCCGACGGTCCTGTCGCAGGTTCCGTCCGATGCCGACATGGCGCATGAGGAGATCTTCGGGCCGGTAGCGCCCATCACGCGATTCGAGACCGAGGCCGAAGCCATCATGCACGCCAACAACACGGAATACGGCCTTGCCGCCTATATCTATACGCGCGATGTCGGCCGAGGATTGCGGGTGGCATCGCGGATCGAAGCCGGCATGATCGGCCTCAATCGGGGGCTGATGTCGGATCCCGCGGCCCCCTTCGGCGGCGTCAAGCAGAGCGGCCTGGGTCGCGAGGGCGGCCAGCACCACGGCATCGCCGAGTTCATGGAGGCGAAGTATATCGCCGTTACCTTCTGATCGGGCAGCCATGCAGAAAGACCCCTTCCGCACCCGCGACCACGTTGCCGACTTTGATGACATCGTGGCCGATATCGTGGCGCGCAGCGACACGACCCGGGCGACGCTGCCCATGGTGGCTGATGTCGCCTATGGCAACGGCGAGGCCGAGAGGCTCGACCTGTTCTTTCCGCCGGGCGAGCGTCAGAATCTTCCCGTTCATATTTTCATCCACGGCGGCTACTGGCGCATGTTTTCAAGGGGTGACTATTCCTATGTGGCGAACACAGTCACCCAAGCCGGTGCGATCGCGGTCATCGTCGATTATGCGCTGATGCCCGAGTTCAGGATGGCGGCGATCGTGGAGCAGGTCCGGCGCGCCAAACAATGGGTGCTGGACAACATCGTCGACCATGGCGGCGATCCAGGCCGGATCAGCGTCAGCGGCCATTCGGCTGGCGCGCACCTGGCCACATTCCTATTTGAAAAGGCCCCAATGCCGTCACGCATCCACGCAGCGCTGCTGCTGGGTGGCCTCTACGACCTGAAGCCCCTGCAGAAATCCTTCCTCGAGCCGTTGATCGGCATCACCGACGAGGAGGCAGCTGCCTTCACGCCAATGACGCGGCAGCATGACCCGAAGACGGCAGTGACCATTCTCGTCGGGGACCAGGAAACGCCCCCTTTTCACCAGCAGGCGGCCGCCTTCGGAACGCTCCTGCGCGCGCAGGGGCACGGTGTCCGCGACCTTTGCCTGAATGACCGGAACCATATGACGAGCGTACGGGATCTGGGCATCATCGGTACGCAAGCTGGCGATTGCCTGATGCAGACGATTGAAACGACCCTCTTCTAGAGGCAATGCCGAGCCGACCCGAATGAGGAGGTCGCAGTGTGATGTGCACCGCTCGGTGGGCAGTTGCGCAACCTCGGGACTTGGCTCTATTGCGCGACCAGGCGACTCGCCTAGCGAAACAGCTTTGCTCTCATTGGCCATTCAGCGGATTCGATTTGCTTGGTGATCCCTCACCCTTAGGGCAAACTCCCTGCCGGGGCTGCAGGAGGTGAAATGAGAGCACGCGCAGCAACGCTCGGGGATCTCGAGGATGTGTTTCATGGCCTGTCCAAGCGGATGTCGGAGGAGTACGCGGCGGCCGGCAAGGACAGCAAGATCGCCTACGACAATCTGATGATGAATCTGAAGGAAGGCCGGGCGCACGCGCTGGTGGAGGGCGAGAAGGCCGTGGCGATCATCGCCTGGCATGAGAACAGCGACGCCGCCGATACGCTGTTTGCCGCGCAGGAGGACTTTTTCCGCGCCTCGACCGTGCGCTTCTGCAAGCGACATATCAGGCACATCCAGGCGCTCGCCGGCAACCTTCCCATCCATTCGCGCAGCTGGCTGCAGGGGCCTGACGTCGCCCGATGGTTCGGCATTATCGGCTATGCCGAGCGCGGTCAGGAGAACGGCGCCAACCTGTTTGAGCTGCCGCCGGCCCGCGCCAGCTAAGGAACCCGGCTGGTGGCATGTGTTCCTCCTTGCCGCAAACGCCGAGCATACCGCGCCATCGCCCGCGCAAATTCGTCGATGCGGGTCCCCCTTCGGTTCCAAGCGGTTTAACTCGGTGGCCTTGCGAATTGCACTCTCGGCCGCCTTGGACTGCCTCAGCAAGCGGCTTGCACGGGGCGACGATTGGCGGGATGTTACTGGGGGCAACCGGGGCCAAACCGGCAGGCCGAGATCGATGTGGCTGCTGGAAAATGTCGCGAGCCTGCTTCGCCTTTCTTACCTTTGTTGTCTTGCTGGCGCCGGTAGAGGCAAGCGAGCGCATGTCTCATCTGCTTGACCGCTCCAACCTGCCGATCTCCTATCTTCGCGAATCGGATCTTGTGACCGCATACACGACTGCAATGGCGCGCTTCCGTCTGCAGTTCTCAGGACGTGCCGGCGAAACCAATCTTGCGGTCTCTCTCGAACCATTGTTTTTGCGGGCGGAATTCCGTGCGCGGACCTGGCGCTCGGCGGACGGCAGCTTGTTGCAAGGCTTCGCCGGCAAGGGCGGCTTCCGATTGACTATCGGTAACTGCCTGGCGCGTATCTGCGCTGCCAGCGAATGCAGCGATGCCGGTTGGCCGGTCTACGCCTGCAGCGACGGACGCAAGCGCAAGATGTCCGTCACGGATTTTGTGACGGCAAGCTTCGATGGCGTGCCCTATCGTCGATTGAGCGCCTCCCCTTCACAGGAATGAGGGCGCGAGGTGCCCACCATCCTATAGAGGCAGGCGTTCAGCAAGGGCGGTGTTCCTTTCCCGCACCGCGAACGCCTTCCCAGTCGACAATTGCCCGCCTCACGCAGCGCTGCGACTCCCCGCCGCAGTCGCGCAGGACGTTGCGGCGCTGAAATTGACGCGCGGCATCATCTTTTTCCCGCGAACATGGTCCAAATAGAATAGGATGGTGGGGCGCCATCCAAACGCGGACACGTGTTGCATTCGACCCAGGCGGCCGGAAAATCGGTGACAAGCACCGCCGGAACGTGTTGAAGGTGACGGTCGACACAGAGAGGGACGTGCGATCGGGTTGCACTCGGCAAGTGTTGATGGTTTGTTGCCGGTCTGCGGAGAACGAGTGATGCGAGAATCGATCGGTCAAGACGAATATGGGTCGGCGAACCCTTTCGATCCGGACGACCTGCCCAATCTGAATGCGATCGGACCAGGGATCGGCAACAATGATTTCGAGAAATACGCGGTCGCCGTGATCATCGTGTTCGGCGCCCTGATCATCGGCGGGCTGATGGCCGCGTCGTTGACCTTCGGCCATCGCAACGGGTTCCTCTTCGCGCTCGGCGGCGCCACCTCGGCATGGATCTCCGGAAACGCGCTTCTGCTTGACCGGCCGCGCATCTACGCGCTGTTCGTCGGCATCGCCGCCCTGATGCTGATCGCATCGACCATCACGCTGGTTACCTGACGGTCCTTGCCGGGTCGCGACCCTGTCCAAGCACCCACCCCGGCATCAATATCCGAGCGCCTCGCCAGAGGCCGCCCGGCTGTCGATGGCGCCATTGTAGCGCGCGCCGCCGCCCTTCCCGATCTCCGCCAGGCTCTTGCCACCAACGAGAATGCCGGCCGCCTGCCCCCAGGTCTGGTCACTCAGATCGAGGTGGTAGCCCATGCCGGCCAGCAGTCTTTCGGTGTCCGGCGACAGGCCGAACGGCTCGACATAGACTTTATCGGGCAGCCATTGATGGTGGATGCGCGGTGCGTCGATCGCCTCCTGGATGTTCATGCCGTGGTCGATGACGTTGACGATCGCTTCCAGCGTGATGGTGATGATGCGCGAGCCGCCTGGGCTGCCGATGACCATGAACGGCTTGCCGTCCTTGGCCACGATGGTCGGGCTCATCGATGACAGCGGCGTCTTCTTCGGCTGAATGGCATTGGCCTCGCCCTGGACCAACCCATAGAGGTTGGGCACGCCCGGCTTCTGGGTGAAATCGTCCATCTCGTTGTTGAGCAAGATGCCGGTGCCGCCCGCGACGACGCCGGCCCCGAAGGAGCCGTTCAGCGTGTAGGTGACGGCCACCGCGTTGCCGTCCTTGTCGATGATGGAATAGTGTGTCGTCTCCTTCGACTCGCCAAAACCCTTCGGCATCAGGTCCTGCGACACGCCGGCCCGGAATGGGTCGATCTTGTCGCGGATGTCCTTGGCGTAGCTCTTGTCCAGCAATTTCGAGACCGGATTGTCGACGAAATCAGGATCGCCGAGCGCGGAGTTGCGGTCGACATAGGCATGGCGCATCGCCTCGACCATGACATGCACGGTCTCGGCCGAGCCGGCGCCGAGATAGGACAACGGGTAGCCTTCCAGCACGTTGAGGATTTCGCAGATGATGACGCCACCGGAGCTTGGCGGCGGCGAGGAAGTGATCTCATAGCCGCGATAGGAGCAGGTGACCGGTTTCAGTTCACGCACCGCATATTGCTCGAAGTCCTGCTTGGCCAGGATGCCGCCCCTGGCGCCGCTCGCCTTGACGATGGCGTCAGCGATGGCGCCCTTGTAGAAGGCGTCGGGGCCTTTCTCGGATATCGCCGAGAGCGAGCCAGCAAGATCCGGTTGGGTGAGCCGCTCGCCAATGCCATAGGGCTTGCCATCGGGTTTCAGGAAGGCGGCGGCCGCCGCCGGGTCCTTCGCCAACCTTTCAGCGTTGCCGGCGAACGAGGCGGCATCGCCCTGATTGAGGATGAAACCGTCCTTGGCATAGGCGATCGCCGGCGCCATCAGCTCTTGTCTTGACAGTGTGCCATATTTTTCGCGCGCTATTTCGAAACCGGCCACCGAGCCCGGCACGCCGACGGCGAGATAACCGTCGAGGCTGGCGCCCTTCACCGGGTTGCCATCCTTGTCGAGATACATGGTCTTGGACGCGGCCAGCGGCGCGCGCTCGCGAAAATCGAGGAAGGTCGATTTGCCATCGGCGAAACGGATGGTCATAAAGCCGCCGCCGCCAATGTTGCCGGCATTGGGGTAGACGACGGCCAGCGCATAGCCGACAGCGACCGCCGCATCGACGGCATTGCCGCCCTTCGTCAAGACCTCGACGCCGATTTCCGACGCCAGATGCTGGGCCGTCACTACCATGCCGTGCTCGCCCTTGGCAGGTGCTGGCGACGCGGCAAAGACGCTCGTCAATGGCGCCAGCGCGAAGGTGATGGAAAGACTGGCGGCGATCAGTGTCCGACGGGTGAGGTGCATGGCGGGTTCTCCTGGCGGGGAAGCCTAGAAGAGCCCGTCGCGGCGGCCGAGTCCACCACCAACGGTGGGCCAGGCGGATCAATTCAGATGACAGGCGTGTCAGACAATTCCGCCCGAGCCGCCGACAACAGCCGGGCGTTCGGCCGCGACCTTGGCGCGGTAGCCCGCCGCCCGGTAGGTGGCGACCGGATCGATGGCGCCCCCGGTTTTCAGCCGCGCCATGGCGAGGATCGGCTCGACATCGGTGCGGTAGGCCGCCTTCAGCGTCTGCGTCGCCATCAGCGCGTCATTGCCGTCCTGAAAACCTTCCAGCGCCTTGCGGTCGACCAGCAGCGCCTGCGCATAGGCGCGCTGCACCTCGACCGCCGACAACATCAGGCTTTCGATCGGATCGGTGACGTTGTGGCTCTGGTCGAGCATGTGGGCGGGATCGAAACCCCCGGCGCCGGACAGTTCGGCATCGACCAGTTCGTTGAAGACCAGGAACAGCCGGTAAGGATCGATCGAACCGGCGTCGAGATCGTCGTCGCCATATTTCGAATCGTTGAAGTGGAAGCCGCCGAGTTTCTTGAACTGGATCAGCCGCGACACGATCATCTCGATGTTGACGTTGGGCGCGTGGTGGCCGAGGTCGACCAGGCAGAAAGCCTTGTCGCCCAGTTCCTTGGCGATAAGGTAATTGGTGCCCCAGTCCTGCACGACCGTGGAATAGAAGGCCGGCTCGTACATCTTGTGTTCGGTGAACAGTTTCCAGTCGGCGGGCAGCCCGGCATAAATCTCCTTCATGGCGTCGAGGTAGCGCTCGAAGGCTTTGGCGAAATTGACCTGGCCCGGAAAATTCGAGCCGTCGCCGATCCACACCGTCAGTGCCTTGGAGCCGAGCGTCTTGCCGATCTCGATGCATTCGAGATTGTGCTCCACCGCCTGCCGGCGGGTGCCGGCGTCGGCGTGCGACAGCGAACCGAATTTGTAGGAGAGTTTCTGGTCCCTGGCGTCGGAGAATGTGTTGGAATTCATGGCATCGAAGCCGAGGCCGAAGCGCGAGGCCGCCTGCTTCAGCCGGTTCGGGTCAGCCTTGTCCCATGGAATGTGCAACGAGACGGTCGGCGTCGCCTGCGTCAGCTGGCTGATGACGGCACAATCCTCGATCTTGTCGAAGATATCGCGCGGCTCGCCGGCGCCGGGAAAGCGGGCAAAGCGCGTGCCGCCGGTGCCGACGCCCCAGGAGGGGATGGCAACCGCAAATTTCTCGACCTTGTCGCGGATGGCGTCGATGACGATGCCGCGGCGGTCGAGACGTTCGCCGAGCGAGGCGTAGTCGCGCTCGAGGTCGGGCTTGAGCGCGGTGTTATCTTTTTCGACGATTTCGGCGGAAATGATGGTTTCGGACAAGTGCTGGTTCCTCCCAAGAATGTGTTCGGCTGGCGCCGCCCCTCATCCGCCCTTCGGGCACCTTCTCCCCCGTAAACGGGGGAGAAAGGAAGCGCTCCAAATCAGCGCGTAAAGCTCTGCGCGTTGCCGGCGTCGACGTTGATGATATTGCCGGTCGACTTGGCCGACATGTCGGAAGCGAAGAAGTAGATCGCCTCGGCGATGTCTTCCGGGAAGACCGAGCGCTTCAACATCGAGCGCGAGCGGTAATGCTCTTCGAGGTCGTCCGTAGACATCTTGTAGGCGGCGGCGCGCTGTTCTTTCCACTCGCCGGTCCAGATCTTCGAGCCGCGCAGCACGGCGTCCGGATTGACGACATTGACCCTGATCTGCGCTTCCGCGCCCTCCAGGGCGAGACACCGGGCGAGATGGATTTCGGCGGCCTTGGCCGTGCAATAGGCGGCAGCGTTGGGCGAGGCGGCAAGACCGTTCTTGGAGGCGACGAAGACGACATTGCCGCCGATCTTCTGCACCCGGAACAGCCGGAACGCTTCCCGCGAGACCAGGAAATAGCCGGTCGACAAGATGTCCATGTTCTTGTTCCACAGCGCCAGCGACGTCTCCTCGATCGGCGCCGAGGAGGCGAGACCCGCGTTGGAGACCAGAATGTCGATGCCGCCGAACTCGACCGCCGTCTCGGCAAAGCCCGAGACCACCTGGTCTTCCGCGGTCACGTTGATCACCACCGGGCGGATGAAATCCTTGCCATAGGCCCTCGCCAGTTCCTCATTGGCGCTGGCCAGTGCAGCCTCATCGATGTCGGCCAGCACCACGCAGGCGCCTTCGCGCAGCAGGCGGTTGGCGGTCGCCCGGCCAATGCCGCCGGCACCGCCGGTGACCAGCGCGATCTGGCCGGCGAGTGACTTCGGCTTCGGCATGCGCTGCAGCTTCAGATCCTCGAGCAGCCAGTATTCGATGTCGAAGGCTTCCTGGGCGGGCAGGCCGACATAGGACGAAACGGTCGAGGCGCCGCGCATGACGTTGATGGCGTTGACGTAGAATTCGCCGGAAATTCGCGCCGTCGCCTTGTCGCCGGCGAAGGTGAACATGCCGACGCCGGGCATCAGATAGACCACGGCGTTGGGATCGCGGATGGCAGGCGAGTCGGGATGCTTGCAGCTGTCGTAATAGGCCTGGTAGCCGACGCGGTATTCGGCGATGTCGTCGGCTAGGCGCGCAATGACCGCATCGACATCGGGCTTTGCCGGATCGAACTCAATGACCAGCGGGCGAATCTTGGTTCGCAGGAAATGGTCCGGGCAAGAAGTGCCGAGTGCCGCCAGCGGGCGCAAATCCCTGGAGTTGACGAATTCGAGCACGGCGGCGGAATCGTCGAAATGGCCGAGCTTGTGGCTCTTTTCCGAGATCAGGCCGCGGATTTTCGGCATCAGTTTCGCCGCGATGGCGCGGCGGGTAGCGGCATCGAGCGACTTGACCACTTCGCCGCCGAAGATGGCGAGGCCCTCGGAGCGGCGTTCGAACCACTCGATCGCCTGGTTGATCACCGAAATCGTCGTCTCGTAGCATTCCTTGGGCGTGTCGCCCCAAGTGAACAGGCCGTGGCTTTCGAGGATGACGCCCTTGGCGGCGGGATGTTCGAGGCAGAATTTCTCCAGCCAAAGGCCGAGTTCGAAGCCCGGCCGCTTCCATGGCAGCCAGCCGATGGCGTCGCCGAAGATCTCCTTGGTCAGCGCTTCGGAATCCTTCGCCGCGGCAATGGCGATGATGGCATCGGGATGCATGTGGTCGACGAAAGGCTTCGGCACATAGGCGTGCAGCGGCGTGTCGATCGAGGCCGCGCGCGGATTGAGGTTGAAGGTGCAGTGGGGCAGATATCCCACCATCTCGTCCTCATGCTCGACGCCGCGATAAAGGCCTTTCAGCGCGCGCAATTTGTCCATGTAGAGGGTGGCAAAACCGTCGAGCTTGATCGAGGCGCTGTCGCCGCCCGAACCCTTGACCCACAGCACTTCGACGTTCTCGCCGCTGAGCGGATCCTTCTGCCATATCTTGGAGGAGGTGTTGCCGCCGCCATAGTTGGTGACGCGCTTGTCGGAACCCAGCGTGTTCGAGCGATAGACCAGAAGCTCGGGATCGCTCATCCCCTTGGCCTTCGCATCGTCCCACAAATTGGCAAGGCGCGAGCCGGAGTGCTTGTCGAGCATAGGTTATCCTCCCTGGGACGCAAAAGCCGCAGTCCATTTTGCCGGGAATGTCTACGCAAGCGCCTCGCTTGTCAATCATAAACGATCAATATCGATCATATTGCACTGCACAATGAAATTATTTGATCGGAAATGATTGACACTGCTCGTTTTGAGTGCCTAGATGGCCAGGCAGGGAGGAACCATGCACGAAAAAGAGCGCCACAGGATCATTCTGTCCGCCGTCCAGGAAAAGCCTGTGGTGACGGTGCAGGAAATGGTCGACCTGACGGAGTCGTCCGAGGCGACGATCCGGCGCGATATCGCGGCTCTGCACGTCCAGAAGCGCCTGCGCCGGGTGCGCGGTGGCGCCGAGGCAATCTCGCCGCCGCAATTCATCGGCTTGGCCGGCCGGCCCTTTTCCGTCAACGAAACGATCAACGCTTCACAGAAGCGGGCGATCGCTCGCGAGGCGGTCGAATTGTGCGGGGATGGCGAGCCGATCATCATCAATGGCGGCACCACCACCTTCCAGATGGTGCATTTCCTGACTGGGCGGCGCATGCCGATCTTCACCAATTCGTTCCCGATCGCCGAGCATCTGCTCAAGCACTCGAAGAACACGGTGATGCTGTCGGGCGGCACCATCTATCGCGAGCAGAACATCATCCTGTCGCCCTTTGACAATGACGTGACCCGCAATTTCTACGCGCGCCGCATGTTCATGGGCGCCCAAGGGCTTGGACCGCTCGGCCTGATGGAAGGCGACCCGCTGCTGATCCAGGCGGAGCAGAAGCTGATCGACCAGGCCGACGAGCTGGTGGTGCTGGTCGATTCCTCGAAATTCCGAAAGCGCTCCAGCCTGATCCTGTGCGGGCTGTCGCGCATCGCCACCGTCATCACCGACGACGGCATCGAGGATCGCGAAGCCAAGATGTTGGAGACCGCGGGCGTGACGCTGATCGTCGCCCGCAAGACGGCAAAGGAAGAATCTTCACTGCAGGCCTGAGACCAACTCACGCCCGCAGCGGCGATGGAATGCAACGCTCAAGGGAGGATATGCGATGAGCTTTTTGAAGAAATTGATGGTGACGGCCGCATTCTCGGCCGCCATGTTCGTGAATGCCGCCTATGCCGAGAACGTCAAGATCGCACTGGTGGTGAAGTCGCTCGGCAACGGCTTCTTCGACGCCGCCAACAAGGGCGCCGAGGAGGCGGCCAAGGAACTCGGCGATGTCGACATCATCTACACCGGCCCGACCAAGGCAACCGCCGAAGCGCAGATCGAAGTGGTCAATTCGCTGATCGCGCAGAAGGTCAACGCCATCGCCATTTCGGCCAATGACGCCGACGCGCTGGTGCCGGTGCTGAAGAAGGCCATGGAGCGCGGCATCACCGTCATCTCCTGGGATTCGGGCGTTGCCAAGGAAGGCCGCCAGCTTCACCTCAACCCGTCCGACACCGGCCTGATCGGCGAGACCATCATCAAGCTTGCCGCCGATTATCTGCCGGAAGGCGGCGATGTCGCCATCCTGTCGGCCTCCTCGACCGCGACCAACCAGAACGCCTGGATCGACGCGGCCAAGAAGGTGCTGCCGGAGAAGTTCCCCAAGATCAAGCTTGTCGCCACCGTCTATGGCGATGACGATTCGGCCAAGAGCACCGACGAAGCCAAGGGCCTGCTGAAGTCCTATCCGAACCTCAAGGCGATCATCGCGCCGACCACCGTCGGCGTCGTTGCCGCCGCCCAGGTCGTCACCGACGAGAAGCTGATCGGCAAGGTCAATGTCACCGGCCTTGCGCTGCCGTCCGAGTTCAAGAAGTTCATCGACAACGGCGCCAGCCAGGCGGTTGCGCTGTGGAACCCGATCGACCTCGGCTACTCGGCCGTCTACCTCGCCCACGACCTGGCGGTGAAGAAGGAAGAGGCCAAGCCCGGTGCCACGCTGTCGATCGGCCGCGTCGGCAAGGTCACGCTCGACGATACCAACTCGGCTGCGATGGCTCCGCCCTTCCAGTTCGACAAGACCAACATCGAGAAGTTCTCCAAGATCTATTGATCTGGGACCCTCTCAAGCCGTCGCGGCGGGGCTCACGTCCCGCCGCGATTTTAGACGGACCTTGTTTCAGGGCTTGATACGACCATGGACACGACAGCCCAGCACGGCACGGTTAAGCAGAGGCCAGCGGCCTCCACGCCACGGCTGACGCTGTCCGGCATCTCCAAGAGCTTTCCCGGCGTGCGCGCGCTGCACAATGTCAGCCTGTCGCTCTATCCCGGCCAGGTGACGGCACTGATCGGCGAGAACGGCGCCGGCAAGTCGACGCTGGTCAAGATCATGACCGGCATCTACCAGCCGGATTCGGGCACGATCAGCATCGACGGCCGGGCCGTCAGCTTGCCCAGCGCGCATGCCGCCTTCGGCCATGGCGTCACCGCCATCCATCAGGAAACCGTGCTGTTCGACGATCTGAGCGTTGCCGAAAACATCTTTCTCGGCCACGCGCCGCGCACACGGCTAGGCACCATCGACTGGCGCACGATGCGCAAGAATGCCCGCGAAGTGCTCGACACGATGCACGCCGGCCATATCGATGCCGATGCGCGTTTGAAAGACCTCGGCATCGCCAACAAGCATCTCGTGGCGGTGGCGCGCGCCATGTCGATCGACGCGCAGATCGTCATCATGGACGAGCCGACCGCAGCCCTTTCGATGAAGGAGATCGAGGAGCTTTTCCTGCTCATCGAATTCCTCAAGGAGGAAGGCAAGGCGATCCTGTTCATCAGCCACAAGTTCGACGAGATCTACCGCATCGCCGACCGCTACACGGTGTTCCGCGACGGCGAGATGGTTGGCGAAGGCCTGATCAAGGATGCCGGCCAGAGCCAGATCGTGCGCATGATGGTCGGCCGCTCGGTCGATCATATTTTTCCGCAGCGCAAGGCCGAGATCGGTGCACCGGTGCTGTCCGTCGCCGGCCTGTCGCACCCGACCGAGTTCAACGACATCGGCTTCGAACTACACAAAGGCGAAATACTCGGCTTCTACGGCCTCGTCGGCGCCGGCCGCAGCGAGGTGATGCAGGCAATTTCAGGCATCACCCGCACCACGGGCGGCACGATCACGCTGGAAGACAAGACGATCGCGCCGAAATCGGCGGCGGATTCGATCGAGGCCGGCATCGTCTATGTGCCGGAAGAGCGCGGCAAGCAAGGCGTGGTGATCGGCCTGCCGATCTTCCAGAACGTCTCGCTGCCCTCGCTCAAGCGCACCTCCAAATCTGGCCTGCTGCGGCTGGCCGAAGAATTTTCGCTCGCCCGCTCCTACACCGAGCGGCTGGACCTCAGGGCCTCGTCGCTCAGCCAGGATGTCGGCACGCTGTCGGGAGGCAACCAGCAGAAGATCGTCATCGCCAAATGGCTGGCGACCGCGCCCAAGGTGATCATCCTCGATGAGCCGACCAAGGGCATCGACATCGGTTCCAAGGCGGCCGTGCATGGCTTCATGGCCGAGCTGGTGGCGCAGGGCCTGTCGGTGATCATGGTGTCGTCGGAACTGCCGGAGATACTCGGCATGTCCGACCGGGTGGTGGTCATGCGCGAGGGCCTTGTCGCGGCAGTCTATGACAATAAGGGGCTGGACGCCGAGACGCTGGTGCGGACGGCAGCGGGGATCGCGGCATGAAAGCCTTTCTGAAATACCGCGAGATCTGGCTGGCCGCGGCCATCATCGTGCTGATCGGGCTGATCTCGACCCGCTTCCCGGCCTTCGCCGACCCCGGCAACCTGCGCCAGGTATTCAACGACACCTCGATCCTGATGATCCTGGCGCTCGGCCAGATGGTGGTCATCCTGACGCGGTCGATCGACCTTTCCATGGCCTCCAATCTCTGCTTCACCGGCATGGTGGTGGCGATGCTGAACGCCGCACACCCGGCAATCCCGATCCCGGCACTGATCGTCATCGCGCTGGCGGTCGGGCTGGTGCTCGGCGCCATCAACGGCCTTCTGGTGTGGCGGCTGAACATCCCTTCGATCGTGGTCACTTTGGGGACGCTCACCATCTATCGCGGCGCCACCTTCGTCCTGTCAGGCGGGGCCTGGGTCAATGCCGACAAGATGAGCCCGGATTTCATCGGTTTCCAGCGCGCCGCCTTCCTCGGCATTCCGGTGCTGTCCTGGATCGCCATACTGGTCATCGCGCTGTTCTTCGTGCTGATGACGCGCACCGCGCTCGGCCGCTCGATCTATGCGATCGGCGTCAACCCGACGGCGTCGGTCTATACCGGCATCGATGTCGGCCGCACGAAATTCATTGTCTTCTGCATCTCCGGCATGATCGGCGGGCTTGCCGGCTACCTGTGGATCTCGCGCTACGTCATCGCCTCGGTCGAGGTCGCCAACGGCTATGAGCTCAACATCATCGCCGCCTGCGTCATCGGCGGCATCTCGATCGCCGGCGGCATCGGCTCGGTCGGCGGCGCGGTGCTTGGCGCGCTGTTCCTCGGCATCATCTCCAACGCGCTCCCGGTCATCAACATCTCGCCCTTCTGGCAGATGGCGATTTCGGGCAGTGCCATCATCCTGGCGGTCGTGCTCAACGCGCGCGGCGAACGCCAGCAAGGCCGGATCATCCTGAGAAAGACGGAGGCGGCATGACCGACATCCCTGCCCCACGCCATATTCCCGACCGGCTCGACAGGCCGCTGTCTTCGGCGATCTTTTCCTGGGAGGCACTGCTGGTCGTGGTGGCCGTCGCCATCTTCGCCATCAACAGCTTCGCCTCGCCCTATTTCCTCGATCCCTATTCGCTGTCCGATCTGACCTTCAACTTCACCGAGAAGGGCATGATCGCCTTTGCCATGGCGCTGCTGATCATCTCCGGCGAAATCGACCTGTCGGTCGCCGCCATCATCGCGCTGGCATCGACCATGATGGGCATGGCGGTGCAGGCGGGTGCGGGTACACCGGTGCTGGTGCTGATCGGCATTGTGGTCGGGCTTGGCTGCGGCGCCTTCAACGGGCTGTTGGTGACACGGCTCGGCTTGCCGTCCATCGTCGTCACCATCGGCACGATGAGCCTGTTCCGCGGCATCGCCTTCATCATCCTCGGCGACCAGGCCTATAAGGGCTATCCCGAAAGGTTCGCCTTCTTTGGCCAGGGCTATGTCTGGTGGGTGGTGTCGTTCGAGCTGGTGCTCTTCCTCGTCGCCGCCGTCGTCTACTGGTTCCTCCTGCATCGCACGAGTTTCGGCCGCCGCGTCTTCGCCATCGGCAACAATCCGGTCGCGGCGCAGTTTTCCGGCGTGCGCGTCGGGCGTATCAAATTCACCCTGTTCTGCCTGACCGGGCTGATGTCGGGTATAGCCTCGGTGCTGATCACCTCGCGCCTCGGCTCGACGCGACCGTCGATCGCGCAAGGCTATGAGCTGGAAGTCATCACCATGGTGGTGCTCGGCGGCGTCAGCATCCTCGGCGGCGCCGGCAGCATTGTCGGCGTCGTGCTCGCCGCGTTCATCATGGGGCTGGTGACGTTTGGGCTCGGCCTGCTCAACGTGCCCGGCATCGTCATGTCGATCTTCATCGGCGTGCTGCTGATCATCGTCATCGCGCTGCCAATCGTCTGGCGGCGGCTGCGAGGTAGCAGCTGATGCCTGAGAAATACGCGTTCAAGATGAAGCTCAAACCGGGCATGAAGGCCGAGTACAGGAAGCGCCATGACGAGATTTGGCCGTCGCTGGTCGCGCTCTTGAAACAGGCCGGCGTGTCCGACTATTCGATCCATCTCGACGAAGAGACCAACATCCTGTTCGGCGTGCTGTGGCGGCGCGACGATCACGGCATGGCCGAATTGCCGAAGCATCCTGTGATGCAGCGCTGGTGGGCTCACATGGCCGACATCATGGAAACGAAGCCGGACAACGAGCCGGTGGCCGTGCCGCTGGAAACTGTGTTCCAGATGGCATGAGTGCTCTGCGCCACATCGCCGTCATCGACATCGGCAAGACCAACGCCAAGGTGGCGCTGGTCGACCTCGCAACCTTGAGCGAGGTAGCGCTGCGCCGGATGGCGAATGCGCCGGTGCGGCAAGCGCCCTACCCGCATCACGATGTCGAGGCGCTATGGACATTCATCCTCGACAGCCTTGCCGATCTCAACCGCGAACAGCCGATCGCCGCCATCTCGATCACCACGCATGGCGCGACAGGTGCGCTGGTCGACGCCTCTGGCGAACTGGTGCTGCCGATGCTCGACTATGAGTTCGACGGCCCCGACAGGCTGGCGGCGGACTATGACGCTGTTCGACCGCCCTTCACCGAGACCGGCACACCGCGCCTGCCGCTCGGCCTCAATCTCGGTGCGCAATTTTTTTGGCAGCAGAAATGCTTTCCGGCCGCGTTCGCGCATGCGGCCGCGATTCTGATGTACCCGCAATACTGGGCGCTGCGCCTGACCGGCGTTGCCGCCAACGAAGTGACCTCGCTCGGTTGCCACACCGATCTGTGGAATCCATGGCATGCTGACTTTTCGTCGCTGGTCGATCGGTTGGATTGGCGCCGCCTGATGGCACCGGTGCGGCCGGCCAGGGATCGCCTCGGTCCGATCCTGCCAGCGCTTGCCGCGCGCACCGGCCTTGATGCGCAAACCCCAGTGTTCTGCGGCCTGCACGATTCCAACGCCTCGCTGCTGCCGCATCTCCTGTCCGACGCGCCACCCTTCTCGGTCGTCTCGACCGGCACCTGGGTGGTGTCGATGGCGGTCGGCGGCAGAGAGATTGCGTTGGATGCGGCGCGCGATACGCTGGTCAATGTCAATGCGCTGGGCGACCCCGTCCTCTCGGCCCGTTTCATGGGCGGCCGCGAGTTTTCCGTGCTGACGGAAGGCCGGCCGGAGACCTGGAGCGGCGATGATGTCCGGGCCGTGCTCGCGCGGAAGACATTGCTGCTGCCGTCGACGCAACAGGGATCAGGGCCGTTCCCGCATCAGGCCGCGACATGGCTCAATGCCGACGGCATGAACAATGGCCAGCGCTTTGCCTCCATCTCGTTCTACCTGGCACTGATGACGGCGACCTGCCTCGACCTGATCGGCGGCGATGGCCCGACCATCGTCGAAGGCCCGTTTGCCCGCAATCGCCTGTTCGTCGGCATGCTGGCCGCAAGCACAGGCCGCGCCGTCGTCGCCTCCGAAGCCGCCACGGGAACCAGCATCGGCGCGGCACTGCTGGCGTCCGATCTGGTCACGGCGCACGGCAAAGGCGAGCGACCGGAACCGCCGACCGACCCGGCCTGGGCCGACTATGCCAGCGCATGGCGCGCGGCGGTCGAGTCGCGGGGCTGATCACAGGATCCGCTTGCCGAAGGCCGACATGACGAAGTTCACGGTGTCAGCGCCGATCCTGGGCTCGATATCCTTGCTCAGCCCCGAAACATCCATCGACAAAAGCCCGCCCGACAGCGCGATCGCCTCCATCGCCTGATGCGTCTCGCGCACGGTCAGCCCGCCGGAGCCGGCCGCCCAGCCGGCGAATTCGGTCGCCGTTGGGGAATAGCTGAGATGAAAGCCCTGTGTGCCCGACGTGGCGATGCGGATCGCCTCATGCATAAGGTCGCGCATGCCCATGGCGTCGATATCGGTCATGGTGAAGGCCGACACCCGCGAATCCTTCAGCACCCGCGCCTCCGCCGGATCGGCATGGCGCAGACCCACGATGACGACATTTTCCGGCGACAGCTGCGGCTGCAGCGCGCCGGCCTTGTGATCGAGGCCGAGGGTACGGGCCAGCACCGAACCTTCCGGCAGGTCGATGCCCTCTTCGTCTTCCGGCATCAGCGCGGCGATGGAATCGATCCAGATCAGGCCGAAGGAATGCGTTGCGCGCCCCGTCGCAGTCAGCGCCTTGTGGGCGATACGGCGATCGGCGCCGGCACTCAGCCGGATCAGCCCCGAGGGCGGCCGCTCGACATCGGTGAGTTCCACGACGTCGAAATTCATCGCCTCCAGCCGCGCGCCGGTCCCCTCGCGGGCAAGAATGCCGGCGGCTTCCTGTTCGGCCGAGATCGACACCATCTTGCGGCCGGAAAAGTCCGCGACGTCATGCATCGGCGCCTTCTCGACATACTCCGACGTCATCGCCAGCAGCATGGCGCCGTAGCTCATGCGAAAGGCGACGCGATCTCCCACAGCGGGGCGCGGGTCGGCGTCCTGCACGTCGAGCAGCAGATGGTCGCTGGAGGCGCCGAGCACCCTGATCCCCCTGGCGATCGGCGTCAGCCCTTCGACCAGCACGTCCTCGCGGCCGATATTGGCGATGGCGCGCAGCCTGTCGCCCTCGTCGGGAAAGACCGGTTGGTTGCCGAAAGCGTCGTAGCCGGACTCGCCAATCGGCCGCGACGGCTTGAGCTTGACCTCGATGATGTCGCCGGTCAGGCGGCACGCGTCGGGCTCGAGTTCATCCCATGGCACATCGCGAAAGGTTTCGACGCCGCCTTGCAGGATCGCCTCGCCGACCCTGAGATTGTTGATGCCGGCCGGAAGTGTGCCTTCGAGCAGCAGCGTCAGCGACGACGAAGCCCCGCCGGAGATCCAGTCGAGACTTTTGCCCGACAGGCGCTCCGTCTTGTAGGCGTGGGCGACGAGTTGCCCAAGATTTTCCGGCGTCGGCATGATGGCGCCGAAACAGCCGAGATTGGTGCCGATGCCGGCGATGCGCACGCCCTTGAACTCGAGGATCCGCTCAACGGTGGGGATCAGGTCGCTCGGCCAGATGCCTTCGCGGAGGTCGCCGAGATCGATCATCAGCATGATGTCGTGGACGCGGCCCATGCGCTCGGCGATGCGCGAGATCTCGCGGATGGTGGCGAGTTCCGACTGCAGGCTGATGTCGACGGTGCGCACCACCTCCTCGATGCGCGCCATGGGCGGGCTGCGCAGCAGCATGATCGGCACGCTGATGCCGCTGTCGCGCAGCCGGCGAATGTTTTCGAAACGCGATTCGGCAATGCCGGCGACGCCGCCGCGCAGCATGGCGCGCGCCACTTGCGGCATGCCGCAGGTGCCCTTGGTGACGCCGAACACCTTGATGCCGGACAAAGCGCAGCGGTCAACAATGGTCCGTGCGTTGCGCTCGATACGGCCGAGGTCGATGGCGACTTGCGGTCCCGACATTTTTCCTCTCAGGGTTTGTATAATCTATCGGCCAGGTGCATCTTCAAGATCATCTTCTGATACCTGTCAAAGCCAGAAGTGACGGTCTCAATGTTGGAAACCAGAGCAATTGTATGTGGGCACGTCTTTCGATTGGAGAGACCGGTGGCACTGGTCGTCCGTCATTCCGATGGCGAGTGGCAACTGACATGCGGCGCACATGATCATCCTGCGGACTGCGAAGATTTCGAAGTCGTCGGCCTCGGCCATCTGACCACCACGCAGGACAATCTGGCACAGATTGGGCGGCTTGAGCGTGGTTGGCTTGCTGAATGGGTGCAGGGCCAATGGACGCGGTGCCAGCACGACGACTAGTGCTCCATCAGTTGACGTAGACGAGTCCCTGCGGGTCGATCTCGGGCTTGCGGCCGGCAACGAGGTCGGCCAGGAATTTTCCCGAGCCACAGGCCATCGTCCAGCCGACATGGCCGTGGCCGGTGTCGAGATAGAGGTTTTTGTAGCGCGCCTGACCGATGACCGGCACGGAGCCCGGCATCATTGGCCGCAGCCCTGCCCAGAGCTCCGCCTTCTTCTCGTCGAATGCGCCGGGGAAGAGGTCCCTGGCAGTCCTGAACATGGTGACAAAGTCGCTGGGTTTGTGGGTGCGGTCGAAGCCGGTGAATTCGGCGGTCGAAGCCAGCCGCAACCGGTTGCCGAGCCTCGAATAGGCCATCAACTGGTCCTCGTCGGCGCCGCCCATGGTCGGCCCCTTGCTCTCGTCTTCCAGCGGAATGGTCGCGGTATAGCCCTTCACCGGATAGACCGGCAGGTCGATGCCGTAGCGGCGGCCGTGCAGACCGCTTTCCGGCCCCATCGAGATGACCACGGCATCACCCGTCACCGGTCCGGCCGAGGTCATCACCGACCGCACCCGGTCGCCCTCAATGTCGAGACCCTCGACCGTCGTGCCGTAGAGGAATTTCACACCGAGCTTTTCGGCGGCATGGGCGGCGAGCTTTTCCACGAACTGCCGGGAATCACCGGTCTGGTCGATCGGCGAATAGACGCCGCCGGCGATCTTCTCCTTCACCCCGGCAAGGCCCGGTTCGAGCTGGACCAGCCGGTCGCGGCCGACGATCTCGATCGGCAGGCCATGCTCGGCCAGATAGCGGTAATTGTCGGTGCCGGTGTCGAGGCTGTGCTGCGAGCGGAAGAAATACAGGATGCCTTTCTTGCGCTCGTCATAGTGGATGCCGGTGTCGGCCGAGATGGCGTTGATGCAGTCGCGCGAGTAGAGCGCCAGGCGCAGCTTGACCTGGCTGTTGGCGCGCAGGCGGGCCACCGTGCATTGGCGCAGGAAACGCAGGCTCCAGGCGAGGAAATAAGGATCGAAGCGCAGCCGCACCTTGATGCCGAGATCATGATTGTAGAGCCCGCGCAGAAATGTCTTCAGCGCCGCCGGCGAGGCCCAGGCGGTGGCGTCGCCCGGAGAAACCAGGCCGGCATTGGACTGGCTGGTGCCACGCGCCGGCGCCGCATGGCGCTCGATCACGGTGACCTCGTGGCCGTCGGCGGCCAGGTAATAGGCCGCTGCCGTGCCGACAACGCCGGCGCCGAGCACCGTTATCTTCATGCCATCCCCCAAAGCTCTCGGCGGCACGGCGCCTCCACGCCGCGTCGCGACTGCTTCCATAGCGCGTCGCCGCGCGCCTTGCGAGCCCTTGGGGGGCTGGCTTAGCCGCGGGCGGAGTTCTTGCTGGTCAGGATGCGTTCCCAGGCGAGTGCGTCGGCAACGATCTGGTCCAGATCGTCGCGTTGTGGCGTCCAGCCGAGTTCCGCGCGGGCAAGGTCTGAATTGGCGACCACCGCAGCGGCGTCGCCAGGGCGCCGGTCGCCCATCTTCACCTCGAAATCCCGGCCAAAGGCGCGGCGCACGCTCTCAATGACCTCGAGCACCGAATAGCCATGGCTGTAGCCGCAATTGGCGACGAGGCTCTGTCCCCCGGCGCGCAGCCGCTGCAGCGCCAGGCGATGCGCAGCTGCCAGGTCGCTGACATGGATATAGTCGCGCATGCAGGTGCCGTCCGGCGTCGGGTAGTCGGTGCCGAACACCTGCATGAAGGGACGCTTGCCGAGCGCGGTCTCGCAGGCGACCTTGATGAGGTGGGTGGCGCCCGGAGTCGACTGGCCAGTGCGACCCCTGGGGTCGGCGCCGGCAACGTTGAAATAGCGCAGCGCCGTGTAACGGATGTCGTGCGCGAGGCCGGCATCGCGCAACATCCACTCGCTCATCAACTTGGACAGGCCATAGGGCGATTCCGGCGCCAGGCGGGCATCCTCGCGCACCGGCTCCAGCCCGGCGCCGCCATAGACGGCGGCGGTCGAGGAAAAGATGAAATGCGACACGCCCTCGCGCACCGCGGTTTCGATCAGCGTGCGTGTCTTCGAGGTGTTGTTCTCGTAGTAGGCGAGCGGGTCGGCGACCGATTCGGGGACCACGATGGAACCGGCAAAATGGATGATCGCATCGACATGATTGTCCCTGATGATCCCGCCGACCAATTCCTTGTCGGCGACATCGCCGACGACGAGCTTTGCCTCCGGCGCCACCGCCCATTCGAAGCCGGTGGAAAGCCGGTCGAGCACGACCACGCTTTCACCCGCATCCAGCAATTCCCAGACCATGTGGCTGCCGATATAGCCGGCGCCGCCTGTCACCAAAACCGTCATCCGCATCCTCGCATCTCAAGATTTATCGGAAACTGTCTCAAACACCGCCTTACTGGAAAGCCTGCCGCATGGCCATTAGAACCCTTGGTAACCGGCGTTCACCAAATGTGGCATCGTGCTGAAACATAAGTGATCCACAAAGCGTATCGTGGAGTGGGAATAGGCCACGATCCGTCATCGTTAGGAACAGGTGCGGGGCGTGGCATTTTGACCAAAACGGCCCGGTGGACGACCAATAGGCCAATGATTATGATCCCGCGCAAAATTGGGAAGCGGACATGAACTACCAGCGGTTCTTCGAAGAAGCGATCGACCAGCTCCACGCGGAGCGGCGCTATCGTGTCTTCGCCGACCTCGAGCGCATCGCGGGCAAGTTTCCGCGCGCCATCTGGCGCTCCAACGGCCGCGCCGAGGAAATCACCGTCTGGTGCTCCAACGATTATCTCGGCATGGGCCAGCACCCCGACGTCATCGCCGCGTTCCAGGACGCGGCCGGCAAGATGGGCTCGGGCGCCGGCGGCACCCGCAACATTTCCGGCACCTCCAACCCGCTGGTCGAGCTCGAGCATGAGCTTGCCGACCTGCACGGCAAGGACGCGGCCCTGGTCTTCACCTCCGGCTTCGTCTCCAACGAAGCCTCGATCTCGACCATCGCCCGGCTGTTGCCCAACTGCCTGATCATCTCGGACGAGCTGAACCACGCCTCGATGATCGAAGGTGTTAGGCGCTCCGGCGCCGAGAAGAAGATCTTCCGGCACAATGACGTCGCGCATCTGGAAAGCCTGCT